>NZ_JAOWIG010000089.1:156042-287802 GCF_030332245.1 Citrobacter sp. Cy070
CGGTGGAGCTGCATGACAAAGTCATCGGGCATTATCTGAACATAAAACACTATCAATAAGTTGGAGTCATTACCCAGTTATTGTAACGGCATATTGAAGAGATAACTTGTGGATGGATTTTCTATCTTTATGATTTATTGGTTTTTATATTAATTCTGAATAGATTTGAGGTGCCGTGGGAAAAATGATTGATAAATAAATGTTAAGCATCGCGGTGTTAATGATATAAACATTTAATTAAATCTTAAATATACATTCACTTCGTGCATGATTGTGTATTTGTCATGGTTATGTTTATATTGTTTTCGACATTTAAACGTATGAATCATCGTGCAGCGACCTCTGCCCCACTGCGCTCGCATTGGTTTTTGTTCATTCAGGCCAGGGTCTTTATGTTTTCCTAATTTTAATGCTTTCCCTTTTTCTTATTTTATATGCATGGTAAATCATATTAGCGGAGGTTATTTCTGAGCTCCGTCTGGGAAAAGGGAGTTTTGAGTGACAGTGGAGTTAAATATGCCAGAAGTAAAAATAATAGATAAACCTAATCTTTTAGAGATGGGGAAACCGCAGCTGCGCATGGTTGACCTTAATTTATTAACCGTTTTTGATGCGGTGATGCAAGAACAGAATATTACTCGCGCAGCGCATTCTCTGGGTATGTCTCAGCCTGCAGTCAGCAACGCAGTCGCGCGTCTGAAGGTTATGTTTAATGATGAGCTCTTTGTGCGCTATGGCCGAGGCATCCAGCCAACTGCACGGGCTTTTCAGCTATTTGGCTCTATTCGTCAGGCGCTGCAATTGGTGCAGAATGAACTGCCAGGGTCCGGTTTTGAACCCACCAGCAGCTCACGTGTATTTAATCTTTGCGTCTGTAGCCCATTGGATAATATCCTCACGTCCTTGATTTACAATCGCGTTGAGCAAGTTGCGCCTAATATTCATGTTGTATTTAAATCCTCGCTCAACCAAAATACAGAACATCAATTACGGTATCAGGAAACAGAATTTGTTATTAGTTATGAAGAATTCCGCCGTCCTGAGTTCACCAGCATCCCGTTATTCAATGATGAAATGGTGTTAGTCGCAAGTAAAAAACACCCACGCATTAGCGGTCCATTACTGGAGAGTGATGTTTATAATGAACAGCATGCGGTAGTTTCTCTCGAACGCTTTGCGTCATTCAGTCAACCCTGGTATGACACTCAGGATAAACAAGCCTGCGTAGCTTATCAGGGAATGGCATTAATCAGCGTACTGAATATTGTATCCCAAACTCATTTGGTTTCTATTGCGCCACGCTGGTTAGCTGAAGAGTTCTCTGAGGCTTTAGAACTGCAAATATTACCGCTACCGTTAAAACTGAATAGCCGGACTTGTTATCTTTCCTGGCATGAAGCCGCTGGTCGGGATAAAGGACATCAATGGATGGAAGAGCTGTTAGTCTCCATCTGTAAGCAGTGACCTATGGCAGAGTAAATCCGATGATGCGTCTGGTTTATTCTGCTTTTTTATTTTTATTTGAAATTTTATGCTGAAATCTGCTTTTGTTTTTTGCCCGGGAGGGCGAAAAAATAGAGTAATCGCTGTAAGTGCTCATTTTTAAGCGATTATTTGTCATTTCATTTGCTTATACTGGTTTAATTCTCCGTTTATTCGATTCTTTCCTCCGTTTTATTCTTATCCGCCGTTACGCCACCACTTCAGTGTCAATTGCCATGCCTTATCGTCAGCGGTTAATGTGTTGTTAAACCGTTATTCATTATAAGAGTGGAGGCAAGCCATGGAGATGTTGTCTGGAGCCGAGATGGTCGTCCGATCGCTCATCGATCAGGGTGTGAAGCAGGTATTCGGGTATCCCGGGGGCGCAGTCCTCGATATTTATGATGCTTTGCATACGGTCGGTGGTATTGATCATGTGCTGGTCCGCCATGAGCAGGCAGCGGTCCATATGGCCGATGGTCTGGCACGTGCGACGGGGGAAGTGGGCGTTGTGTTGGTCACCTCAGGGCCGGGAGCAACCAATGCGATCACCGGTATCGCAACGGCGTACATGGACTCCATCCCGCTGGTGATCCTCTCCGGACAAGTGGCTACCTCTCTGATTGGCTACGATGCCTTCCAGGAGTGCGACATGGTGGGGATTTCTCGCCCGGTGGTAAAACACAGCTTTCTGGTTAAACAAACGGAAGACATCCCGCAAGTGCTGAAAAAAGCCTTCTGGCTGGCGGCAAGTGGTCGTCCGGGACCGGTGGTAGTGGATTTGCCGAAAGATATTCTGAATCCGGCGAAGAAACTGCCTTACAGCTGGCCGGAGTCGGTGAGCATGCGTTCGTATAATCCGACGACGACCGGGCACAAAGGACAGATAAAACGTGCTCTGCAGACGCTGGTAGCCGCGAAAAAACCGGTTGTGTACGTGGGGGGCGGGGCGGTGAATGCTGCCTGCCACGAACAGCTGAGGCAGATTGCTGAAGCACTAAATCTGCCGGTTGTCTCCTCACTGATGGGCTTAGGTGCGTTTCCGGCAACGCATCGTCAGGCGCTGGGCATGTTGGGTATGCATGGTACCTATGAAGCGAATATGACTATGCATCATTCGGATGTGATATTTGCGGTCGGCGTGCGCTTTGACGATCGTACAACCAATAATTTGGCAAAATATTGCCCGAATGCGACCGTGTTACATATCGATATCGACCCCACCTCTATTTCAAAAACCGTCACGGCGGATATTCCAATCGTGGGCGATGCTCTCCTGGTGCTGGATCAGATGCTTGAGCTGCTGGAGCAGGAGAAATCGCAGCAGCCGCTGGACGATAACCGTGACTGGTGGCAACAGATTGAGCACTGGCGCGCCCGTCAGTGCCTGAAATACGACACTCAAAGCGAAAGTATTAAACCGCAGGCGGTGATCGAAACCATCTGGCGTCTGACGAAAGGGGAGGCGTATGTGACCTCTGACGTTGGTCAGCATCAGATGTTTGCTGCGCTGTACTATCCGTTTGATAAACCGCGCCGCTGGATCAACTCAGGCGGTCTTGGCACCATGGGATTCGGTTTACCCGCAGCGTTAGGGGTGAAGATGGCACTGCCGAATGAAACGGTAGTCTGCGTTACCGGTGATGGCAGTATTCAGATGAATATCCAGGAGCTGTCGACGGCGCTGCAATATGAGCTGCCGGTGCTGGTACTCAACCTTAACAACCGCTATCTCGGCATGGTGAAACAGTGGCAGGACATGATCTATTCCGGGCGTCATTCGCAGTCTTATATGCAGTCGCTACCTGATTTTGTTCGTCTTGCTGAAGCATATGGGCATATTGGTATCCAGATAAATCATCCGGATGAGCTGGAAAGCAAACTGGGGGAAGCACTGGAACATGTGCGCAACCACCGGCTGGTGTTTGTTGATGTCACCGTCGATGGCAGTGAGCATGTCTACCCGATGCAAATTCGAGGGGGCGGTATGGATGAGATGTGGTTAAGCAAAACGGAGAGGACCTGATTATGCGCCGGATATTATCAGTATTACTGGAAAACGAGTCTGGGGCATTATCGCGCGTAATAGGCCTCTTCGCTCAGCGTGGTTACAACATTGAAAGCCTGACCGTCGCGCCGACTGACGATCCGACCTTATCACGGATGACGATCCAGACCGTGGGCGATGAAAAGGTCCTCGAGCAAATTGAAAAGCAGCTCCACAAACTGGTGGATGTTCTGCGCGTTAGCGAGCTGGGGCAGGGCGCTCACGTTGAACGAGAAATCATGCTGGTGAAAATCCAGGCCAGCGGTTATGGCCGGGAAGAAGTGAAACGTAACACGGAGATTTTCCGCGGGCAAATCATCGACGTTACGCCGTCGATCTACACCGTACAACTGGCGGGCACCAGCGATAAGCTGGATGCGTTTCTGGCAACGCTGCGTGAAGTCGCTAAAATTGTGGAAGTTGCCCGTTCCGGCGTGGTGGGACTCTCCCGAGGCGATAAAATCATGCGTTAATAGCCGATTGTAGGCCTGATAAGCACAGTGCCATCAGGCATCATCGTGGAGGTCATGCCGGATGGCGGCGTAAATGCCTTATCCGGCCTACAGGTAACGTACCCGTTTTCGCTGATGCTACCTGTTGCGCTTTTTTTTTGCGAAATCAGCAGTAACCAGAGACAAAAGCGGTTGCCGCAGTCATTATTCTGCGCTTAGATGTTAATAAATTTAACCCATGCCATCTTAAAGGTTATGGTTTGTACATTTTACGCAAGGGGCAATTGTGAAACTGGATGAAATCGCTCGGTTGGCCGGCGTTTCGCGAACGACTGCAAGCTACGTTATTAATGGCAAAGCAAAGCAATACCGCGTAAGCGACAAAACGGTCGAAAAAGTCATGGCGGTGGTGCGCGAACATAATTACCACCCTAATGCTGTGGCGGCCGGGCTCCGTGCTGGACGCACACGTTCTATCGGGTTGGTGATCCCGGACCTGGAGAATACGAGTTATACCCGCATTGCAAACTACCTGGAACGTCAGGCGCGTCAGCGTGGGTATCAACTGCTGATTGCCTGCTCTGAAGATCAGCCGGATAACGAAATGCGCTGTATTGAGCACCTTTTGCAGCGTCAGGTTGACGCCATTATTGTGTCTACCTCATTACCGCCGGAACATCCGTTCTATCAGCGCTGGGCGAACAGTTCATTCCCGATTGTGGCGCTGGATCGTGCGCTGGATCGTGAACACTTCACCAGTGTTGTCGGCGCAGACCAGGATGATGCGGAAATGCTGGCGGAGGAATTGCGTAAATTCCCTGCTGAAACCGTGCTCTATCTGGGGGCGCTCCCTGAATTATCGGTCAGTTTCCTGCGCGAACAGGGTTTCCGTACCGCGTGGAAAGACGATCCGCGTGACGTGCACTTCCTGTATGCCAATAGCTATGAGCGGGAGGCAGCAGCGCAGTTGTTTGATAAATGGCTGGAAACACATCCGATGCCTCAGGCACTGTTCACCACCTCATTTGCGCTATTGCAGGGGGTGATGGATGTGACATTGCGTCGCGATGGACAACTACCATCCGATTTAGCCATTGCCACGTTTGGCGATCACGAACTGCTCGACTTCCTGCAATGTCCGGTGCTGGCAGTGGCACAGCGCCACCGAGATGTGGCTGAACGTGTGCTGGAGATCGTCCTTGCAAGCCTTGATGAACCGCGTAAACCAAAACCAGGATTAACGCGCATTCGGCGTAATCTGTACCGCCGCGGCATCCTTAGCCGTAACTAAGTGGTTGCTATTGATGGCATTGGAGAGAATGCTTCGATGCCATCAAATATTTTATTCTCAGAAATAACCTTATTCTATTTAAGAATATTCTTTAGAATTATCTGAAATTTATTCTTTAATTATCCTAATTTAAAAATGCAACTATCCTTTTTTGGGTTATTGATACGTAACGGCGCGTTACGTTTGTATTATTTTGTTACATGCTTGTGTGGATTTGCCGAATTAACAAACACTTTGCCGCCGAATTGCGGCAATCTCTCACCTTCCTTGGCCGTACGGGCCGTACAGACCGATGAACTGGTACTGTTATCTCGCTGCATATTGTCCTAAAATGCCGCTCGCGTCGCAAACTGACACTTTATATTTTCCTCGGTTGATATTGAGTTGTTTTAAACAATGATGAGTTGTTGGATTTTTTTCTTACAAATATTCATGACGTTAATTTGCTTCGTTTGCTGTACGGAATTTGTTCAACGCAGATATTAGCCGTAAACAATGGGTTTTTTGCTCCGCTAAGCGCCGTGACTTGCTTGACAAGGTTTTCCTCCGCTCCGTAAACTCCTTTAAGTGGGAATTTGTGGGATAAAGTGGTAATCGGGGGTGAGACTGGCATGTTCCGGGGAGCAACGTTAGTTAATCTCGACAGTAAAGGGCGCTTATCGGTGCCTACCCGTTATCGGGATCAACTGCTCGAGAGCGCTACCGGTCAAATGGTTTGTACCATTGACATCCATCACCCGTGCCTGCTGCTGTACCCCCTGCCTGAATGGGAAATTATCGAGCAGAAGTTATCGCGTCTGTCGAGCATGAATCCAGTTGAGCGTCGCGTACAGCGCTTATTGCTGGGTCATGCCAGCGAATGTCAGATGGATAACGCCGGTCGCTTATTGATCGCGCCCATTCTGCGACAACACGCAGGGCTAACGAAAGAAGTGATGCTGGTTGGGCAGTTCAATAAGTTTGAGCTGTGGGATGAAACGACCTGGTATCAACAGGTCAAGGAAGATATCGACGCTGAGCAGTCTGTGACCGGCGCTTTGTCGGAACGATTGCAGGATTTGTCTCTATAAAATGACGGAAAATTATAAACATACAACGGTGTTGCTGGATGAAGCCGTAAACGGCCTGAATATTCGTCCAGACGGCATCTACATTGACGGGACATTTGGTCGCGGTGGTCACTCACGTCTGATCCTCTCCCAGCTTGGCGAAGAGGGGCGTTTACTGGCAATCGATCGCGATCCGCAGGCTATTGCCGTTGCTAAAACGATTACCGATCCTCGCTTCTCCATCGTACATGGACCTTTTTCTGCGTTGGCTGACTATGTCGCCGAACGCGGACTGACCGGTAAGATCGACGGGATTCTTCTCGATCTTGGGGTTTCATCTCCGCAGCTTGATGACGCGGAGCGCGGATTCTCATTTATGCGTGACGGTCCGTTAGATATGCGTATGGACCCAACACGCGGTCAGTCAGCGGCTGAATGGCTGCAAACCGCCGATGAAGCAGACATTGCCTGGGTGATTAAAACCTTTGGCGAAGAACGCTTCGGCAAACGCATTGCTCGCGCCATTGTCGAGCGCAATCGCATCGAACCGATGACTCGCACCAAAGAGCTGGCGGAAGTGATTGCGGCGGCAATGCCGGTGAAAGACAAATTCAAACATCCCGCGACCCGTACCTTCCAGGCGGTGCGCATTTGGGTGAACAGTGAACTGGAGGAGATAGAGCAGGCGCTAAAAAGCTCGCTCAGCGTGCTGGCACCAGGTGGTCGCCTTTCGATAATCAGTTTCCATTCGCTTGAAGATCGCATTGTGAAACGCTTTATGCGCGAACAAAGCCGTGGTCCTCAGGTTCCGGCTGGAATACCGATGACCGAAGCGCAGATCAAAAAGCTGGGCGGCCGTGAGTTAAGAGCACTAGGCAAGATGATGCCGGGCGAAGAAGAGGTAGCTGAAAATCCTCGTGCCCGTAGTTCAGTTCTGCGTATTGCAGAGAGGACGAACGCATGATCAGCAGAGTGACAGAAGCCCTCAGCAAAGTTAAGGGATCGATAGGAAGCAACGAGCGCCATGCCTTGCCTGGTGTGATCGGTGACGATCTTTTGCGGTTTGGGAAGCTGCCACTCTGCCTGTTCATTTGCATTATTTTGACGGCGGTTACCGTCGTGACAACAGCACACCATACGCGGTTACTGACCGCGCAGCGTGAGCAGCTGGTTCTGGAGCGAGATGCGCTGGATATCGAATGGCGCAACTTGATCCTTGAGGAGAACGCGCTCGGCGACCATAGCCGTGTTGAACGGATCGCAACGGAAAAGCTGCAAATGCAGCATGTTGATCCCTCACAAGAAAACATCGTAGTACAAAAATAAGGATAAACGCGACGCATGAAAGCAGCGGCAAAAACGCACAAACCAAAACGCCAGGAAGAACAAGCCAACTTTATCAGTTGGCGTTTTGCGTTACTGTGCGGCTGTATTTTGCTGGCACTGGGTTTTCTGCTGGGGCGCGTTGCCTGGCTGCAAATCATCGCGCCGGACATGCTGGTACGTCAGGGCGACATGCGCTCTCTGCGCGTCCAGGAAGTGTCCACCTCGCGCGGGATGATTACCGACCGTTCAGGACGTCCGCTGGCGGTGAGCGTTCCGGTGAAGGCGATTTGGGCCGACCCGAAAGAGGTGCATGACGCAGGCGGCGTGAGCGTTGGCGAGCGCTGGAGAGCGCTGTCGACGGCGCTGAACCTCCCGCTTGATCAACTGGCTTCCCGCATTAACGCCAACCCGAAAGGGCGCTTTATCTATCTGGCGCGTCAGGTAAACCCTGACATGGCTGATTACATCAAAAAACTGAAGCTGCCAGGTATCCATCTGCGCGAAGAATCCCGCCGTTACTATCCTTCCGGAGAAGTGACCGCTCACCTCATTGGTTTTACCAACGTCGATAGCCAGGGGATTGAAGGCGTTGAGAAGAGCTTCGATAAATGGCTCACCGGACAACCGGGTGAACGTATTGTACGTAAAGACCGCTATGGCCGCGTCATTGAAGATATCTCCTCTACCGACAGCCAGGCGGCGCACAACCTGGCGCTGAGTATCGATGAGCGTTTACAGGCGCTGGTCTACCGTGAACTGAATAACGCCGTGGCGTTTAACAAGGCTGAGTCAGGCAGTGCGGTGCTGGTGGATGTGAACACCGGTGAAGTGCTGGCAATGGCCAACAGTCCGTCTTACAACCCGAACAATCTCACCGGTACGCCGAAAGACGCGATGCGTAACCGTACCATTACCGACGTGTTTGAGCCGGGTTCTACCGTTAAACCGATGGTGGTGATGACCGCGCTGCAGCGTGGCGTGGTACGTGAAAATACCGTACTTAACACCATTCCTTACCGAATTAATGGCCACGAAATTAAAGACGTGGCGCGTTATAGCGAATTGACCCTTACCGGGGTTTTGCAGAAGTCGAGTAACGTCGGTGTTTCCAAGCTGGCGTTAGCGATGCCGTCCTCAGCGTTAGTAGATACTTACTCGCGTTTTGGGCTGGGAAAAGCGACCAATTTGGGGTTGGTCGGAGAACGCAGTGGCTTATATCCTCAAAAACAACGGTGGTCTGACATAGAGAGGGCCACCTTCTCTTTCGGCTATGGGCTAATGGTAACGCCGTTACAGTTAGCGCGAGTCTACGCAACGATCGGCAGCTATGGCGTTTATCGCCCGCTGTCGATTACCAAAGTTGATCCTCCAGTTCCGGGCGAGCGTATCTTCCCGGAAGCGACCGTACGCACCGTGGTGCACATGATGGAAAGCGTGGCGCTGCCTGGTGGCGGCGGCGTGAAGGCGGCGATTAAAGGCTATCGCATCGCCATTAAAACCGGTACGGCGAAAAAAGTCGGGCCAGATGGCCGCTACATCAATAAATACATTGCTTATACCGCAGGTGTTGCGCCTGCGAGTCAGCCGCGCTTCGCGCTGGTTGTTGTTATCAACGATCCGCAGGCGGGTAAATATTACGGTGGCGCCGTTTCCGCGCCGGTCTTTGGTGCCATCATGGGCGGCGTTTTGCGCACCATGAACATCGAGCCGGATGCGCTGACAACGGGCGATAAAAATGAATTTGTGAATAATCAAGGCGAGGCAACAGGTGGCAGATCGTAATTTGCGCGACCTTCTTGCTCCATGGGTGCCGGGTGCACCGGAGCGAGCACTGCGAGAGATGACACTCGACAGCCGTGTGGCTGCATCGGGCGATCTCTTTGTCGCAGTATTGGGTCATCAGGCGGACGGGCGTCGATATATCCCGCAGGCGATAGCGCAAGGTGTGGCTGCCATTATTGCAGAAGCAAAAGATGAAGCTGCTGACGGTGAAATCCGCGAAATGCACGGTGTACCGGTTATCTATCTGAGCCAGCTTAACGAACGCTTATCTGCACTGGCGGGCCGTTTTTACCATGAGCCTTCTGAAAAAATGCGTCTGGTCGGTGTGACCGGAACGAACGGTAAAACCACCACCACCCAACTGCTGGCACAGTGGAGCCAACTGCTTGGTGAAACCAGTGCGGTAATGGGAACGGTAGGTAATGGCCTGCTGGGTAAAGTGATCCCGACGGAAAATACCACTGGTTCAGCCGTTGACGTTCAGCATGTGCTGGCGGGTCTGGTTGAACAGGGCGCGACCTTTGGCGCGATGGAAGTTTCATCGCATGGTCTGGTGCAGCATCGCGTGGCGGCGCTGAAATTTGCGGCCTCAGTATTTACCAACTTAAGCCGTGACCATCTCGATTATCACGGCGATATGGAGCACTACGAAGCCGCGAAATGGCTGCTGTATTCCACGCACCATTGCGGGCAGGCCATTGTTAATGCGGATGATGAAGTCGGTCGTCGCTGGCTGGCTAAACTTCCCGATGCGGTTGCCGTGTCGATGGAAGACCACATTAACCCGAACTGTCACGGTCGTTGGTTAAAAGCGATTGACGTGGATTATCACGATAGCGGCGCGACGATTCGATTTGCTTCCTCATGGGGCGACGGCGAAATTGAAAGCCGCCTGATGGGGGCGTTTAACGTCAGCAATTTGCTGCTGGCGCTGGCCACACTGTTGGCGTTGGGGTATCCGTTAGCTGATTTACTGAAAACGGCGGCACGACTGCAGCCGGTTTGCGGGCGCATGGAAGTGTTCAGCGCGCCGGGCAAAACCACCGTGGTAGTTGATTACGCCCATACGCCGGATGCACTGGAAAAAGCGCTGCAGGCGGCCCGTCTGCATTGCACCGGCAAGCTGTGGTGCGTCTTTGGCTGCGGCGGCGATCGCGACAAAGGTAAACGTCCGTTGATGGGCGCCATTGCCGAGCAGTTTGCCGATGTCGTTGTGGTTACGGATGACAATCCACGCACCGAAGAGCCTCGCGCCATTATCAATGACATTCTGGCGGGTATGCTGGATGCCGGGCAGGCCAAAGTAATGGAAGGCCGTGCTGAAGCGGTCACTAGCGCCATCATGCAGGCAAAAGAAAATGACGTGGTGCTGGTCGCTGGCAAAGGCCATGAAGATTACCAGATTGTCGGTGCACACCGTCTCGACTACTCCGATCGCGTGACGGCAGCACGTCTGCTGGGGGTTATCGCATGATTAGCGTAACGCTCAGCCAACTGGCGGAGATCCTCCGTGGCGAACTGAAAGGGGCCGATCTGGCCCTTGATGCGGTGACAACCGATACGCGTAAAGTGACGCCAGGCTGCCTGTTTGTGGCACTGAAAGGCGAACGCTTTGATGCCCATGATTTTGCAGACAAAGCGCAAGAGAGCGGGGCCGGTGCGCTGTTGGTCAGCCGCCCGTTGGACACCAACCTGCCGCAGCTGATTGTTAACGATACGCGTCTGGCGTTTGGTGAACTGGCTGCGTGGGTACGCGCTCAGGTGCCGGCGCGCGTTGTCGCGCTTACCGGCTCATCCGGTAAAACCTCTGTTAAAGAGATGACGGCCTCCATTCTGAGCCAGTGTGGCAACACGTTATATACCGCGGGCAACCTGAATAACGACATCGGCGTACCGATGACGCTGCTGCGCTTAAACAACGATTACGACTATGCCGTGATTGAGCTCGGTGCCAACCATCAGGGCGAAATCGCCTGGACCGTCGGCCTGACGCGTCCGGAAGCGGCGCTGGTGAACAACCTGGCCGCCGCGCATCTGGAAGGCTTCGGTTCTCTGGCGGGCGTGGCGAAGGCAAAAGGTGAGATTTTTACCGGCCTGTCAGCGAACGGTATCGCCATTATGAATGCCGACAACAACGACTGGCTGAACTGGCAGAGCATTATTGGCGATCGCAAAGTCTGGCGTTTTTCGCCGAATGCGGCTAACAGCGACTTTTCGGCGGCCAACGTACATGTGACCTCACACGGCACGGAGTTTACGCTGCAAACCCCAACCGGAAGCATTGATGTTCTGCTACCGCTGCCGGGTCGCCACAACATTGCTAACGCCCTGGCAGCGGCTGCGCTCGCTATGGCGGTAGGCGCGACGCCAGAGGCGATCAAAGCGGGTCTGAAAGATTTGCAAGCGGTCCCGGGACGCCTGTTTCCGATTCAACTGGCAGAAAATCAACTGCTGCTGGACGACTCCTATAACGCTAACGTCGGCTCAATGACCGCAGCGGTACAGGTGCTGTCTGAAATGCCTGGCTACCGCGTGTTGGTGGTTGGCGATATGGCAGAGCTTGGCGCGGAAAGCGAAGCCTGCCACGTGCAGGTGGGTATCGCTGCGAAGGCGGCGGGTATCGACCGTGTGCTGAGTACAGGGAAACTGAGTCAGGCAATTAGCCATGCCAGCGGCGTTGGTGAGCATTTTGCGGATAAAACCGCGCTGGCCGCGCATCTTAAAGCGCTGATTGCAGAACATCAGATCATGACGATTTTAGTGAAGGGTTCACGTAGTGCCGCCATGGAAGAGGTAGTACGCGCATTACAGGAGAATGGGACATGTTAGTTTGGCTGGCCGAACATTTGGTCAAATATTATTCCGGCTTTAACGTCTTTTCCTATCTGACGTTTCGCGCCATCGTCAGCCTGCTGACCGCGCTGTTCATCTCTTTGTGGATGGGCCCGCGCATGATCGCCCGCTTACAAAAAATGTCCTTTGGACAGGTCGTACGTAACGACGGTCCGGAATCGCACTTCAGTAAACGCGGTACGCCAACCATGGGTGGGATCATGATCCTCACCGCGATAGTTATCTCCGTACTGCTGTGGGCATATCCGTCGAACCCGTACGTATGGTGCGTGCTGGTGGTATTGATTGGCTACGGCATTATCGGTTTTGTCGATGACTACCGCAAAGTGGTGCGCAAAGATACCAAGGGCCTGATTGCCCGCTGGAAGTACTTCTGGATGTCGGTCATTGCATTAGGGGTCGCGTTTGCGCTGTATCTGGCCGGTAAAGACACTCCGGCGACCGAGCTGGTGGTGCCGTTCTTTAAAGACGTGATGCCGCAACTGGGGCTGTTCTACGTGCTGCTGGCGTACTTCGTGATTGTCGGTACCGGGAATGCGGTAAACCTTACCGACGGCCTGGATGGACTGGCGATTATGCCGACCGTGTTTGTGGCCGCCGGTTTTGCGCTGGTGGCATGGGCGACCGGTAACATGAACTTTGCTAACTATCTGCACATTCCTTATTTACGCCACGCTGGCGAATTGGTGATTGTCTGTACGGCGATTGTCGGCGCAGGTTTAGGCTTCCTGTGGTTTAACACCTATCCGGCGCAGGTCTTTATGGGCGACGTCGGTTCACTGGCACTGGGTGGCGCGCTGGGCATTATTGCCGTACTGCTGCGTCAGGAGTTCCTGTTAGTGATCATGGGCGGCGTATTTGTTGTAGAAACGCTGTCGGTCATTCTGCAGGTGGGCTCCTTTAAGCTGCGCGGACAGCGCATCTTCCGTATGGCGCCGATTCACCATCACTATGAACTGAAGGGCTGGCCGGAACCGCGCGTTATTGTGCGCTTCTGGATTATTTCGCTGATGCTGGTGCTGATTGGCCTGGCAACGCTGAAGGTACGTTAATCATGGCTGATTACCAGGGTAAAAAAGTCGTCATTATCGGTCTGGGATTGACCGGGCTGTCCTGCGTGGATTTCTTTCTGGCGCGTGGCGTGACGCCGCGCGTGATGGATACCCGTGCGACGCCGCCTGGCCTGGATAAATTACCGGAAGCGGTTGAGCGTCATGTTGGCAGCCTGAATGATG
This sequence comes from Citrobacter sp. Cy070, assembly GCF_030332245.1. NCBI lineage: Bacteria > Pseudomonadati > Pseudomonadota > Gammaproteobacteria > Enterobacterales > Enterobacteriaceae > Citrobacter > Citrobacter sp. Cy070. The sequence continues at coordinate 169,560 of NZ_JAOWIG010000089.1, forward strand.
ACTGGCTGCTGGCTGCCGATCTCATCGTCGCCAGCCCTGGTATTGCCCTGGCGCATCCTTCGTTGAGCGCCGCTGCTGATGCAGGGATTGAAATTGTTGGCGACATTGAGCTGTTTTGTCGCGAAGCACAGGCGCCGATCGTCGCGATCACCGGGTCCAACGGTAAAAGCACCGTCACGACGCTGGTTGGCGAAATGGCGAAAGCGGCCGGAGTAAACGTCGGCGTTGGGGGTAATATTGGCCTGCCTGCGCTGATGCTGCTGGATGACGAACGCGAACTGTATGTTCTGGAACTGTCCAGCTTCCAACTGGAGACAACCTCCAGCTTACGGGCTGTCGCGGCCACCATTTTGAACGTCACTGAAGATCATATGGACCGTTATCCGTTTGGACTGCAGCAGTACCGTGCAGCCAAACTGCGCGTCTATGAGAACGCGAAAGTATGCGTGGTCAACGCCGATGATGCGCTGACCATGCCGATTCGCGGGGCGGATGAGCGCTGCGTGAGCTTTGGCATCAACATGGGTGACTATCATCTCAATCGTCAGCAGGGTGAAACCTGGCTGCGGGTGAAGGGTGAAAAAGTCCTGAACGTGAAAGAGATGACGCTTACCGGCCAGCATAACTATACCAACGCCCTGGCGGCGCTGGCACTGGCGGATGCTGCGGGTCTGCCACGGGCGTCGAGCCTGAAAGCACTGACCACCTTTACCGGTCTGGCGCACCGTTTTCAGTTGGTGCTGAACCATAACGGCGTACGTTGGATTAACGATTCTAAAGCCACCAACGTGGGCAGTACCGAAGCTGCGCTGAATGGCCTGCACGTTGACGGCACGCTGCACCTGCTGCTGGGCGGCGACGGAAAATCCGCTGACTTTATGCCGCTGCAACGTTACCTGAGCGGCAACAATATTCGTCTGTACTGCTTTGGTCGCGATGGCGCGCAACTCGCCGCTCTGCGACCTGAGATTGCGGAACAAACTGAAACCATGGAACAGGCGATGCGTCTGCTTGCGCCGCGCGTGAAGCCGGGCGATATGGTGCTGCTGTCGCCAGCCTGCGCCAGCCTTGACCAGTTCAAGAACTTTGAGCAACGTGGTGACGTCTTTGCCCGTCTGGCGAAGGAGTTGGGTTGATGCGCTTATCTCTCCCTCGTCTGAAAATGCCGCGCGTACCGGGACTGGGTGTCCTGGCGTGGATCTTCGCGGCACTTAAAGGCTGGGTGATGGCTTCGCGTGATAAAGACGCGGACAGCCTGATCATGTATGACCGCATGCTGCTGTGGCTGACTTTTGGTCTGGCAGCGATCGGTTTTGTGATGGTGACATCGGCATCGATGCCCGTAGGGCAACGCCTGGCAGGCGATCCCTTCCTGTTCGCTAAACGTGATGCGCTGTATATCTTCCTGGCGTTCTGTCTGGCGATGGTGACGCTGCGTCTGCCGATGGAGTTCTGGCAAAAGTACAGCACGACGATGCTGATAGCCTCAATCATCATGCTGCTGATTGTACTGGTGGTGGGGAGTTCCGTTAACGGGGCATCGCGCTGGATTGCGTTGGGCCCGCTGCGTATTCAGCCTGCGGAATTCACCAAGCTGTCGCTGTTCTGTTATCTCGCCAACTACCTGGTGCGTAAAGTTGATGAAGTGCGTAACAACCTGCGCGGCTTCTTAAAACCGATGGGTGTGATTCTGGTGCTGGCTATTTTACTGCTGGCGCAGCCTGACCTCGGTACGGTGGTGGTGCTGTTTGTTACCACGTTGGCGATGCTATTTTTGGCTGGCGCCAAATTGTGGCAATTCATCGCCATCATCGGCATGGGGATTTCGGCGGTCGTACTGCTGATCCTTGCCGAGCCGTATCGTATTCGCCGCGTAACTTCCTTCTGGAACCCGTGGGAAGATCCGTTTGGCAGCGGCTATCAGCTGACACAGTCTCTGATGGCTTTTGGTCGCGGTGAAGTGTGGGGCCAGGGATTGGGTAATTCAGTCCAAAAACTGGAGTATTTGCCGGAAGCGCACACCGACTTTATCTTCGCCATTATTGGGGAGGAGCTGGGTTATATCGGTGTGGTACTCGCTCTTTTAATGGTATTCTTCGTCGCTTTTCGCGCGATGTCGATTGGTCGTAAGGCGCTGGAAATTGACCACCGTTTTTCAGGTTTCTTAGCCTGCTCCATCGGGATTTGGTTTAGCTTCCAGGCGCTGGTAAACGTCGGCGCGGCGGCGGGTATGCTGCCAACGAAAGGTCTGACGTTGCCGTTGATCAGTTATGGTGGTTCAAGTTTGTTGATCATGTCGACAGCCATCATGTTTTTGTTACGTATTGATTATGAAACGCGTCTGGAAAAAGCCCAGGCGTTTACACGAGGTGCACGATGAGTGGTCAACCGAAGCGGTTAATGGTGATGGCGGGCGGTACCGGTGGACATGTCTTCCCGGGGCTGGCGGTTGCGCACCATTTAATGGCCCAGGGCTGGCAGGTTCGTTGGCTGGGCACCGCCGATCGTATGGAAGCGGACTTAGTGCCGAAACACGGCATTGAAATTGACTTTATTCGCATCTCCGGTTTGCGTGGCAAAGGTGTTAACGCGCTGCTTGCCGCCCCCGTGCGTATTTTTAATGCCTGGCGTCAGGCGCGCGCCATCATGAAGCAGTTTAAGCCTGATGTGGTGCTGGGTATGGGCGGCTACGTGTCCGGCCCTGGCGGTCTGGCGGCCTGGTCATTAGGCATTCCGGTAGTTCTGCATGAGCAGAACGGTATTGCGGGATTAACCAACAAATGGTTGGCGAAGATCGCGACGAAGGTGATGCAGGCCTTCCCTGGTGCTTTCCCGAATGCGGACGTGGTGGGGAATCCAGTGCGTACTGATGTCCTTGCACTGCCGTTACCCGAAGAACGTTTGGCTGGGCGTGAAGGTCCGGTGCGCGTGCTGGTTGTCGGAGGTTCGCAGGGCGCGCGCGTGCTGAACCAGACGATGCCTCAGGTCGCCGCAAAACTTGGCGACGCAGTGACTATCTGGCATCAGAGCGGTAAAGGCGCGCAGCAAACCGTTGAGCAGGCTTATGCCGATGCGGGACAACCGCAACACAAGGTCACTGAATTTATTGATGATATGGCGGCAGCCTACGCGTGGGCGGATGTTGTGGTCTGTCGCTCAGGCGCGCTGACGGTGAGCGAGATTGCTGCCGCAGGTTTGCCGGCGTTGTTTGTGCCGTTCCAGCACAAAGACAGACAGCAGTACTGGAATGCGCTGCCGCTGGAGAAAGCGGGCGCTGCCAAAATTCTTGAGCAGCCGCAGTTTACTGTGGATGCCGTCGCCAGCACCCTTGCCGGGTGGTCGCGAGAAACCTTATTAACCATGGCAGAACGTGCGCGCGCCGCATCCATACCGGATGCCACAGAGCGTGTTGCAACTGAAGTGAGCCGGGCTGCCCGGGTGTAATTGTGGTGATGCCTTTTGCATCGCATGAACTGAGAAGTTAATGGCTAAAGAATGAATACACAACAACTGGCAAAACTGCGTTCCATCGTGCCCGAAATGCGTCGCGTTCGGCACATCCACTTTGTCGGCATCGGTGGTGCCGGTATGGGCGGTATTGCCGAAGTTTTGGCCAATGAAGGTTATCAGATCAGCGGTTCTGACTTAGCGCCGAATCCGGTGACGCAGCAGTTGACGAATCTGGGCGCCACGATTTTCTTTAATCATCGACCGGAAAACGTGCGTGATGCGAGCGTGGTGGTGGTGTCCAGCGCTATTTCTGCGGATAACCCGGAAATTGTTGCGGCCCATGAAGCGCGTATCCCGGTGATCCGCCGTGCGGAGATGCTGGCAGAGTTGATGCGTTTTCGTCACGGTATCGCTATTGCCGGGACCCACGGTAAAACCACGACCACGGCGATGGTCTCCAGCATCTATGCGGAAGCGGGTCTGGATCCGACTTTCGTCAACGGCGGTTTGGTGAAAGCAGCAGGCGTCCATGCTCGTCTGGGTCATAGCCGTTATTTGATTGCCGAAGCGGATGAGAGCGACGCGTCGTTCCTGCATTTGCAGCCGATGGTGGCGATTGTCACCAATATCGAAGCTGACCATATGGATACCTACCATGGCGACTTCGAAAATTTAAAGCAGACGTTTATTAATTTCCTGCATAACTTGCCGTTTTATGGCCGTGCGGTGATGTGCGTTGACGATCCGGTTATTCGCGAGCTGTTACCGCGAGTTGGCCGTCAGACCACGACCTATGGTTTCAGCGATGATGCTGATGTGCGCGTCGAAGATTATCAGCAGATCGGCCCACAAGGGCACTTCACGCTGCTGCGTCAGGGGATGGCCGATTTACGTGTGACATTGAACGCACCGGGCCGTCACAATGCGCTGAACGCGGCGGCGGCGGTGGCAGTTGCAACAGAAGAAGGCATTGAAGACGAGGCTATTTTACGCGCGCTGGAAAGTTTCCAGGGGACCGGGCGTCGTTTTGACTTCCTCGGCGAGTTCCCGCTTGAGCCGGTGAACGGGAAAGCCGGAACTGCGATGCTGGTCGATGACTATGGCCATCACCCAACGGAAGTGGACGCCACGATCAAAGCCGCACGCGCAGGTTGGCCGGACAAAAATTTGGTGATGCTGTTCCAGCCGCACCGCTTCACGCGTACGCGCGATTTGTACGACGACTTTGCCAATGTGCTGACACAGGTTGATGCGCTGCTGATGCTGGACGTGTATGCCGCGGGCGAAGCCGCGATTCCGGGTGCAGATAGCCGCTCGCTGTGCCGTACCATTCGTGGTCGCGGTAAGATCGATCCTATTCTGGTGTCCGATCCGGCCCAGGTAGCGGAAATGCTGGCACCGGTATTAACCGGCAACGATCTGATTTTGGTGCAAGGTGCTGGAAATATCGGCAAAATCGCACGTTCCTTAGCTGAAATCAAACTGAAGCCGCAAAACCCGGAGGAGGAATAACATGGCTGATAAAATCGCGGTCCTGTTAGGGGGCACCTCCGCAGAACGAGAAGTGTCGCTGAATTCTGGCGCGGCTGTACTCGCCGGGTTGCGTGAAGGTGGTGTAGATGCCCATCCGGTTGACCCGAAAGAGGTTGATGTCACTCTTCTGAAATCAATGGGTTTTCAGAAGGTGTTTATTGCTCTGCACGGTCGCGGCGGTGAAGATGGTACGTTGCAGGGCATGCTGGAGCAGATCGGCCTGCCGTATACCGGTAGCGGCGTTATGGCATCGGCTATCTCAATGGACAAGCTGCGCAGCAAGCTGCTGTGGCAGGGGGCTGGATTGCCCGTTGCGCCATGGGTGGCATTGACCCGTGCTGAGTTTGAAAAAGGACTTAGCGATGAAGTGGTTACGAGAATTTCTGCGTTAGGCTTGCCGTTGATTGTGAAGCCAAGCCGTGAAGGTTCCAGCGTCGGGATGTCAAAAGTTGAAGAAGAAAATGCTTTGCAAACTGCATTAGCATTGGCTTTTCAGCATGATGAAGAAGTACTGATTGAAAAATGGCTCAGTGGGCCAGAATTCACAGTTGCGATACTCGGCGAAGAAATTTTACCGTCAATACGTATCCAACCCGCGGGAACCTTCTATGATTATGAGGCGAAGTATCTGTCTGATGAGACACAATATTTCTGTCCTGCAGGTCTGGAAGTTGGCCAGGAGGCCGAATTACAGGCGTTAGTCCTGAATGCGTGGAATGCATTGGGCTGTAAAGGCTGGGGCCGTATTGACGTCATGCTGGACAGCGATGGCCAGTTTTATCTGCTGGAAGCGAATACCTCTCCGGGTATGACCAGCCACAGCCTGGTGCCGATGGCGGCGCGTCAGGCGGGCCTGAGCTTCTCGCAGTTGGTGGTTCGAATTCTGGCGTTGGCGGACTGATATGTCGCAGGCTGCGCTGAACACGCGAAACGGTGATGAAGAAGAGGTAGCCTCCTCACGCCGCAATAATGGAACGCGTCTTGCAGGAATTCTGTTTCTGCTGACAGTGCTGTGCACCGTGTTTGTCAGCGGCTGGGTAGTGTTGGGATGGATGGAAGATGCGCAGCGTTTGCCATTGTCGAAGCTGGTATTGACCGGTGAGCGACATTACACGCGCAATGACGATATTCGTCAGTCCATTCTGGCGCTGGGCGCTCCGGGAACCTTTATGACTCAGGATGTGAACATCATTCAGAGTCAGATTGAACGCCTTCCCTGGATTAAGCAGGCGAGCGTCAGAAAGCAGTGGCCTGATGAATTGAAGATTCATCTGGTTGAATATGTGCCAATAGCGCGTTGGAATGACCAACATATGGTGGATGCCGATGGCAATACGTTCAGCGTCCCAACCGGTCGGGCCAATAAGCAGGTATTACCCATGTTGTATGGCCCGGAAGGCAGCGCGAGTGAAGTGTTGCAAGGGTTCCGCGATATGGGGCAGGTGCTGGCTAAGGATAGATTCACCCTGAAGGAAGCGGCGATGACCGCTCGTCGTTCCTGGCAGTTAACGCTTAATAACGATATTAAGCTCAATCTTGGCAGGGGCGATACGATAAAACGTTTGGCTCGCTTTGTGGAACTCTACCCGGTTTTACAGCAGCAGGCGCAAACCGATGGCAAACGGATTAGCTACGTTGATTTGCGTTATGACTCAGGAGCGGCAGTAGGCTGGGTTCCCTTGCCTCCTGAGGAATCTAATCAGCAACAGAATCAGGCACAGGCAGAACAACAATGATCAAGGCGACGGACAGAAAACTGGTAGTTGGACTGGAGATTGGCACCGCGAAGGTAGCCGCTTTAGTAGGGGAAGTTCTGCCCGACGGTATGGTCAATATCATTGGCGTGGGCAGTTGCCCATCGCGAGGTATGGATAAAGGTGGGGTGAATGACCTTGAGTCAGTGGTGAAATGCGTACAGCGCGCCATTGACCAGGCTGAACTGATGGCAGATTGCCAGATTTCCTCAGTGTATCTGGCGCTTTCAGGTAAACATATTAGCTGTCAGAATGAAATTGGTATGGTGCCCATTTCCGAAGAGGAAGTGACCCAGGAAGATGTGGAAAATGTTGTGCATACGGCAAAATCCGTACGTGTGCGCGATGAACATCGTGTACTGCACGTTATTCCACAGGAATACGCCATTGACTACCAGGAAGGCATTAAAAATCCGGTCGGGCTTTCCGGCGTGCGTATGCAGGCAAAAGTACATCTGATTACCTGCCACAACGACATGGCGAAGAACATCGTCAAAGCCGTTGAACGCTGTGGCCTGAAAGTTGACCAACTGATATTTGCCGGGTTGGCAGCCAGTTATTCCGTGTTAACGGAAGACGAACGTGAGCTGGGTGTCTGCGTGGTCGATATTGGTGGTGGTACAATGGACATCGCCGTTTATACTGGCGGGGCGTTGCGCCATACCAAAGTAATCCCTTATGCAGGGAATGTGGTCACCAGCGATATCGCGTATGCCTTTGGTACGCCGCCGAGCGATGCTGAAGCCATCAAAGTGCGTCATGGTTGTGCGCTGGGTTCTATCGTTGGTAAAGATGAGAGCGTTGAAGTGCCAAGCGTCGGTGGTCGTCCGCCACGCAGTCTGCAACGTCAGACTCTGGCTGAGGTCATTGAGCCGCGTTATACCGAGCTGCTTAACCTGGTCAACGAAGAAATTTTGCAATTACAGGAACAACTTCGCCAGCAGGGTGTGAAACATCATCTGGCGGCGGGGATTGTGTTAACCGGTGGTGCTGCGCAAATTGAAGGTCTTGCGGCCTGCGCTCAGCGCGTGTTTCATACGCAGGTGCGTATTGGTGCGCCGCTCAATATTACCGGTCTGACAGATTATGCCCAGGAGCCGTATTATTCAACGGCAGTGGGGTTGCTTCATTACGGGAAAGAATCCCATTTAAGTGGTGAAGCTGAAGTTGAAAAACGTGTAACGGCATCAGTTGGTTCGTGGATTAAACGACTCAATAGTTGGCTGCGAAAAGAGTTTTAATTTTTATGAGGCCGGCAATAATTACGGCCTCAGGCGACAGGCACATACACAACGTCATTCAAGTTGCATCGCGACGGCAACTGAGCGAATCTCCTGGAACATAGTTTACTATGTGACGGGAGTGAGTGAAGGCAGCCAACAAAGAGGCGGCTTGAAGGATAAAGTGTAAAACGGAGAGAGAAACTATGTTTGAACCTATGGAACTGACCAATGACGCGGTGATTAAAGTCATCGGCGTCGGCGGCGGCGGCGGTAATGCCGTTGAACACATGGTGCGCGAGCGCATCGAAGGTGTTGAATTCTTCGCGGTGAATACCGACGCTCAGGCGTTGCGTAAAACGGCGGTTGGACAGACCATTCAGATTGGTAGCGGCATCACCAAGGGTCTGGGCGCGGGTGCAAACCCGGAAGTCGGTCGCAATGCGGCAGACGAAGACCGTGAAGCTCTGCGTGCAGCGCTTGACGGCGCAGACATGGTGTTCATCGCAGCAGGCATGGGCGGCGGGACCGGGACCGGTGCAGCGCCAGTGGTTGCTGAAGTAGCAAAAGATTTAGGTATTCTGACCGTTGCTGTCGTGACTAAGCCTTTCAACTTTGAAGGCAAGAAGCGTATGGCATTTGCGGAGCAGGGTATCACCGAGTTGTCCAAACATGTGGACTCTCTAATTACTATTCCGAACGACAAACTGCTGAAAGTGCTGGGTCGCGGTATCTCCCTGCTGGATGCGTTTGGCGCAGCGAATGATGTGCTGAAAGGCGCAGTCCAGGGTATCGCTGAACTGATTACCCGTCCGGGCCTGATGAACGTCGACTTTGCAGACGTGCGCACCGTGATGTCCGAAATGGGCTATGCGATGATGGGTTCTGGCGTGGCGAGCGGTGAAGATCGCGCTGAAGAAGCGGCTGAAATGGCTATCTCTTCACCTCTGCTGGAAGATATCGATCTGTCTGGCGCGCGTGGCGTGCTGGTTAACATTACTGCGGGCTTCGACCTGCGTCTGGATGAGTTCGAAACCGTGGGTAACACCATCCGTGCATTTGCATCGGATAACGCGACTGTGGTTATCGGTACTTCTCTGGACCCGGATATGAACGACGAACTGCGCGTTACCGTTGTTGCCACTGGAATTGGTATGGACAAGCGTCCTGAAATCACTCTGGTGACCAACAAGCAGGTTCAGCAGCCGGTAATGGATCGTTACCAGCAGCACGGCATGGCGCCGTTGACGCAAGAGCAAAAACCGGTAGCGAAGGTGGTTAACGACAATACGCCGCAGACCACTAAAGAGCCGGATTATCTGGATATCCCTGCATTCCTGCGTAAGCAAGCTGATTAAGAATTAGCTGGAATTTGGGGATTGTGGCTCTTTGTGCTAAACTGGCCCACCGAATGTATAGTACACTTCGGTTGGATAGGTAATTTGGCGAGATTATACGATGATCAAACAAAGGACTCTTAAACGTATCGTTCAGGCGACTGGCGTCGGTTTACATACCGGCAAAAAAGTCACCCTGACATTACGCCCTGCGCCGGCCAACACCGGGGTCATCTATCGTCGCACCGACTTGAATCCTCCGGTAGATTTCCCGGCCGATGCCAAATCTGTGCGTGATACCATGCTCTGTACGTGTCTGGTCAACGAGCATGATGTGCGGATTTCAACCGTTGAGCATCTTAATGCTGCTCTGGCGGGCTTAGGTATCGATAACATCGTTATTGAGGTTAATGCCCCGGAAATCCCGATCATGGATGGTAGTGCTGCTCCGTTCGTTTACTTGCTGCTTGATGCAGGTATTGAAGAACTGAACAGTGCGAAGAAATTTGTCCGCATCAAAGAGACCGTTCGCGTCGAAGATGGCGACAAGTGGGCTGAGTTTAAGCCGTATAATGGTTTTACGTTGGATTTCACCATCGACTTTAACCATCCGGCGATCGACTCCAGCACCCAGCGCTATGCGATGAACTTCTCTGCTGATGCGTTCATGCGTCAGATCAGCCGTGCGCGTACTTTCGGCTTCATGCGTGATATCGAATATCTGCAGTCCCGCGGCCTGTGCCTGGGCGGCAGCTTCGATTGTGCCATCGTTGTTGACGATTATCGCGTACTGAACGAAGACGGCCTGCGTTTTGAAGATGAATTCGTTCGTCACAAAATGCTCGACGCGATCGGTGACTTGTTCATGTGTGGTCACAACATTATTGGTGCATTTACCGCGTATAAATCCGGTCATGCATTGAATAACAAACTGTTGCAGGCGGTCCTGGCAAAACAGGAAGCCTGGGAATATGTGACCTTCCAGGACGACGCAGAACTGCCTCTGGCGTTCAAAGCACCTTCGACCGTACTGGCATAACGACATACGTTGTCGTATAAATTCGACTGGTCAATCTGGCACTCTCTCCGGCCAGGTGAGCCAGTCGTTTTTTTTATCCTCCAATAGCTCACCGTCTTTTTCGATGCGACTTTTTTCCCGCTGTCAGATTAAAATACTGAGCGATCGCTGCTTTCTTAAGCATATTTACCCGCGACTTGCGTCATTACTGCTGTGGTGCGAACGCATTAATGGTAATATTTGTGCGCAAAAAATGGTTTTGCATTTATAACCCTAAACGCAGGGTAGATCAGGTGGCAATAACGTGAGTGGAATACTGACGCGCTGGCGACAGTTAGGCAGACGGTACTTCTGGCCGCATCTCTTATTAGGGATGGTCGCGGCAAGTTTTGGCCTGCCCGCGATCGGTAATGCTGCTGAACCTAATACCCCCGCGAAGGCGACCGCCAGCAATCACGATCAAGGCGCTAAAGTTAACTTTAACCAGCTTGCTTTGCTGGAAGCCACTAACCGTCGCCCGAATTTTACTGTTGATTATTGGCATCAACATGCCATTCGTACGGTTATACGCCATCTTTCTTTTGCTATGGCCCCTCAGGCGCTGCCAGTTGCCGAAGAGCCGTTGCCAATCCAGGCGCACCATCTTGCGTTACTGAATACGCTTAGCGCGATGCTGACGCAGGAAGGCAGACCGCCGGCGACAGTAAGTCGCGTGACATATGCCCATTTCACTTCTCAGGCCGCGTTTAGTGTTCCTGTCTGGATAAGCCAGCAGCAGGGTATCCGCGCTGGTCCTCAACGCCTCAGCTAAAAAAGAACCTTCCAACTTATAATTTTTGACTCCGCACCGCGGGGCGTTTGAGATTTTATTATGCTAATCAAATTATTAACGAAAGTATTCGGTAGCCGTAACGAGCGTACGCTGCGTCGTATGCGCAAAGTAGTCAACGTCATCAACGCGATGGAACCGGAGATGGAAAAACTCTCCGATGATGAGCTGAAAGCGAAGACCGCTGAATTCCGCGCCCGTCTGGAAAAAGGTGCCAGCGTGGAAAGCCTGATCCCGGAAGCATTTGCGGTAGTCCGTGAAGCGAGTAAGCGTGTGTTCGGTATGCGTCACTTCGACGTTCAACTGCTGGGTGGTATGGTCCTCAACGATCGCTGTATCGCAGAAATGCGTACCGGTGAAGGTAAAACACTGACCGCAACGTTGCCAGCCTACCTGAACGCATTAAGCGGGAAAGGTGTACACGTCGTTACCGTGAACGACTATCTGGCTCAGCGTGACGCCGAAAATAACCGCCCACTGTTTGAGTTCCTCGGTATGACCGTAGGTATCAACATGTCAGGTCTGCCGGCTCCGGCCAAGCGTGAAGCTTACAATGCTGACATCACTTACGGTACCAACAACGAATACGGCTTTGACTACCTGCGCGACAACATGGCGTTTAGCCCGGAAGAGCGCGTTCAGCGTAAACTGCATTATGCGCTGGTCGATGAAGTCGACTCCATCCTGATCGATGAAGCACGTACTCCGCTGATCATTTCCGGCCCGGCTGAAGATAGCTCGGAAATGTACAAGAAAGTGAACAAAATCATTCCAAACCTGATCCGTCAGGAGAAGGAAGATTCTGACACATTCCAGGGCGAAGGCCACTTCTCTGTCGATGAGAAATCGCGCCAGGTTAACCTTACCGAACGTGGTCTGGTTCTGATTGAAGAACTGCTGGTGAAAGAAGGCATTATGGATGAAGGCGAGTCGTTGTACTCTCCGGGCAACATTATGCTGATGCATCACGTGACTGCTGCACTGCGTGCACATGTGCTGTTCACCCGTGATGTAGACTACATTGTGAAAGACGGCGAAGTTATCATCGTCGACGAACACACCGGACGTACCATGCAGGGGCGTCGCTGGTCCGACGGCCTGCACCAGGCTGTTGAAGCCAAAGAAGGCGTAGAAATCCAGAACGAAAACCAGACGCTGGCTTCTATCACCTTCCAGAACTACTTCCGCTTGTACGAAAAACTGGCCGGTATGACCGGTACAGCAGATACCGAAGCGTTCGAATTCAGCTCTATCTACAAACTGGATACCGTAGTGGTGCCGACCAACCGTCCGATGATCCGTAAGGATTTGCCGGATCTGGTGTACATGACCGAAGCGGAAAAAATTCAGGCCATTATCGAAGATATTAAAGAGCGTACCGCGAATGGTCAGCCGGTGCTGGTGGGGACTATCTCCATTGAGAAATCTGAAGTGGTCTCTAACGAACTGACCAAAGCAGGTATCAAGCATAACGTGCTGAACGCCAAGTTCCACGCTAACGAAGCAGCAATCGTCGCACAGGCGGGCTATCCTTCAGCCGTGACCATTGCCACTAACATGGCGGGTCGTGGTACGGATATCGTGCTGGGCGGTAGCTGGCAGGCAGAAGTCGCCGAGCTGGAAAATCCGACAGAAGAACAAATCGCACAGATTAAAGCTGACTGGCAGGTGCGTCACGACGCGGTGTTGGCCTCCGGTGGTTTGCACATCATTGGTACCGAACGTCATGAATCTCGCCGTATCGATAACCAGCTGCGTGGCCGTTCCGGTCGTCAGGGGGATGCGGGTTCTTCTCGTTTCTACCTGTCGATGGAAGATGCGCTGATGCGTATTTTTGCCTCCGACCGCGTGTCTGGCATGATGCGTAAATTGGGTATGAAGCCAGGTGAAGCGATTGAACATCCATGGGTAACCAAAGCGATTGCTAACGCGCAGCGTAAAGTAGAAAGCCGCAACTTCGATATTCGTAAACAGCTGTTGGAATACGATGACGTTGCCAACGATCAGCGTCGTGCCATCTACAGCCAGCGTAATGAACTGCTGGATGTGTCCGACGTTAGCGAAACCATCAACAGCATTCGCGAAGATGTCTTCAAAGCCACCATTGATGCGTACATTCCGCCGCAGTCTCTGGAAGAAATGTGGGATATCCCGGGTCTGCAGGAACGTCTGAAAAACGATTTCGACCTCGAGATGCCGATTTCAGAGTGGCTGGATAAAGAGCCTGAGCTGCACGAAGAAACGCTGCGCGAACGTATTCTGGCAAACGCCGTAGAAGTTTATCAGCGTAAAGAAGACGTTGTGGGCGCAGAGATGATGCGTCACTTCGAAAAAGGCGTGATGCTGCAAACTCTCGACTCCTTGTGGAAAGAGCACCTTGCGGCGATGGACTATCTGCGTCAGGGTATCCACCTGCGTGGTTATGCGCAAAAAGATCCGAAGCAGGAATATAAACGCGAATCCTTCTCTATGTTTGCATCAATGCTGGAATCACTGAAGTACGAAGTGATCAGCACCCTGAGCAAAGTTCAGGTGCGTATGCCTGAAGAAGTAGAAGCGATGGAGCAGCAGCGTCGCGAAGATGCTGAGCGTTTAGCGCAGATGCAGCAACTGAGCCACAAAGATGATGAGTCTGCTGTCGCAGAAGAGCTGGCGGCACAAACCGGCGATCGTAAAGTGGGACGTAACGATCCGTGCCCTTGCGGTTCCGGTAAAAAATACAAACAGTGCCATGGCCGTCTGAGCTAAGAAAATAACTCACTGAAAAGGCGCAGAATTCTGCGCCTTTTTTATGGACGATAAATATGAAAGTACTGCAAATCGCTGTTGGAATTATTCGTAATAAGCACAACGAGATTTTTATCACTCAGCGTGCCGCCGATGCTCATATGGCAAATAAGCTGGAGTTCCCCGGCGGAAAAATAGAAGCGGGCGAAACGCCGGAACAGGCGCTGGTTCGCGAGCTACAGGAAGAAGTTGGTATTACGCCGACTCAAAGCTCATTGTTCGAAAAGCTGGAGTATCAGTTTCCGGACAGACATATCACGCTGTGGTTCTGGCTGGTTGAAAGCTGGGAAGGAGATCCATGGGGAAAAGAGGGGCAGCCCGCGCAGTGGATTGCGCAAGCCGCTCTGAATGCGCAGGATTTCCCGCCCGCGAATGCGCCGGTCATTGAAAAGTTGATTGCTGGCTAATGGTGTTGTAGGCCGGATAAGGCAACGCCGCATCCGGCAAATTATTGCGGGGACGCAACGCTTATCCGGCCTGCCGTTGTCGCTGAATTACTTCTGCTCTTCGCTCCAGTCATCGCTTTCTGACAGATCGCCGGAGCTTGGGATACGCTTCTCTTCCGCGGCCCATTCACCCAGGTCGATTAACTGACAACGTTTGCTGCAGAATGGACGAAACGGACTGACTTCTGCCCACACGACTGCTTTACCGCAGGTTGGGCAGTTTACGATAGTTTGTTCAGACATCTTAACTCCTTAACAGCACGCCAGATCGAAATCGAGGCGCTCAGGCACCTGACCATTCTCGCTATCCAGTGGCATAAAGCGAATGGCAAAGCGGCTCTTATGACCCGATATTTGCGGATAAAGCTGCGAAGCGAGCGGCAACTGTAAACGCAGTAGGTCTGCATCATCGCCGTTGTCCTGGTAAAAACCATTCAGGCTGGTTTGCTTACGAAACGGTGCTGAGTTGCGGATTAAATCCAGGACCAGAGACAATGCCTGGTTGAGCGGGTTCAGGCTGGCAAGCCAGGTCTCAACCTGTGTGTCACGCTGAGTCTGTGACAGATGCAGCCAGATATGTAAAGTCGGCAAATCAAAACTGCAGCATCCGCCGGGAATACTTAAACGCTGACGAACAAGGCCAATCAGACGGTCTTCACGCAGGGTTTGTCCGATGCGCGGGGCAGAAATCAGAATACTGCCCGCACTTTTTAATTGCTGACGTAAAGAGTCGATTCTGCTTTGGTCGACGCCCGGAACTTCAACCCAGGCCTGAAGTTTTCGCTGCTGTCTTTCCAGCTCTTTGAGGAGTTCAGTACGGACTTCGCCACGTTCAAATACATCCAGTAAATCCCCCACATTGCGGAAAAAATGCAGTGCACCTGCGTGATCCACAATGGGCAAATTAATGGAGAGTTGTTGGATCAGAAACTCAATGCGCAACCATGTACGCATCTTCTCATTGAGAGGGTGTTCAAAAAGGACCTGGGTGTGCATTACGGTTTTTCCTGTGAGACAAACTGCGACGCGAATTGCAAATAGAGTGCGTGCAGGCGGGCGACATCCGAGACGATAGCATCCGGTGCGCCATTATTATCAATAACATCATCTGCCACGGCAAGGCGTGCTTCACGTGTTGCCTGGGCAGCCAAAATTTGTTCAACGTGCTCGCGCGTAACATCATCGCGCTGCATGGTTCGCCTGAGTTGAGTCTCAGGGGTGACATCCACGACGAGTACACGATCGGCTTTTTTATACAGCGCGTTTTCTACCAACAAGGGGACGACCCATAACAGATAAGGAGAGGTCGCTTGCTGAAACTGACGCTGTGTTTCCTGCTGAATAAGTGGGTGGAGCAAGGCATTTAGCCATTTTTTCTCATCAGGATCGGAAAAAATGCGTTCGCGTAAAATGCGTCGCTGCAACGATCCGTCCGTGGCTATCACCTCGGAACCAAAATGTTCTGCAATCGCCTTAAGGGCGGGTGTGCCGGGTTCAACCACCTGGCGCGCAATAATATCTGCATCAATGATGTTTATTCCGAGGTCAGCGAACGCATTTGCAACGGTACTTTTACCACTGCCAATGCCGCCGGTTAAGGCTACCGTATACCTCATAGATGCAGATCCTGGAGTTTAAGTTTGATTATCAAACAGTTAAAAGTTAAGCGTGCGAAGGCGAGGCTGCTGCAGGATTAACCTACTATTCGCCAGGTAAATTTATGGGATTGTAGCGTAAAAAAAGAGAATTTCGCAGTCTTGCGCGGCATTGATTAGTGCGTATGATAGCGTCACTGGAGTTGTGAGTTTCGATTTTTCGCCATTAACCCCAGGAATCCGCACATGCGTATCGAAGAAGATCTGAAGTTAGGTTTCAAAGACGTTCTTATCCGCCCTAAGCGTTCTACTCTCAAAAGTCGTTCCGATGTTGAACTGGAACGTCAATTCACCTTTAAACATTCAGGTCAGACCTGGTCCGGCGTGCCGATTATCGCCGCGAACATGGACACCGTTGGGACGTTTGCCATGGCAACGGCGCTTGCCTCCTTCGACATCCTGACCGCTGTGCATAAACACTATTCTGTTGAAGACTGGGCCGCTTTCATTGCAGATTCCTCAGCCGATGTACTGAAACACGTGATGGTTTCAACCGGGACGTCGGACACTGATTTCGAAAAAACCAAACAGATTCTGGCATTGAATCCAGCGCTGAACTTTATCTGCATTGATGTGGCAAATGGCTATTCAGAGCACTTTGTTCAGTTTGTGTCGAAAGCACGTGCGGCCTGGCCGACAAAAACGATCTGTGCTGGCAACGTGGTCACCGGCGAGATGTGTGAAGAACTGGTGCTTTCCGGTGCTGATATCGTCAAAGTGGGCATTGGCCCAGGTTCTGTATGTACCACCCGCGTAAAAACTGGCGTTGGCTATCCGCAGCTTTCTGCCGTCATTGAATGTGCTGATGCAGCGCACGGCCTGGGTGGCATGATTGTCAGCGACGGTGGCTGCACAATGCCGGGTGATGTGGCAAAAGCGTTTGGCGGTGGTGCGGACTTCGTGATGCTCGGCGGCATGCTGGCCGGCCATGAAGAAAGCGGCGGTAAAATCGTTGAAGAGAACGGTGAGAAATTCATGCTGTTCTATGGTATGAGCTCTGAGTCTGCTATGACGCGCCATGTTGGTGGTGTTGCTCAGTATCGTGCCGCTGAAGGTAAAACCGTTAAGCTGCCTCTGCGCGGCCCGGTTGATAATACCGTTCGCGATATCCTTGGCGGACTGCGTTCTGCTTGTACTTATGTCGGTGCATCCCGTCTGAAAGAGCTGACCAAACGTACAACGTTTATTCGTGTACAGGAACAAGAAAACCGCGTTTTCAATAGCCTGTAAGAACAGGTCGTACTGTTAAACACCTGATGGCGCACAGCTTATCAGGCCTACGCTCATGCTCTGTGTAGGCCTGATAAGGCGTTTATGCCGTCATCCGACATTTAAATTTATCCCACACCACTCATTGCATCTCCCAGATGAAAAATCGGTAGATACATTGCCACAACCAGCGTACCGATAATCAACCCCGTAATGACAAGCAAGGCTGGCTCAAGTAATGACGCCAAATTTTCGGCCTGAGATAGCGTGTACTCGCTGTGATGTCGGGCGAGGTTTTGCAACATCGCATCCAGAGAGCCGGAAGCTTCACCGGTTCTCACCAGTTGCAAGCAAAGTGGACTAAATTCACCGCTATTTTTAAGCGCCAGCCATACCGGCTTCCCGGCACTGATATCGTGATGCACCTGTGCCAAACGTTGGGACCAATAAGGGCAGTTAAGGGTTTCAGTGACACTCTCCAGACCTTGCAGAAAGGGAATGCCCGCGTTTTGTGTTAATGCCAGTACGGTGAAGATCTGTGTAAGTTTTTGCCCCCTGACCATCGGCCCGATGATGGGGAAGTGCAGCAGTATTTTCTGACGCAGAATAAGCCAGTAGGGTTTCTGCTTTATCAACCCGTATGTTGTTCCCAGCACCAGACAGAGCAACCCTGCCAGCCATCCCCATCGACTGCTGTAGTGTGCCGCGGCCATAATCCACTGAGTGAGCGTCGGTAGCGGGGTGTTGAACGTGCGATAGATGGCGGCAAATTCAGGTAACACAAAATGCAGCATCGCCAGCACGACCATTATCGCCATGGCAAGAATGATAATGGGGTAGCGTAGTGCTTTTTTAACTTTATCAGCGAGTTGCTGTTGGTTTTTTTGCTGACGGGCAAGTTCAAAGCAGCAGTCATCCAGTTTGCCTGTTAGTTCTCCGGTGCGGATCATTGCCTGGTACAGCGGGGGAAATACGTGTTGCCACCGCGAAAGCGAGGCTGACAGCGCAATGCCTTGTTCCATATCGTAAGCCAGCGTGCGCAGTAATGCCTGCCACTGGTTGCTGGGATGCTGTTCAGCAAGCAGAGTTAACCCAGCGGAAAGCGTCAATCCCGCTTTAAGCAATGTTGCCAACTGGCGTATGGCTTCGGCACTGTTTGCTCTGCTCCAGTGCGAGGTTTTAACGCGCATCCGGTTAATGTGAATCGGCGTAATCTGCTGCTGTTCGAGCACAAACAGGAGCGATGGTCGGGTATCAGCCCATAGCATCCCTGCTACAGGTTGACCTTCGTGGGTTATTCCTTGCCAGCGCCAGAGGTGTTTAGTTGGCATGGGGCGTGCCCAGTACGCGGATCAGTTCTTCAAATGTCGTTAACCCTTGTTCCACAGCCTGACAGCCATCCTCGAAAAGAGTACTCATGCCCGCTTGCTGAGCATCCGATTCCACAACGTCTGCGGATGAACCATCGGCAATACGTTGCCGCAACGCAGGCGTAATGGGCAGTACTTCAAACAGAGCGGTTCGACCATAAAACCCGTGATAGCAGTGTTGGCAACCGGGTGCCTGCCAACGCGGTAGTGGCGTGGGCCAAAGTGTTGCCGGGAGTGTTATGGGAGTATCAAGTCGTCGCCGACAATGTGGGCATAATTTTCTGACTAATCGCTGCGCAACTATTAATGTCAGCGCGGAGGCAATCATCCAGCGTGCCACCCCCATTTGCTGCAGGCGTATCAGTGTTTCACTGGTGGAATTGGTATGCAGTGTCGAAAGAACCAAATGACCGGTTTGTGCGGCTTTCAGGGCAATCTCAGCTGTTTCGCCGTCGCGGATTTCGCCTACCATAATAATGTCGGGATCCTGGCGCAGTAGTGCACGTAATACACCCTGAAAATTAAGTCCGGCGCGAGGATGGATTTGTGTCTGATTGAGTCCTTCAATGGGGATCTCGACCGGATCTTCTACACTACAGAGATTCACATCGGGGGTGTTTCGGGTTTGTAGCGCACTGTACAGGGTAACCGTTTTGCCGCTCCCGGTCGGCCCGGTGACCAGAATCAAACCCTGTGGTTGCTGTAATGCTTGTGAAAACGCAGCCAACTGTGCCTCATGCATGCCCAGTGCGTTGACCTCCAGCGTTTGATTAACCTGATGAAGCAGGCGTAGCACTACTTTTTCACCCCATCGGCAAGGCAGCGTGGCGATGCGAAACGAAATGGGATCACCTGAAATCTCCACGGTAAATTGTCCATCTTGCGGGAGTCGGTGCTCGGCAATATCCAGACTGCCTAATACCTTTAATCTTGCAGTGAGAGCAATGCCCATCTCGGTTGTGACTTCCGGTAATGTGTGTAGTACGCCATCCACACGTATCCTGATCCGGTAGTGATTCTCCGCAGGTTCAATATGAATATCAGAAGCCCGTTGTGCCAACGCGGATTGAAAAACATGGTTCAGCAACCCTGTGGCAGTTGCGCTGCTTTCTGTGATGATGGCCGGGAGCATTTTACGCGGCGCGTGTGTGTGGCCCTCCATTTGCTGACGCGTCCAGCACACAATATCGATGCGTCGGGTCGTGGCAAAATGCAGTGCATCCAGCAGTTCGTGGGAAGGGGCATCCACAACGGCGATATGCACCGCGTCATTGTCTGCATCCAGTAATATGGCCTGATAGCGCTGGCACAGCGCCGTTAGTTGGGTGGTATTCATCTCTTTTCCTTAGTTGGCATCAAAACGAAAAACGTCTTCGCAAGCCTGTTGCAGCGCGCTGTCATTCTGGATAGCGCAGTTGCGATTCCAGCCCGTTATGCCGTTGGCATTGTCCCAACCCGGCGTCATGGTGATGCTTAGCCCGTTCAGGCTTTCCTGCCCGCTGAGGCTGACCACGCCTTTTTCCACGCTCATACCTGAGACATAGCGGGTGGTGGTCACAGAGGGGATGCCATTTGTCCCGGCATCACAGGTTTCTGTTCCGCCGTGCTCCAGCGCGCAGAGTTCGACGGCAGTACGGTAGGGGACAAAGGTTTGCAGCATGTCTGTCAGCGCGGCTTTGCGCAGATAGTTTTGATAAGCGGGGATACCGATAGCGCTGAGGATGGCAATGATGCCAATGACCACCATCAGTTCGATAAGCGTGAAGCCTCGTTGTTTGTCCATTGTTGATTTGCTCCTTGAGTTAGCTGGCGCTACTTTGGCAAATCGAAGGGATTTTAGGCGAGGGGCAAAAAATAGAACGAGAAGGCCGGTTCAGATGAATGTTACGAAATTACAGAATCAGACAACGTATTTGCGAAGATGCTCGAATAAACTGCCGATCGGCGGCGTATACGGCTGGGGGCTGTAGGCCCGATACGCGAAGCGCCATCGGGCAGAACAGTCAGCGATTAGCGAAAACGCATCGAGAGGTCGAGCGCGCGAACGTGCTTGGTCAGCGCGCCCACAGAGATGAAATCCACGCCGGTTTCCGCGAATTCGCGTAGCGTTTCATAGGTGACGTTACCAGAAACTTCCAGACGCGCCTGGCCGTTGGTACGTTTGACCGCTTCGCGCATTTGGTCGGTTTCGAAATTGTCGAGCATGATGATGTCCGCCCCGGCTTTCAGCGCGTCGTCCAGTTCATCCAGGCTTTCTACTTCGACTTCAACCGGCACATCCGGGTGCAGCCAGAAGGCTTTTTCCACGGCCTGTTTCACCGAACCAGACGCAATAATGTGGTTTTCCTTGATCAGGAAAGCGTCAGAAAGCCCCAGACGATGATTTGCGCCGCCGCCGCACAATACCGCGTATTTCAGCGCCGTACGCAGCCCAGGCAGGGTTTTACGCGTATCCAGCAGCTGGGTTTTTGTCCCCGCCAGCAGGTCGACGTATTTACGGACTTCACTCGCTACGCCAGACAGCGTTTGCACAAAGTTGAGTGCGGTACGTTCACCGGTCAGCAGTACGCGGGAAGGGCCGTCCAGTTCAAACAGCGGCTGATTAGCCTTAATGCTGTCGCCATCTTCGACATGCCAGGTGACGCTGACATCATCGCCAGCCAGTTGAATAAAGACCTCTTCCACCCAACGCTTCCCACAAAAAACGCCATCTTCACGGGTGATTACGGTAGCGTGGGAGCGCATATCTTCGGGTAAAAGCTGTGCGGTGATATCGTTATTGGCATCAACTTCTCCGCCTAAATCTTCACGCAGCGCCTGAGCGACAGCGGCAGGGATATCCAGATTTATGCGTTCCAACAGCGCGTCACGTCGGTAGTCAGGGTTATAGCGGCGAGGCGGCATGATAAAACTCCAAATTGCTAACGAATCATAAGGTGGAAACATGCTACCCTGAACCTGATATGAGCACCACCAATAAGGAGATTCTGCATGTTGTTAGACGAGGGCTGGCTGGCAGAGGCGCGACGCGTTCCCTCTCCTCATTACGATTGCCGCCCGGATGACGAAACCCCTTCTCTTCTGGTGGTGCATAATATCAGCCTGCCACCCGGTGAATTTGGCGGCCCATGGATCGACGCGCTGTTTACGGGCACGATTGATCCCAATGCCCATCCTTATTTTGCCGGAATCGCCCATTTGCGCGTTTCTGCCCATTGTCTGATCCGCCGTGATGGTGAGATCGTGCAGTATGTCCCCTTTGATAAACGCGCCTGGCATGCCGGCGTCTCGAGCTATCAGGGCCGCGAACGCTGTAATGATTTCTCAATTGGTATTGAGCTGGAAGGGACGGATACGCTGGCTTATACCGATGCGCAGTACCAGCAACTGGCTGCCGTGACGCAGACGCTGATTCAGCGTTATCCGGCGATTGCCAGTAACATGACTGGGCATTGCAATATTGCGCCGAGCGTAAGACCGATCCCGGGCCCTCATTTGACTGGGCAAGGTTTCGCGCCCTGGTCACCCCCTCGTCACACAAGGAGATGACATGACGCTGTTTACAACATTACTGGTGTTGATTGTTGAACGCCTGTTTAAGCTGGGTGAGCACTGGCAGCTTGATCACCGGGTTGAAGCTCTTTTCCGTCGGGTTAAGCATTTCTCGATGATGCGTACGGTAGGCATGACTCTTATTGCGATGGGAGTGACGTTTCTGCTACTGCGCGCACTTCATGGACTACTGTTTAACGTTCCGTTGCTGGTGGCGTGGATCTTAATTGGCCTGCTGTGCATCGGCGCTGGCAAGACGCGTCTTCATTATCATGCCTATCTGAACGCGGCGGCTCGCGATGACGCTCACGCCCGTGAGGCGATGGCCAGCGAATTGACGCTGATTCATGGCGTGCCGCCGGACTGCGATGAGCGTGAGTTTTTGCGTGAACTGCAGAACGCGCTGTTATGGAACAACTTTCGCTTTTATCTGGCGCCGTTATTCTGGCTGATCGTCGGTGGTCCGTGGGGACCGGTGACGCTGGTGGGTTATGCTTTTTTACGTGCCTGGCAGTCCTGGCTGGCGCGCTATCAGACGCCGCATCAGCGTCTGCAGTCGGGTATCGATGCGATCCTGCATGTGCTGGACTGGATCCCGGTGCGCCTGGCGGGCGTGGTCTATGCGCTGTTAGGACACGGCGAGAAAGCGCTACCGGCCTGGTTTGCCTCGCTTGCGGATATGCATACTTCGCAATATCAGGTGTTGACGCGTCTGGCGCAGTTCTCGCTGGCGCGCGAACCCCATACCGATAAAGTCGAAACGCCAAAAGCTGCCGTTTCGATGGCGAAGAAAACCTCGTTTGTGGTGGTGGTGGTCATTGCGCTGCTGACCATTTATGGGGCATTAGTATAGCGTTGTGCCGGATGGCGCTAACGCTTATCCGACCTACAATGAAAAAACGTGTAGGCCCGGTAAGCGTTAGCGCTACCGGGCAGTGCAACGGCTTAGTTCGTATCAGCAGGCGGCACGCCAAAATCTGGCATGCCGTTTTCGTCCCAACGCACGAGTTTCAGACGAGTGTGGCGGTTTGGGTCGTACAGCGGATCGCCTTCGATTTCGGTGTAATTTCTCGCGTGGTAGACCAGCACATCTTCACCTTCCGGCGTTTGCGTAAAGCTGTTGTGTCCTGGGCCGAACTGGCGGTTTTCGTAGCTGGTGGTAAAGACCGGGCGCGGTGATTTGTGCCAGTTCTGCGGGTTGAGTGGATCGGCGTTGAGGTCAATCCACAATAATCCCATACAGTAATTCTCATCGGTGGCGCTGGCGGAATAGCTGATAAACAGCTTATCGCCGTGAACCATGACGGCCGGACCTTCGTTGACCCAAAAACCCCGGCATTCCCAGTCATATTCAGGGTGACTGAGCATCACCGGCTCGCCTTTAATCGTCCATGGATTTTCCAGCTCTGCGAGATAGATATTGGAGTTCCCGGCGATATCGGGCGATTTCTGCGCCCACAGATACCACTGTTTTCCCTGATGGTTAAAAGTGGTCGCATCAAGCGCAAAGGTATCAAACTGCGTTTTAATCTGACCTTTCTCCGTCCACTTTCCGGTCAGCGGATCGGCGTCGGCACATTCGAGCGCAAACATGCGATGCTGGAACATGCCCAACGTATCGAGCGCCTGAGTGTGCGTGGCCGCAAAGTAGATGTACCACTTACCTGCCAGATGATGGATTTCAGGCGCCCAGATGAGTTGGCTCATAGGGCCGCTGTCCGGTTTGTGCCAGACAACAACGGGTTCCGCGGTGCGTAATTCCCCCAGAGAGTCAGCTCGGCGGATCTCCAGGCGATCGTATTCGGGCACTGAAGCAATGAAATAGTAGTGGCTACCGTCACGTAAAATAAACGGGTCGGCACGTTGTTCAATAAAGGGGTTAGGCCACTGATTCATCAGGCTTTCCTTACGGTTTCAGTTGTTTTTATCTCGTGGTATTCATTCAGTTCACGGTAATTGGCGCGGCGCTTTTCTAAATCTGTCTGGATTTGCTGCATGAACTCGCGGTCAACTTTCAGCAGGCGAACCACGCCTGCAGTAATCAGGTAGCCTACGCCCGGAATAATAGTGAACAACAGCATAATGCCGTTAATCGCGGAGTCGCTTTGCGCTTTAGCGCCTGCATCGTAGCCGTACCAGGAAAGCAGGAAGCCCACCATCGCGCCGGCAATCGCCAGCCCCAGCTTCAGGAAGAACAGGTTGCCAGAGAAGCTGATCCCGGTGATGCGTTTACCGGTTTTCCACTCGCCGTAGTCATCGACATCCGCCATCAGCGACCAGTGCAGCGGGGATGGGATCTGATGCAGGATGTTGAGCAGGAAGTAGAGCATCATAATCATCATGGTGGCTTTCGGATCGAAGAAGTAAAACGCGGCGGAGAAAATCGCCAGGATGATGTTGGTCCAGAAGAAGACTTTCAGTTTGCACCAGCGATCGGTTAATACCTTCGCGAGCATACTGCCGATCATCATGCCGACAACGCCAAGGCTGATAAACAACGTAGCGAACTGTGTGCTTTGCTGCATAACCCAGGTGACGTAGTACATGGTGGCGGCCATACGAATAAAGCCCGGACAGACGTTGCACAAGGTTAATAGCAGGATTTTCACCCACTGATCGTTCTTCCACACGTCTTTCAGATCGGCTTTCAAATCGTCGTTCGTGGGTACCGCAGGGCGTACACGTTCGCGCACGGTCGCGAAACAAAACAGGAACATGCACATACCAATGAAAGCCAGCACGGCCATCGCCATCTGATAGCCTTTGGCTTTATCTTCCCCGCCAAACCAGTCTGCCATTGGCAGTAGCGTGAGTGAGAGTAGCAGAGTTGCAATCCCGACCAGCACGAAGCGATACGACTGGCAGGCGACGCGTTCTTTCGGATCGTTGGTGATGACGCTACCGAGTGAACAGTAGGGAATGTTAATTGCTGTATAGGTAATAGAGAGCAGGAAGTAGGTGACAAACGCATAGATAACTTTGCTGTTATACGTCCACTCCGGAGTGGTAAACATCAATACGCTGAATAATGCGTAGGGGAAAGCCATCCACAGAAGCCATGGACGAAATCGACCATATTTACTGCGGGTACGATCGGCCATTGCACCCATAATAGGGTCAGTAACGGCATCAATAACGCGTACAGAAAGCAGCAATACGCCGACAAGTGCAGGCGCAAGACCAAAAATATCTGTGTAAAAATAGTTAACAAACAGCATGATAGCACCGAATATGATGTTGCATCCGGCATCGCCCATTCCATAGCCGATCTTTTCTTTCACCGACAGCTTTCTGGTTTCCATCAAGCGCACTCCATTAATGTGATATGGAGAGAATTATTGTCTGGTGTTGGTGTTTTTGCGTTGCAGGATAGCGCCGCTGATATGGACTAAACAGTCATCTGTGGGAAAGTGTGAGGCAGGTAACAACCCCCACCTGGTGCAGGTGGGGGGAAGGATTAATGCGCTTTCACGGCACCGGCCGTTTTCTGTTTGCACAGATAGCCAATGCCAAGAATGGCAATCCATACCGGGATCAGGTACACAGAGATCGCCATGCCCGGCGTCATCAGCATAATCACCAGTACTGCAGCCATGAAAATCAGGCACACCCAGTTACCCAGCGGATAGAGCAGTGCCGGGAAGCGGGTGGTAACCCCCTGCTGCTGTTTTGCTTTGCGGAACTTCATGTGCGCCAGGCTGATCATTGCCCAGTTGATCACCAGGGCGGAAACCACCAGCGCCATCAGCAGGCCAAAGGCGGATTCTGGCGCCAGATAGTTGATCAGCACACATAGAGCCGTAACCAGCGCAGAAACCAGAATGGTGTTCACCGGTACGCCGCGTTTGTCGACGTTCATCAGCGCTTTTGGCGCGTTGCCCTGTTGAGCCAGGCCGAACAGCATACGGCTGTTACAGTAGACACAGCTGTTATAGACAGAAAGGGCAGCGGTCAGCACCACGATGTTCAGCGCATTGGCAACAAAGGTGTCGCCCAGTTCGTGGAAAATAAGGACAAACGGGCTGGTATCAGCCGTAACACGCGTCCATGGCATCAGGGAAAGCAGTACAGCCAGCGAACCCACATAGAAAATCAGGATACGGTAAATGACCTGGTTGGTGGCTTTAGGAATGCTTTGCTCCGGGTTATCGGCTTCTGCTGCGGTGATCCCGACCAGCTCCAGCCCACCGAAAGAGAACATAATAATTGCCATCATCATTACCAAACCGGTGAAGCCGTGCGGCAGGAAGCCACCCTGGTCCCACAGGTTACTGACGCTGGCCTGCGGCCCGCCGTTGCCGCTGAATAGCAGCCAGCCGCCGAAGATGATCATCGCGACTACGGCAATGACTTTAATAATGGCAAACCAGAACTCCATCTCACCGAACACTTTCACATTGGTGAGGTTAATGGCGTTAATAATCACGAAGAAGGCGGCCGCAGAGGCCCAGGTTGGGATCTCCGGGTACCAGAACTGAATGTATTTACCCACGGCCGTCAGCTCAGCCATGGCAACCAAAACGTACAGCACCCAGTAGTTCCAGCCAGAGGCGAAACCTGCGAAACTGCCCCAGTATTTATAAGCAAAGTGGCTAAAGGAGCCTGCTACCGGCTCTTCAACCACCATTTCACCTAGCTGACGCATAATTAAAAAGGCGATAAAGCCGGCAATAGCGTAACCCAGAATAATCCCCGGCCCTGCAGACTGAATAACGGATGCGCTCCCGAGGAATAACCCGGTACCAATCGCGCCACCCAGCGCGATAAGCTGTATATGGCGGTTTTTAAGGCCGCGCTTTAGCTGATCGCCATGCTGTTGACTTTCCATCATGAAACCTCGTGTGTGGTTTTACTCTTCATCTTTCGAGTACTTATATTTTGAACCACGCAGTGACGCGTGTGTAAGTTTGCAATTCCGTTTGTTGTATTAATTTATTTACAGCAATGAATTATGAAATGTTGCCTAAAGACTTTTGTCTTGATCAGAATAATGTTATGCGAGCGCGAATGCACCTGCTTTATGCGGCGTGAGAGACGAGTTGAATAAAAAGAAACCATTTGTAAGCGCGAGTTTATCTACCACAAAATTTCCAATTTGAATTTTTATTCGAAAATAGTGATTGATAAATCGATAAATAAGCAGGTGAATCGGTTCAGATAATATATTTTTTCGTTTCAATTCGGTTAAAACTACCTCGGGATGGGTAAATTTAACATTTGTGCATAGTTACATGTTTGAAACGTTATTTCTGTAATGTTGTTAAAATATGCCTCCTTTACTGATTTCAATCAAAACCTGTATGGACAGAAGGTGAATACTTTGTTACTTTAGCGTCAAGAACATGAAATTGGTAAGACCAATTGACTCCGGGCAAATGGCTTAAGACAGGAAATCATGGCCTACAGCAAAATCCGCCAACCAAAACTCTCCGATGTGATTGAGCAGCAGCTGGAGTTTTTAATTCTTGAGGGGACACTTCGCCCCGGAGAAAAACTCCCACCGGAACGCGAGCTGGCAAAACAGTTCGACGTCTCCCGCCCCTCCTTACGCGAGGCGATCCAACGCCTTGAAGCGAAGGGGTTACTGCTTCGTCGTCAGGGCGGTGGCACTTTTGTTCAGAGCAGCCTGTGGCAGAGCTTTAGCGACCCACTGGTAGAGCTGCTCTCCGACCATCCTGAATCCCAGTTTGACCTGCTTGAGACGCGCCATGCGCTGGAAGGTATTGCAGCCTATTACGCTGCACTGCGCAGCACGGATGAAGACAAAACGCGTATCCGTGAACTCCACCATGCGATCGAGCTTGCGCAACAGTCCGGCGATCTTGACGGTGAATCTGATGCGGTACTCCAGTATCAAATTGCTGTCACCGAAGCGGCACACAATGTGGTGCTGCTCCATTTGCTAAGGTGTATGGAGCCGATGCTGGCCCAGAACGTTCGGCAAAACTTCGAATTGCTGTATGCGCGTCGCGAGATGCTGCCGCTGGTAAGCAGTCACCGTACCCGTATCTTTGAAGCAATTATCGCCGGGAAGCCGGAGGAGGCGCGTGAAGCGTCGCACCGTCACCTGGCGTTTATCGAAGAGATCCTGCTGGACAGAAGCCGTGAGGAAAGCCGTCGTGAACGCGCCTTACGCCGTCTGGAGCAACGAAAGAATTAGTGATTTTTCTGGCAGAACGTTAACCAGAAGATGTTGTAAATCAAGCGCGAATTAAAAGCGCGGCAACTAAACGCAGAACCTGTCTTATTGCGTTCTCTGGCGAGAACTCAATGGGACAGGTTCCAGATAACTCAACGTATTAGATAGATAAGGAATACCCCCATGTCAGAACGTTTCCCAAATGACGTGGATCCGATCGAAACTCGCGACTGGCTACAGGCGATCGAATCGGTCATCCGTGAAGAAGGTGTTGAGCGTGCTCAGTATCTGATCGACCAACTGCTTTCAGAAGCCCGCAAAGGCGGCGTGAAAGTAGCGGCAGGTGCAGGGGCCAGCAATTATGTAAACACTATTGCCGTTGAAGATGAACCGGAATACCCGGGCAATCTGGAGCTGGAACGTCGTATTCGTTCTGCTATCCGCTGGAACGCCATCATGACCGTACTGCGTGCGTCTAAAAAGGACCTCGAGCTGGGTGGCCACATGGCATCCTTCCAGTCCTCCGCAACGGTATATGACGTTTGTTTCAACCACTTCTTCCGTGCACGCAATGAGCAGGATGGCGGCGACCTGATTTACTTCCAGGGCCACATCTCTCCGGGCATCTACGCTCGCGCATTCCTGGAAGGTCGTCTGACTGAAGAGCAGATGAACAACTTCCGTCAGGAAGTACATGGCAAAGGCCTGTCTTCCTACCCGCACCCGAAACTGATGCCTGAATTCTGGCAGTTCCCGACCGTATCTATGGGTCTGGGCCCAATCGGTGCTATCTACCAGGCTAAATTCCTGAAGTATCTGGAACACCGTGGCCTGAAAGATACCTCTAAACAAACCGTTTACGCCTTCCTGGGCGACGGTGAGATGGACGAGCCAGAATCTAAAGGTGCGATCACCATCGCCACCCGTGAAAAACTGGACAACCTGGTCTTTGTTATCAACTGTAACCTGCAGCGTCTTGACGGCCCGGTCACCGGTAACGGCAAGATTGTTAACGAACTGGAAGGCATCTTCGCAGGTGCTGGCTGGAATGTTATCAAAGTCATGTGGGGCGGTCGTTGGGATGAGCTGCTGCGTAAAGACACCAGCGGTAAACTGATCCAACTGATGAACGAAACCGTTGATGGCGACTACCAGACCTTCAAATCCAAAGACGGCGCATACGTACGTGAGCACTTCTTCGGTAAATACCCGGAAACCGCAGCGCTGGTTGCTGACTGGACTGACGAGCAGATTTGGGCTCTGAACCGCGGTGGTCACGATCCGAAGAAAGTCTACGCTGCACTGAAAAAAGCGCAGGAAACCAAAGGCAAAGCAACTGTAATCCTCGCCCATACCATCAAAGGTTACGGCATGGGTGACACCGCCGAAGGTAAAAACATCGCTCACCAGGTTAAGAAAATGAACATGGACGGCGTACGTTACATCCGCGACCGTTTCAACGTTCCTGTGACCGATGAGCAGGTTGAAAACCTGTCTTACATCACCTTCCCGGAAGGTTCTGAAGAGCACACCTATCTGCACGCTCAGCGTCAGAAACTGCACGGCTACCTGCCTGCTCGTCAGCCGAACTTCACCGAGAAGCTGGAACTGCCGGCTCTGGAAGACTTCGGTGCGCTGCTGGAAGAGCAGAACAAAGAAATCTCCACCACTATCGCTTTCGTTCGTGCCCTGAACGTGATGCTGAAGAACAAGTCGATCAAAGATCGTCTGGTGCCGATCATCGCTGACGAAGCACGTACTTTCGGTATGGAAGGTCTGTTCCGTCAGATCGGTATCTACAGCCCGAACGGTCAGCAGTACACCCCGCAGGACCGTGAGCAGGTTGCTTACTATAAAGAAGACGAGAAAGGTCAGATCCTGCAGGAAGGTATCAACGAACTGGGTGCTGGCGCATCCTGGCTGGCTGCTGCGACCTCTTACAGCACCAACGATTTGCCGATGATCCCGTTCTACATTTACTACTCTATGTTCGGGTTCCAGCGTATCGGTGACCTGTGCTGGCAGGCTGGCGACCAACAGGCTCGCGGCTTCCTGATCGGTGGTACTTCCGGTCGTACGACGCTGAACGGCGAAGGTCTGCAGCACGAAGATGGTCACAGCCATATTCAGTCTCTGACTATCCCGAACTGTATCTCTTACGATCCGTCTTACGCGTACGAAGTTGCGGTCATCATGCACGATGGTCTGGAGCGTATGTACGGTGAGAAACAAGAGAACGTTTACTACTACATCACCACGCTGAACGAAAACTACCACATGCCGGCAATGCCAGCAGGTGCCGAGGAAGGTATCCGTAAAGGTATCTACAAACTCGAAACCCTCGAAGGTAAGAAAGGTAAAGTTCAGCTGCTGGGCTCCGGTTCTATCCTGCGTCACGTCCGTGAAGCAGCGCAGATCCTGGCGAACGACTACGGCGTAGGCTCTGACGTGTATAGCGTCACTTCCTTCACTGAACTGGCGCGTGATGGCCAGGATTGTGAGCGCTGGAACATGCTGCACCCGATGGAAACGCCGCGCGTTCCGTACATCGCTCAGGTGATGAACGATGCGCCGGCAGTAGCATCTACTGACTATATGAAACTGTTTGCCGAACAGGTTCGTACTTATGTACCGGCTGATGACTATCGCGTACTGGGTACTGACGGCTTCGGTCGCTCTGACAGCCGTGAAAATCTGCGTCACCACTTCGAAGTTGATGCTTCCTATGTGGTTGTAGCGGCCCTGGGCGAACTGGCTAAACGTGGCGAAATCGATAAGAAAGTGGTTGCTGACGCAATCATCAAATTCAACATCGATGCAGATAAAGTTAACCCGCGTCTGGCGTAAGAGGTAAAAGAATAATGGCTATCGAAATCAATGTACCGGACATCGGGGCTGATGAAGTTGAAATCACCGAGATCCTGGTCAAAGTAGGCGACAAAGTTGAAGCTGAACAGTCGCTGATCACCGTAGAAGGCGACAAAGCCTCTATGGAAGTTCCGTCTCCTCAGGCTGGTATCGTTAAAGAGATCAAAGTCTCTGTTGGCGATAAAACTGAGACCGGCAAACTGATCATGATTTTCGATTCCGCCGACGGTGCAGCAGCAGCTGCACCTGCTCCGGCAGAAGAGAAGAAAGAAGCGGCTCCGGCAGCAGCACCTGCTGCGGCGGCGGCGAAAGACGTACACGTACCGGACATCGGCGGCGACGAAGTTGAAGTTACCGAGATCATGGTTAAAGTGGGCGACACCGTTGCGGCTGAACAGTCTCTGATCACCGTTGAAGGTGACAAAGCGTCAATGGAAGTTCCGGCACCGTTCGCGGGTACCGTTAAAGAGATCAAAATCAACACCGGCGACAAAGTGTCTACCGGCTCCCTGATTATGGTCTTCGAAGTGGCGGGCGCAGCGCCTGCTGCAGCACCGGCTCAGGCGGCTGCTCCAGCAGCAGCGGCGGCTCCGGCTGCTTCCGGCTCGAAAGAAGTTAACGTACCGGATATCGGCGGTGACGAAGTGGAAGTCACTGAAGTGATGGTTAAAGTGGGCGATAAAATTGCCGCTGAGCAGTCACTGATCACCGTTGAAGGCGATAAAGCCTCTATGGAAGTGCCGGCACCGTTCGCGGGTACCGTAAAAGAAATCAAAATCAGCACCGGCGACAAAGTTAAAACCGGTTCTCTGATTATGGTCTTCGAAGTAGAAGGCGCAGCACCGGCTGCAGCCCCTGCACAAGCCGCTGCTCCGGCTCCGGCCGCTGCACCTGTTGCAGCACCGGCTCCGGCTGCTAAAGCGGAAGGCAAATCTGACTTCGCTGAAAACGATGCTTACGTCCATGCAACTCCGCTGATTCGTCGCCTGGCGCGCGAATTTGGTGTTAACCTGGCGAAAGTGAAAGGATCTGGCCGCAAAGGTCGTATCCTGCGCGAAGACGTTCAGGCTTACGTGAAAGATGCTATCAAGCGTGCTGAAGCGGCTCCGGCTGCAGCAGCAGGCGGCGGTATCCCGGGCATGCTGCCATGGCCGAAAGTGGACTTCAGCAAGTTTGGTGAAATCGAAGAAGTGGAACTGGGCCGTATCCAGAAAATCTCGGGTGCTAACCTGAGCCGTAACTGGGTGATGATCCCGCACGTTACTCACTTCGATAAGACCGATATCACCGATCTGGAAGCGTTCCGTAAACAGCAGAACGCCGAAGCTGAAAAACGTAAACTGGACGTGAAATTCACCCCAGTAGTCTTCATCATGAAAGCCGTTGCCGCAGCACTGGAACAGATGCCGCGCTTCAACAGCTCCCTGTCTGAAGACGGTCAGCGCCTGACCCTGAAGAAATACATCAACATCGGTGTGGCGGTAGATACGCCGAATGGTCTGGTTGTTCCGGTCTTCAAAGACGTGAACAAGAAGAGCATTACCGAGCTTTCTCGTGAACTGACCGTGATCTCCAAGAAAGCGCGTGATGGCAAGCTGACTGCTGGCGAAATGCAGGGCGGTTGCTTCACCATCTCCAGCATCGGCGGCCTGGGTACTACCCACTTCGCGCCGATTGTTAACGCGCCGGAAGTGGCTATCCTCGGTGTCTCCAAGTCCTCTATGGAGCCAGTGTGGAACGGTAAAGAGTTTATGCCGCGTCTGATGATGCCGATTTCGCTCTCCTTCGACCACCGTGTAATTGACGGTGCTGATGGTGCGCGCTTTATCACCATCATCAACAACATGCTGTCTGACATTCGCCGCCTGGTGATGTAAGCGAAAAAGCCGGCCCGACGGCCGGCTTTTTTCTGGTAATCTCATGAAGTCAGTGAGGTTATTGTGCGAAAGACAAATCGGTTGCCGTTTGTTGTTTCAAAATTGTTAACAATTTTGTAAAATACGGGCGGATAGAACGACCCGGTGGACGACGGGTATAAATTAAGAGGTCATGATGAGCACTGAAATCAAAACTCAGGTCGTGGTACTTGGGGCAGGCCCTGCAGGTTACTCTGCTGCCTTCCGTTGCGCAGATTTAGGTCTGGAGACCGTCATCGTAGAACGTTACAGCACCCTTGGTGGTGTTTGTCTGAACGTCGGCTGTATCCCTTCTAAAGCGCTGCTGCACGTAGCAAAAGTTATCGAAGAAGCCAAAGCGCTGGCTGAACACGGTATCGTTTTTGGCGAGCCGAAAACTGATATCGACAAGATTCGTACCTGGAAAGAAAAAGTTATCACTCAACTGACCGGCGGTCTGGCGGGTATGGCCAAAGGCCGTAAAGTGAAAGTGGTTAACGGTCTGGGTAAATTTACCGGGGCGAACACCCTGGAAGTTGAAGGCGAAAACGGCAAAACCGTGATCAACTTCGACAACGCAATCATCGCGGCGGGTTCCCGTCCGATCGAACTGCCGTTTATTCCGCATGAAGATCCGCGCGTGTGGGATTCCACCGATGCACTGGAACTGAAAACTGTTCCTAAGCGCCTGCTGGTTATGGGCGGCGGTATCATCGGTCTGGAAATGGGTACCGTGTACCATGCGCTGGGTTCAGAGATCGACGTGGTTGAAATGTTCGACCAGGTTATCCCGGCTGCCGATAAAGACGTGGTTAAAGTCTTCACCAAGCGCATCAGCAAGAAATTCAACCTGATGCTGGAAACCAAAGTGACAGCCGTTGAAGCGAAAGAAGACGGTATCTACGTTTCCATGGAAGGCAAAAAAGCCCCTGCCGAAGCT
The DNA here is from genome assembly GCF_030332245.1 of Citrobacter sp. Cy070. NCBI lineage: Bacteria > Pseudomonadati > Pseudomonadota > Gammaproteobacteria > Enterobacterales > Enterobacteriaceae > Citrobacter > Citrobacter sp. Cy070. The sequence continues at coordinate 203,562 of NZ_JAOWIG010000089.1, forward strand.
CAGCGTTACGATGCTGTGCTGGTAGCTATCGGTCGTGTACCGAACGGTAAAAACCTCGACGCGGGCAAAGCTGGCGTGGAAGTTGACGACCGTGGCTTCATCCGCGTTGACAAACAGCTGCGCACCAATGTGCCGCACATCTTTGCTATCGGCGATATCGTCGGTCAGCCGATGCTGGCGCACAAAGGTGTTCACGAAGGTCACGTTGCCGCTGAAGTTATCGCCGGTAAGAAACACTACTTCGATCCGAAAGTTATTCCATCCATCGCGTACACTGAACCAGAAGTGGCATGGGTTGGTCTGACCGAGAAAGAAGCGAAAGAAAAAGGCATCAGCTACGAAACCGCCACCTTCCCGTGGGCTGCTTCTGGCCGTGCTATCGCTTCCGACTGCGCAGACGGTATGACCAAACTGATTTTCGACAAAGAATCTCACCGTGTTATCGGTGGTGCGATTGTCGGTACCAACGGCGGCGAGCTGCTGGGCGAAATCGGTCTGGCGATCGAAATGGGCTGTGACGCTGAAGACATCGCGCTGACCATCCACGCGCACCCGACTCTGCACGAATCTGTGGGCCTGGCGGCAGAAGTGTTCGAAGGTAGCATCACCGACCTGCCAAACCCGAAAGCGAAGAAGAAGTAATCTTCCCGCTTTTGTGAAAACGCCTCTTCGGAGGCGTTTTTTTTGCCTTAAGATTCACCGCAATTTTCCCGGCAGTCTCTTAATGACGAGACAACCAATGCGTTGGCTGTTCAGGGCGCTACGGGATGCCAGGTTTTTTCAGGGCTGTACTCAGTCATCGCCTGTGCTTTCTGTTGTGATGCTTCGCCAAGGTTGGCCTGATAAACATTGTCATCGCCGCTAATCATAAAGCTCATTACTCCGGTGTGACCGTAGCTAATCGGCCATGCAATCATGGCGAAACCACTGGCTTTGTCCGGCAGTATGCGGAAACGATAACCGTGATAACCCGTGCCGGGTTCTTGTGGGCTGAAGGCGGGTCCCAGAGGGCTTGGCGCTTCGCCTGGTGTGACGGGCCAGTAAAGCCCATCTTTTTTACCTTCGCTACTGACAATTTTTTGCGCATACGATTTGTTCAGCGCGTAATAGCTTTGCTGCGCGTCAACGTAGGCGTGCAGCGCTTCGATGGCTGAAAGCTCGTTGCGACCGATCGTTCGAGTGAGGATCTCCTCCTGGGCTTCGGTCATATCGAACGCCCAACCTTTGCTGGTTTTCACCATCGGTATGGGTAACTGCCAGTCATCTTGCCCTACGTTGAGATGCGCCATATTGCCCTGCAGCACAATGTGATGGCTCACCTTCCAGTCGCGATTAAAGCGTGCCACTGCTTCCGGATCGGCCCCTTCTGGTGGCAAAAAATGTCGCCAGTTTTCACCCAGTAGCGCCGTGAGCTGCTTTTCATTTTGCTGCGCCACCGCAGCGGCAAATGCACTGGCCGCGTCTTCGGGGGAGGTGAACGCCTGTTGCGCATAGCTCACCAGCGGCAAGGAGAGCAACAGGGCGCTTAACATAATTTTTTTCATCATCGGCTCCGGTTAACGACGGCGAAATTCGTGGTGCTCAGAAAAATTTTCACGTGCCGCAGCGCGCTGCCCGCTGTTGAGGTTGCCCGCGCGACGGCTTTCCTGCCCACGCAGTTGCTGGGACTGCCACGACGGTGAGCGACTGTCATTCCCGCTGAAGACGTTTGAATGCGTATTCTGACGGGAGGCCAGACGTTGTTGCGAGTTGGATGATTCAACGCGTTGGCGAGCGGTTTCCCTTTGCTGCTGTGAAACCGGATGCTGCTGAGCTTTTGACTTCAGTTCAGAGCGGTGCTGCTGTTGCGTAGTGGATTTATTCAGCGTCTTCTGTGCTGCTTCACGACGGCTGTTGTTTTGTGTTTCGTCATAGCCACGATAGTTATTGCGCTGGGCAATTTGATTTAGCTGTGAAGAGGCTGCTTTGCGTTGAGCATCCCGCGATGTCTGACCCGACAAGTTTGCCGGGGAGGTCTGGCTACGCTGTTGGAACTGCGTCATTGCGGCCTGACGCTGGCTGTCTCGTGTGGCAGTGGTGGTCGGTGTATGTTGAGTGGCGCTTAATCCCCCGCTAACGTTGGTCTGATGAAAACGTTGTGCGACCGCGTCGTTCTGGTAAGGCACGCCGTTACGGTACGCAGGGTTATGCTGCCAGGCAATGTTTTGCCCTTTAAGGTTTTGTCCGGATATATGGTTGAAATTGTTAACATCAATATTGATGTTATCTCCGTTGTGCTGGTAGCCATTACCGCCGTGAGGGCCGTCATGGTCATGATAGTCATCATCATGGTGATGGTCGTCGTCATCCCAGTCGATGTTACTGAACAGTGCATACGTCGTCGCAACGCCCAGGCTATAGCCGAAACCTTTGACGAAGCTATCGGCAAACTGCTCGCCCGGAGGGGGCGGCAGATAGACAGGGGGGTAGGCGGTATTAGGCCAACTGCCGTAAACAACGGTTGGATTGTAGTTCGGCACATATACCACCTGTGGATCGGTCGGCTCAATTTTGATAACCGTCGAGGTGGGCGCGCTGCTGGTCACTTTCGTCGTTGATGATGACGGCGTCTGAATCACGGTTGTTTTCTGGGTGTTCGTGACCGTTTGCTGCGGAGTGGATTTTAGCGAGCCTGTTTGCTGAGCCAGCAAACGCAGGCGCTGTACGGCATCCATCACGTCCTGTGGTTGTGCCAGAAACGCATTCCCCAGGTTTTGTACCCAGTCAGGGTTTTCGCCCATCAAGGCCATCAATTGCGGAAATGCCACCAGCGACTTCACGCTGGGGTCCCATGACTGGCCGGACACTGCCTGAATGGCGGCGTCACCTTGCAGTGTCGGATTATCACGAGACCACTGAACCGCCTGCACCACGTTCGATGGATATGTTGAGGCCATCAGCACCTGAGACAGCAACGGGTCAGGGTACAGCGCAACAGGGGCAACCCACTGATCGAGTTGAGCTGTGGTATATGTTGTTGGCGCAACCGGGGCTACTGCGGGAGCCGCCGCAACGGGCGGTTGAGGCGCTGCTGCCGGGGCAGGCTGAGAGGGGGCTTCTGGTGTGCGGCTGTTTACATACAGTACGCCCGCACCGACAAATAACCCTGCACTGCACGCCAGAGCAATGATATGGGGCTTAAAGGGCAACGTCATTTTATCTCTCCCGACTCATTAAGAATCGTCATAGTCATTATGCCTGCCGCCAGTGGGTGCAGTGTTCCGTGAGTATAAAGAGACAATAGTTTAATTTTTGACGAATCTTGGGATCGCTAACGCAAGTTTATTACCAGGGAGCTAAATAATGTGACTAAACATTGCGGGCGAAATTATCATTCCCCTTCTGCCATGACGAAGAGCGTTAGACCATCCTTAACGATTCAGCCAATTTTTTATGTTGCTTTTTTGTAAACAGATTAACACCCAACGAAAATCCTGTTATTGTGCCTTTTGCGGTACCGGGCATTTACCCTACTAACTGCTGTCTCACAGGAGCGTGAAGAGAATCGCCCATATACAAAAGCGCCGCATTATGACAATGAGAGCGAGGAGATATCGTCGTGCTAGAAGAATACCGTAAGCACGTAGCTGAGCGTGCTGCCCAGGGGATTGTGCCGAAACCCTTAGACGCAACCCAAATGGCTGCACTTGTCGAGCTGCTGAAGACCCCGCCTGTGGGCGAAGAAGAATTCCTGTTAGACCTGTTGATTAACCGCGTTCCCCCTGGTGTAGATGAAGCCGCTTACGTTAAAGCCGGTTTTCTCGCCGCTGTCGCTAAAGGTGACACTACCTCTCCGCTGATCACGCCAGAAAAAGCCATCGAACTGCTGGGCACCATGCAGGGCGGTTATAACATTCATCCGCTGATTGATGCGCTGGATGATGCCAAACTGGCGCCGATTGCCGCCAAAGCGCTCTCTTCAACGCTGCTGATGTTCGATAACTTCTACGATGTGGAAGAAAAAGCCAAAGCGGGCAACGAATATGCGAAGCAGGTCATGCAGTCCTGGGCTGATGCCGAATGGTTCCTCAACCGTCCGGCTCTGGCTGAAAAAATCACCGTTACCGTCTTTAAAGTGACCGGTGAAACCAACACCGATGACCTCTCTCCGGCACCGGACGCATGGTCCCGCCCGGATATCCCGCTGCACGCGCTGGCGATGCTGAAAAACGCCCGCGAAGGTATCGAACCGGATCAGCCGGGCGTGGTAGGTCCGATCAAACAGATCGAAGAACTGCAGAAAAAAGGTTACCCGCTGGCCTATGTGGGTGACGTTGTCGGTACTGGTTCTTCGCGTAAATCAGCGACCAACTCCGTGCTGTGGTTTATGGGTGATGATATTCCTCATGTACCGAACAAGCGCGGTGGTGGCTTGTGTCTGGGTGGCAAAATTGCACCAATTTTCTTCAACACTATGGAAGATGCGGGCGCGCTGCCAATTGAAGTGGACGTAAGCAACCTGAACATGGGCGACGTGATTGACGTTTACCCGTTCAAGGGCGAAGTGCGTAACCACGAAACCAACGAACTGCTGGCTACCTTCGAACTGAAAACCGATGTGCTGGTTGACGAAGTACGTGCCGGTGGCCGTATTCCGCTGATTATCGGTCGTGGCCTGACCACCAAAGCGCGTGAAGCGCTGGGGCTGCCGCACAGCGATGTATTCCGTCAGGCGAAAGATGTAGCGGAAAGCAGCCGCGGCTTCTCTCTGGCACAGAAAATGGTTGGTCGCGCATGTGGCGTGAAAGGGATTCGTCCGGGCGCGTACTGCGAACCGAAGATGACCTCCGTAGGCTCTCAGGATACCACCGGTCCGATGACCCGTGACGAACTGAAAGACCTGGCGTGCCTGGGCTTCTCTTCTGACCTGGTGATGCAGTCGTTCTGTCATACCGCTGCGTATCCGAAACCTGTTGACGTGACCACCCACCATACTCTGCCTGACTTCATCATGAACCGTGGCGGCGTGTCGCTGCGTCCGGGCGATGGCGTAATCCACTCCTGGCTGAACCGTATGCTGCTGCCGGATACCGTAGGTACCGGTGGTGACTCTCATACCCGTTTCCCGATCGGTATCTCTTTCCCGGCGGGTTCTGGTCTGGTGGCGTTTGCGGCTGCGACCGGCGTGATGCCGCTGGATATGCCGGAATCTGTTCTGGTGCGTTTCAAAGGCAAAATGCAGCCGGGTATCACCCTGCGTGACCTGGTTCACGCCATTCCGCTGTATGCGATCAAACAAGGTCTGCTGACCGTTGAGAAGAAAGGCAAGAAAAACATCTTCTCTGGCCGCATTCTGGAAATTGAAGGTCTGCCGGATCTGAAAGTTGAGCAAGCATTTGAACTGACCGATGCCTCCGCGGAACGTTCCGCTGCCGGTTGTACCATCAAGCTGAACAAAGAGCCGATCGTTGAGTATCTGAACTCTAACATCGTTCTGCTGAAATGGATGATCGCCGAAGGTTACGGCGATCGCCGTACGCTGGAACGTCGTGTGCAGGGCATGGAAAAATGGCTGGCGGATCCGCAGTTGCTGGAAGCTGATGCTGACGCAGAATACGCGGCAGTGATCGACATCGATCTGGCGGATATCAAAGAGCCGATCCTGTGCGCGCCGAACGATCCGGACGACGCGCGTCTGCTGTCTGACGTGCAGGGTGAGAAGATCGACGAAGTGTTCATCGGTTCCTGCATGACCAACATCGGTCACTTCCGTGCGGCGGGTAAGCTGCTGGATGCGCATAAGGGCCAGTTACCGACCCGTCTGTGGGTGGCTCCACCAACGCGTATGGATGCGGCACAGCTCACCGAGGAAGGCTATTACAGCGTCTTTGGTAAGAGCGGGGCGCGTATTGAGATCCCAGGCTGTTCATTGTGCATGGGTAACCAGGCGCGCGTGGCGGACAACTCAACCGTGGTGTCGACTTCTACCCGTAACTTCCCGAACCGTTTAGGGACTGGGGCGAACGTCTACCTGGCTTCTGCGGAGCTGGCAGCGGTCGCGGCACTGATTGGCAAACTGCCAACGCCGGAAGAGTATCAGACCTATGTGGCACAGGTAGATAAAACGGCTGTCGACACCTACCGTTATCTGAACTTCGACCAGCTGTCTCAATACACCGAGAAAGCCGATGGTGTGATTTTCCAGACCGCGGTGTAATGCGCTAACGCGTTTTGTCTAAAAACGCATCAATGCCCGGAGAAGTCTGCTTCTCCGGGCATTTTTATTTCTATTCCTTATACCCGCTACGCTTTTTTTCTGCCGCGCTGCTGCGATAATTACAGCAAGGCGCAATGCGGTATTGGCGCATTGCCGGGAGCAGAGGAAGACATTATGGATTACGAATTTCTGCGCGATATTACCGGGGTGGTAAAAGTGCGTATGTCCATGGGCCACGAGGTGGTGGGGCACTGGTTTAATGAAGAAGTGAAAGAGAACCTGGCCTTACTGGATGAAGTGGAACAGGCGGCGCGTGCGGTGAAGGGCAGTGAGCGCTCCTGGCAGCGAGCAGGGCATGAATACACGCTCTGGCTGGATGGTGAAGAGGTGATGGTTCGTGCTAATCAGCTGGAGTTCACCGGAGATGAAATGGAAGAAGGGATGAACTACTACGACGAAGAGAGCTTTTCACTTTGCGGCGTAGAGGATTTTCTTCAGGTCGTGGCCGCATATCGTGAATTTGTGCAACAGCGTTAATTCATGCGGAGCCAGCGGGCTCCGCTATGCCTGTTACTTCACGTACGCCAGCAGGCTTAACGAGTCACGCGCCAGCGCTTTGCATTTTTTTGCCGTTGGGATGCCGATACCGCTGAGATCGCGATAGCTGTCCTCACCCAGTGCCTTCATGTTGAAGGTGTCGTAATTACTCAGGTCCCACTGGTTTTGCTGGGCAAAAAAGACCAGTGCGCGACGAATCTGCCCGTTAGGCAAATTCTGGTATCCACAGTCATTTTTCAGAAAAACAAAAACTGCCGTTAAATCGGCCATATCTTCGGCTTCGGACTCACTCAGCGCATAGCTGTTTGCGCATACGGCCATCAGGCTGCCGAACAAAACTGTTCTGAAAAACGTCTTCATTGCTTCTACCACTGCATCACGGAAATTAAACGTTAGCATACTGCGAGCGAAGCGACGACCTTTATTATCAGCCGTTCACTTGACCTTCCCGTAGGGGGAGGGCTTATGCTTAAAAGATAGCCTGCTTAAGCTGCTGAATATAAGGAAATGAATATGCAACGTCGTGACTTTTTAAAGTATTCCGTGGCGCTGGGCGTCGCGTCAGCTTTACCTTTGTGGAGCCGCACCGCTTTTGCGGCTGACCGCCCTGCGTTACCCATTCCAGACCTGTTAACTGCGGATGCTTCTAATCGCATACAACTGATTGTGAAAGCCGGGCAGTCGACGTTTGCGGGGAAAACCGCCACCACCTGGGGATATAACGGTAACCTGCTCGGACCCGCAGTAAAACTGAATACAGGTCAGGCGGTGAGCGTGGATATCCATAATCAGCTGGCCGAAGAGACGACGTTGCACTGGCATGGGCTGGAAATCCCTGGAGAAGTCGATGGCGGGCCGCAAGGTGTTATTCCGGCGGACGGGAAGCGTTCAGTGACCTTTACCCCCGCGCAACGGGCTGCAACCTGTTGGTTCCATCCGCATCAACACGGGAAAACCGGACGTCAGGTTGCGATGGGCCTGGCTGGGTTGGTACTGATTGAAGATGACGAGATCCGCAAACTATTGCTACCGAAGCAGTGGGGTATCGACGATGTGCCGGTGATTATTCAGGACAAACAGTTTTCCGCTGACGGACAAATTAATTATCAGTTGGATATGATGACCGCCGCCGTCGGTTGGTTTGGCGATACGCTGCTAACCAATGGGACGATTTACCCACAACATGCCGCGCCTCGCGGCTGGTTGCGCTTGCGTCTGCTGAATGGCTGTAACGCACGCTCACTGAATATCGCGGCCAGCGATAACCGTCCCCTGTACGTGATTGCCAGTGATGGTGGATTGTTAGCTGAGCCGGTAAAAGTGACCGAACTACCGATGCTGATGGGTGAGCGTTTTGAAGTATTGGTGGATGTGAGCGACGGAAAAGCTTTCGATCTGGTCACATTGCCTGTCAGTCAGATGGGGATGGCGATCGCGCCATTTGATAAGCCACATCCGGTGATGCGCGTTCAGCCGCTGCTGATTACCGCCTCCGGCACGCTGCCGGATACGCTGACAGCTATGCCGGCGCTGCCGTCGCTTGATGGGGTGACGGTACGCAAACTGCAGCTGTCTATGGATCCGATGCTCGACATGATGGGCATGCAAATGCTGATGAAGAAATACGGCGGGCAGGCCATGGCAGGGATGGATCATGGGAAGATGATGGGCCATATGAGTAACGACAATATGGGCCACGGAAACATGGATCATGGCAATATGAACCACGGTGAGATGGGGAATATGCAGCATGGCGGCATGGGCAACATGAAGCAGGATGGCACATTCGATTTCCATAATGCCAACCGGATTAACGGGCTGGCGTTTGATATGAATAAACCGATGTTTGCCGCGACGAAAGGCCAGCATGAACGCTGGGTCATTTCTGGTCAGGGCGACATGATGCTGCACCCGTTCCACATTCACGGCACGCAGTTCCGCATTTTGTCTGAAAATGGCAAAGCGCCTGCTGCGCACCGTACGGGATGGAAAGACACTGTGCGGGTAGAGGGCGGCGTCAGCGAGGTACTGGTGAAGTTTGACCACGATGCGCCGAAAGAACATGCCTATATGGCGCACTGCCATCTGCTGGAGCACGAAGACACCGGCATGATGCTCGGTTTTACGGTTTAAACAACGACGTCTCTGCGCTTGCCCGGCCTGCAGGATATTTCTTGTCGGCTGGGTAAGGCACATCCCCTGCATATTCTGCCATTGAACATAAAGTAATCGCCTTTGGGGCCGATAATCATCACATACCCAATGTGAGTTCAATGGATGAAAAAACGTGATTAAAAATATTCGTGTTATTACCGGTATTCTGCTGGTTCTCGCCATTTTCTGTTTACTGCAGGCCGTTACGGGAAGCCTGTTTTACTCTGCGGTAAACAATGACAGGCATAATTTCCAGAACTCAGGCACCCTCAACGCTCAGCAAGAAAATCTGAGTGACAGCGTCAATACGTTGATTAAAACCCGTGTTACGGTGACGCGCGTCGCCATCCGCTTTTTAAAAAATCAGCGCGATCCCGCCTCGTTGGCCGCGATCAACACGCTGCTCAATACCGCCAGTGATTCAATGAAGAAGGCCGAAGGCTATTTCGCCCAGTATCAGGGATTACCGCAGGTGACAGGGCAAGATCCGCAGATCGCCAGTGAAATGGAAAAGCAGTATCGCCAGATGCACGAAGTGATGAAATTATCGATTGAGTATCTGCGAGCGAATAACTATCAGGCTTATGGCGATCTTGATGCCCAGAAAGCGCAGGATGAGATGGAAACGAGCTATGAGCACTGGCGAAACGAGAATAATGCGCTGCTGCAGCATGCTGCTGCGGAGAATCAGCTTAGTTTTTCCCGTATGCAGTGGACACTGGGAGGCATCGTTCTGGTTGTGCTGATCGTTCTGGGCATGATCTGGAGCGGGTTGCAACACATCCTGCTTAAACCGCTGGCGCAGATTATGGAGCATATTCGCGTCATTACCGGTGGAGACTTAACCCATAAGCTCAATGTTGAAGGTCGCAACGAAATGGGCCGACTGGCGATGGGGTTGGAAGAGATGCAACAGTCGCTGATTTCGACAGTCACTGCCGTACGCAATAGCTCGGAGTCAATTCATACCGGGGCCGCTGAAATATCCTCGGGCAACAACGACCTTTCTTCGCGCACCGAGCAGCAGGCGGCCTCGCTTGAGGAAACGGCCGCCAGCATGGAGCAGTTGACCGCGACAGTGAAGCAGAATACGGACAATGCGAAACAGGCAACCCAATTGGCGAAAAACGCCTCTGATACTGCCGCTCGCGGTGGTCGTGTTGTTGATACCGTTGTGCATACGATGAGTGAAATAGCGGACAGCTCGCAGCAAATCGCGCAGATCACGAACGTTATCGACAGTATTGCCTTCCAGACCAATATTCTGGCGCTGAACGCCGCGGTAGAAGCGGCCAGAGCCGGAGAGCAGGGGCGTGGTTTTGCGGTTGTGGCAGGTGAAGTCCGGACTCTGGCAAGCCGTAGTGCCCAGGCAGCAAAAGAGATCAAAGCGCTGATTGATAATTCAACCCACTGTGTAGGCATGGGATCGCAGCAGGTTTCGGATGCCGGTAAAACCATGGCAGAAATTGTCGCGGCGGTGACCCGTGTGACCGATATCATGGGCGAAATTGCGTCTGCTTCTGAAGAGCAGAGTCGGGGGATTGAACAGGTTAGCCTCGCGGTTTCGCAGATGGACAGCGTGACCCAGCAAAACGCCGCGCTGGTGGAGGAGTCTGCGGCGGCGGCGGCCTCTCTGGAGCAACAGGCCGAGCAGTTGCGGCAGGCCGTTGCGGTATTTCGTATTACCCGCGAGAAGGCGGTGAGTGGGGCTCGAAAACCACTGCAGGACGCTCCGCGCCAGGATCGCGTTGTCTCTACTACCCAGGATCAACATTGGGAAACGTTCTGACCTGAAAAAGTCCGATTTTGCTCACGCTAAAAGCCGGGTTCGTTGCCCGGCTTTCGTGTATTCAGAGCGCGTTAAAATGCGTGCGCAGGCTCTCTGAGTAACTATCAGAGGAATGCGGTCTCTTTGCTGGTATACTTCATCCACTGAATTGTTTGTATGCTGTCGCAAGTTTTGTGGTTAGTGCGAGCCACCGTCTCTTTGGCGGTGTATCAAGGTAAGTGCTTTCTTTCGATTTGCATGATGTGTTAACTGATAAAAATCAGTGAGTTATTTCTTTTATGAAACATACTGTAGAAGTCATGATCCCGGAAGCGGAGATCAAAGCGCGTATTGCCGAACTGGGACGTCAGATTAACGAGCGTTACAAGGACAGCGGCAGTGATATGGTGCTGGTAGGCCTGTTACGCGGTTCATTTATGTTTATGGCTGACCTGTGCCGTGAAGTGCATGTCTCCCACGAAGTCGATTTCATGACCGCCTCCAGCTACGGCAGCGGAATGTCCACCACGCGTGATGTTAAAATCCTCAAAGACCTGGATGAAGACATTCGTGGCAAAGACGTGCTGATTGTTGAGGACATCATCGACTCCGGCAACACGCTGTCAAAAGTGCGTGAAATCCTGAGCCTGCGTGAACCTAAATCTCTGGCGATTTGTACGTTGCTGGATAAACCTTCTCGCCGTGAAGTGAACGTACCGGTCGAGTTTATCGGTTTTTCCATTCCAGATGAGTTCGTTGTTGGCTACGGCATTGACTATGCACAACGTTATCGCCATCTGCCGTATGTTGGCAAAGTGGTGCTATTGGACGAGTAATGGGCTGGAGCGCCTGATGGCGCTTCGCTTATCAGGCCTACGGCGCTGATTTGTAGGCCGGGTAAGGCGTAACCGCCACCCGGCAATATCACCTTACTTATGGTTGCTGTGCTTCTGGCTGAGGTTCGACAACCCCTGTCGGTAGCGTTGCTCCAGTGTTTCGCGGCTGGTAGCCGTGACGTCCAGATCGCGCAGCAGACCATCATGAATACCGTAAGCCCAGCCGTGAATTGTCACTTTCTGACCGCGTTTCCAGGCTGAACGCATAATGGTTGAGTGGCCCAGGTTATAGACCTGCTCCATAACATTCAGTTCGCACAGGGTGTCCATGCGACGTTCCTGCGGCATTTCGCCCAGCAGTGAGCTGTGTTTAAACCAGATATCGCGGATATGCAGCAACCAGTTATCAATCAGCCCCTGTTCTTTATTTTCAATAGCCGCCTGGACGCCGCCGCAACCATAGTGGCCACAAATAATAATGTGTTCCACTTCCAGCACATCCACCGCATACTGAACCACTGAGAGACAGTTCAGGTCGGTGTGAATGACCAGATTAGCAACATTACGGTGAACAAACAGTTCACCCGGTTCAAGACCGGTTAAACGTTCAGCGGGAACGCGGCTATCGGAACATCCAATCCATAGAAAACGCGGATTCTGCGCATGCGTCAGCGTTTCAAAAAATCCGGGATCCTCTTCTATCAGCATCTTTGACCATAGTGCATTGTTGCTGATGAGTGTATCTATGTCTTTCATGGAGTTGTACAACCCGAAGCCAGATAAATTCGATGGGCTAATATAGGGTAACTCCGGCATTATTTAAACTATATATAAAATGTCAGAACGTAAGGTAAGTAAAAAACCATGACCATTGCTCTGGAACTTCAACAACTTAAAAAAACCTATCCCGGTGGCGTTCAGGCGTTGCGTGGCATAGATTTGCAAGTCGAAGCGGGTGATTTCTATGCGCTGCTAGGTCCCAATGGCGCGGGGAAGTCCACCACCATCGGTATTATCAGCTCGCTGGTGAATAAAACCTCCGGGCGGGTGAGCGTGTTCGGCTACGATCTCGATAAAGACACGGTTAACGCCAAGCGTCAGCTTGGGCTGGTGCCGCAGGAGTTCAACTTTAATCCGTTTGAAACCGTGCAGCAGATCGTGGTCAACCAGGCCGGTTACTACGGCGTAGAGTATAAAGAGGCGGTTAAACGCAGTGAAATTTATCTAAAACAGCTCGACCTGTGGGAAAAACGTAACGAGCGTGCGCGCATGCTTTCCGGCGGGATGAAGCGCCGCCTGATGATTGCCCGTGCGCTGATGCACGAGCCAAAATTACTCATCCTTGATGAACCAACTGCCGGTGTTGATATTGAATTACGCCGCTCAATGTGGGGCTTTTTAAAGGATTTAAACGATAAAGGTACGACGATTATTCTAACCACCCACTACCTTGAAGAAGCGGAAATGCTGTGTCGCAATATCGGCATTATTCAGCACGGCGAGCTGGTGGAAAACACCTCGATGAAAAATCTGCTCTCTAAGCTCAAATCTGAGACGTTTATTCTCGATCTGGCGGCGAAAAGTCCGCTACCTAAGCTGGAAGGCTATCAATACCGCCTGGTTGATACCTCCACGCTGGAAGTTGAAGTTCTGCGCGAACAGGGGGTGAACAGCGTGTTCTCGCAGCTGAGCGCTCAGGGTATTCAGGTATTGAGTATGCGGAACAAGGCGAACCGGCTGGAAGAGCTGTTTGTTTCTCTGGTTCATGAAAAACAAGGAGATCGCGCATGATGCAGCTTTACTGGGTCGCGCTGAAAAGCATCTGGGCGAAAGAGATCCATCGCTTTATGCGTATCTGGGTGCAAACCCTGGTGCCGCCCGTTATCACCATGACGCTCTATTTTATTATCTTTGGTAATTTGATTGGCTCACGGATCGGTGAAATGCACGGTTTTAGCTACATGCAGTTTATCGTGCCGGGGCTTATCATGATGGCGGTGATTACCAACTCGTACGCTAATGTGGCGTCGTCGTTCTTTAGCGCCAAGTTTCAGCGCAACATTGAAGAACTGTTGGTTGCACCGGTACCGACGCACGTAATCATCGCCGGTTTTGTCGGCGGTGGCGTGGCTCGCGGTCTGTGTGTGGGCATTCTGGTCACGGCTATCTCACTGTTCTTCGTGCCGTTCCAGGTGCACTCCTGGGTCTTCGTGGCGCTGACGCTGGTGCTGACGGCGGTGCTGTTTTCGCTGGCGGGCTTGCTGAACGCGGTTTTCGCCAAAACCTTTGACGATATCAGTCTGATCCCGACCTTCGTGTTAACGCCGCTGACCTATCTGGGGGGCGTTTTCTACTCGTTAACGCTGTTACCGCCGTTCTGGCAGGGACTGTCGCACTTGAACCCGATTGTCTACATGATTAGCGGGTTCCGCTACGGTTTCCTCGGCATTCACGATGTGCCGCTGGTGACGACCTTCGGTGTGCTGGTGGTGTTTATCGCCGCGTTTTATTTACTGTGCTGGTATCTGATTCAGCGCGGGCGCGGACTGCGCAGCTGACCTCTTTTCCTCTCCCTGAACGGGAGAGGAAACTTTTGATGTTTATCACCCTTACATATTTATCACCCTGATAAACTACTTGCCTGCTAAGGAGGTAGGCGATGCTAGGTTGGGTAATTACCTGTCATGACGATAAGGCACAGGATATGCTGCAGCGTCTGGAGAAAAAGTACGGCCCGTTGGCCCAATGTCAGGCGGTAAGTTTTTGGCGTGGACTCAGCTCGAACATGCTAAGCCGTATGATGTGCCATGCCCTGCATGCTACAGATTCAGGTGAGGGTGTGGTATTCCTGACGGATATGGCTGGGGCTGCGCCTTACCGTGTAGCGTCGTTAATGAGTCATAAACACCCCCAGTGTGAAGTGATTTCAGGTATCAGCTATCCATTGCTTGAGCGAATGATTTCGTCACGGGAATCGCTGAGCAGTTCTGCGTTTCGGGATTGCATCGTCGCACTTGGAGGCCCCGAAGTCTCCAGCCTCTGGCATCAACAACAAAAAAATCCCCCCTTCGTATTGAAGCATGATTTGTATGAGTATTAATCATTGGTATTGATGATGCTTTTGCTACAATAGCCGAGGTTACTCGCCTCGGTTATCTCATATGGTTATGCGCGTTCTGCTTGTTTTATTGCTCCTGTTTTCTGGCAGCGTCGCTGCGGCTTTGCCTGCTCGTTATATGCAAACGACCGAAGCCGCCGCCGTATGGGCGCAGATTGGTAATAAGATGGTGACGGTCGGGAATATTCGCGCCGGGCAAATCCTCGCCGTTGAGCCCATTGCGGCAGATTATTACGAATTCCCCTTTGGCTTTGGTACCGGGTTTATCGATAAGGGGCATCTGGAGCCCGTTCAGGGGCAGCAGAAAGTCGATGACGGTCTGGGCGATCTCAATAAACCGCTCAGCAACCAAAGCCTGGTAACCTGGAAAGATACGCCAGTTTATAACGCTCCGGATGTCGGTAGCGCCCCGTTTGGCGTACTGGCGGATAATCTGCGTTATCCGGTCATCAGCAAGCTCAAAGACCGACTTAATCAGACCTGGTTTCAGATCCGCATTGGTGGCAGGCTGGCCTATATCAGTGCGCTGGATGCGCAGGAAGACCACGGTATTCCCGTGTTGACCTACCATCATATTCTGCGTGATGAAGAGAATACCCGTTTTCGCCACACCTCCACGACGACTTCTGTGCGTGCGTTCAGTAACCAGATGGCCTGGCTCCAGGATCGTGGTTACACCACGTTGACGATGTATCAACTGGAAGGCTACGTGCAGAATAAAATGAACCTGCCTGCACGGGCGGTGGTGCTGACTTTTGATGATGGTCTCAAGTCGGTGAGTCGTTATGCTTATCCGATTCTGAAGCAGCACGGCATGAAGGCAACGGCGTTTATCATCTCCTCACGCATCAAGCGGCACCCGCAGAAGTGGGATCCGAAATCGCTGCAGTTTATGAGCATCTCTGAACTGAATGAGATCCGGGACGTGTTCGACTTCCAGTCGCACACCCATTTTTTACATCGGGTTGATGCGAATCGCCGGCCGATCCTGCTGAGTCGCAGCTATCACAATATTTTGTTCGATTTCGCCCGTTCGCGCCGGGCATTGTCCCAGTTTAACCCTCACGTCCTGTATCTTTCGTACCCGTTTGGCGGTTATAACGCCACGGCGGTAAAAGCAGCAGGCGACGCGGGATTCCACATGGCGGTCACCACGGTGAGAGGGAAGGTTAAGCCGGGAGATAATCCGTTCTTATTGAAAAGGCTTTATATTTTAAGAACGGATTCGCTGGAGACGATGTCGCGGCTGATAAGCAACCAGCCGCAGGGGTAAGGCTATCAGGCAACCTGTACCGGAATAGCTTTCGCGGTACGCTTCATTTCGTTGTCGCCTTCAAAGTAAGCCACTTTCGGGCGCCATGTACGGGCTTCTTCATCAGACATGGTGACGAAGCTGGCGATAATCACAATGTCGCCAACCTCTGCACAATGCGCTGCCGCACCGTTCACCGAGATGATTCTGGAGCCGCGTTCAGCCGCAATTGCATAGGTTGAGAAACGTTTCCCATTCGTCACGTTCCAGATATCAATAG
The DNA here is from genome assembly GCF_030332245.1 of Citrobacter sp. Cy070. NCBI lineage: Bacteria > Pseudomonadati > Pseudomonadota > Gammaproteobacteria > Enterobacterales > Enterobacteriaceae > Citrobacter > Citrobacter sp. Cy070. Next base: position 219,724 of record NZ_JAOWIG010000089.1, read on the forward strand.
CTTCATTTTCCAGAATACCGGAGGCATCAAGGAAATCCTGGTCGATGGCGCAGGAGCCTTCATAGTGCAGGTCCGCCTGCGTGACTTTTACACGGTGGAGCTTGCCTTGCAGCATGGTGCGAATCATAACTTCTATACCCTGTCGTTTACCTTGGCTAAGCAGGTGCTACTGACCTGCTTTGAGAATTTTCAGGCAGTATTGCCTGATTTTTAACCCCTGTCTACTGGGCTAATGTAACGCTTTGATTATCGATCAGACGAGCCTGACCCAGCCAGGCGGCAACCAGAATCACTGCGCGTTTACTGCTTTCAGTCAGTTCAAGCAGCGTGCCGGCGTCGCGGATCTGAATGTCGTCGGCGCGGAAGCCTTTTTCATTCAGCTCGTGTTCAGCAATGGCGATAATCTCTTCCAGATCGCGTTCCCCAGCCTGTAATTTTTCGCCAATGCGGCTCATCACTTTGTACAAGCCAGGGGCGACTTTACGCTGCTCTGCCGTGAGATAGCCGTTACGCGAGCTTAGGGCTAAGCCGTCTTTGGCGCGAATAATCGGTACGCCGACGATCTCAATGTCATAACCCATATCCGCCACCATTTTGCGGATCAGCGCCAGTTGCTGGAAATCCTTCTCGCCAAAGCAGGCGATATCTGGCTGGATCAAATTAAACAGCTTGCTGACGATAGTGGAAACACCACGGAAGTGGCCCGGACGGCTGGCGCCTTCAAGCATGGTAGACAGTCCCGGAACATCAACATAGGTATGACCTTCCGTGCCCTGCGGATAGATTTCTTTCTCTGATGGCGCAAAGACGATATCGACTTTGCGTTTGTTCAGCTTTTCGCAATCTTCCTGCAGCGTGCGTGGATAGCGCGCCAGGTCTTCCACACGGTCAAACTGCATTGGGTTGACAAAAATACTGACGATCACCACATCAGCCTGAGCTTTTGCTTCATCAACCAGCTTCATATGGCCGTCGTGCAGGTTGCCCATTGTCGGAACCAGCGCGACGCGTTTGCCTTCCTGACGCAGACGACGAATGTGCTGGCGCAGCAGCGGCAGAGTTTCAATAATTAACACTTGGACTCCTTAATGGAAACTGTGTTCTTCACCCGGATAGACGCCGGATTCAACCTCAGCAATATACTGCCGTACTGCGGCGCGCATGTCGCCCGCTTCAGCGAGGAAATTTTTGGCAAATTTAGGGATATGGCCGCCGGTAATGCCAAAGGCATCATGCATGACGAGGATTTGTCCATCAGTGACGTTACCTGCGCCAATACCAATAACCGGAATCGACAACGCATCGGTGACGCGCTTCGCCAGCTCAACCGGTACGCATTCCAGCACCAGCAACTGAGCGCCAGCCGCTTCCAGCGCCAGCGCGTCGTCGAGCAGCGTTTGCCCGGCATCACCACGGCCTTGCACCTTATAGCCACCAAAAATGTTGACGGACTGCGGGGTCAGCCCCAGATGACCGCACACCGGGACCGCGCGTTCGGTGAGCATTTTCACCGTATCGACCAGCCACGCACCGCCTTCTACCTTGACCATGTTGGCGCCCGCACGCATAACCACCGCGGCATTTGCAAAGGTTTGTTCTGGCGTAGCGTAGGCCATAAACGGGAGATCGGAAAGCAGCAGGCAGTTGGGTGCCCCGCGACGCACGGCGCGGGTGTGGTAGGCAATATCTTCAACGGTGACGGGGAGGGTAGAATCATGGCCCTGAACGGTCATGCCCAGCGAGTCGCCAACCAGCATCACATTGATACCTTCGTCGGCAAAGAGTTTCGCGAAGCTGTAGTCGTAAGCCGTAATCGTCGCGAAGCGTTTCTTCTCTTGCTTGTATTTTTGCAGCAATGAGATTGTTGTCGGTTTCATAACATTTCCTGATGGTGAAAGTCATATTTAACGGCATTCTAGCAGTCACATTCAGGGGGGCAATTGATTTAAGCAATCGTTTGGCGCGAAAGCAGTAAACGCTAAAGGGAAAGGATTACTTTACCAGTGTGCAGGTTTTGCTGCACCGAGTTGGGCGAGGTGTTGATGTAGGCTGGTTCCGTCCGGGAAGCTCAGTTCAGGCGCAATTTCATACAGCGGCCACAGCATGAAGCCGCGGCTCTTCATGTCGTAGTGCGGCACGGTCAGACGTTCGGTGTTAATCACTTTATCGCCAAACAGCATGATGTCGAGGTCCAGCGTACGCGGGCCCCAGCGTTCAGCTTTACGTACGCGACCCTGCTGTAGCTCAATACGTTGGGTGTGATTAAGCAGTTCTTCGGGCGCGAGAGTCGTTTCCAGCGCCACGGCCGCGTTCAGGTAGTCTGGCTGATCCTGTGGGCCTAACGGCGGCGTACGGTAAAACGAGGAAACGGCGACGATGCGGCTGTCGGGAATGTCGCCGATCGCTTGCACGGCAGCATTAACCTGCTCCAGAGGTGAGGCTAAATTGCTGCCGAGCGCAATATAAGCGAGGGTCACGCGGAACCTTCGCGACGTGGCGCACGTTTGCGCGGACGACGATGGCGGCGGCGTTCTGGTTCTTCGTCGAGTTCGTTCAACATGCCTTTTTGTTCCGGCGGCGCGGAAACCTGGAATTCGCCCCACCACTGCGCCAGACGCTGCAGTTCGGCGTTATTTTCCACTTCGGCACGCAGGGCCAACAAGTCGTAGGCAGCGCGGAATTTTGGATGCTCCATCAGCTTCCAGGCGCGTTTGCCCTGACGACGGGACATGCGTAACTGAAGCTGCCAGATATCACGGGTGAGCGACGTCAGACGCTTAGGAATAGCCAGCGAGCGGCAGGCTTCGTCCAGTACATCGTTCATCGCCAGTGCGAAAGCGTCGTAATAGGCCAGACCGCTTTCCTGTGCGATTTTCTGCGCTGCTTCCAGTAACGGGTACCAGAACATCGCCGCAAACAAGAATGCCGGATTCACGCGCATATCATTGTGGATACGGGTGTCGGTATTCTTTAGTACCTGGGCAATGATGCGTTCCATCGCGCTGTCACCGTCTTCGGTGAAATAGCGGGTGATGGTTGGGAACAGCGGCTGGAACAGGCTGTACTCACGCAGTTTTTTATAGGTTTCATACCCGTAGCCCGCCTGTAACAGTTTGAGCGCTTCTTCAAACAGGCGTGCGGGGGGAATATCGTTAAGCAGCGTTGCCAGACGTGGGATCGGCTCTGCGGTTTCCGGGCTGATACGCATGTCGAGTTTGGCGGCAAAGCGCACGGCACGCAGCATACGTACAGGATCTTCGCGGTAGCGCGTTTCCGGATTACCAATCAGGCGGATGACGCCATCTTCGAGATCCTGCATGCCTCCGACGTAATCACGCACGGTGAAATCGGCCACGCTGTAATACAGGCTGTTAATCGTGAAGTCGCGGCGCTGGGCATCTTCTTCGATGGAGCCGAAGATGTTGTCACGCAGCAGCATACCGTTTTGCCCGCGCTGTGACGTTGTGCGATCGGACTCACTGCCTTCATGGTGTCCACGAAAGGTCGCAACTTCGATAATTTCCGGGCCAAACATGACATGGGCCAGACGGAATCGACGCCCAACCAGGCGACAGTTACGAAACAGTTTTCGCACCTGATCTGGCGTTGCATTGGTGGTGACATCAAAATCTTTCGGCTTTTTGCCCAGCAAAAGATCGCGTACGCCACCGCCTACCAGCCATGCCTCGTATCCGGCCTTATTGAGCCTGTACATTACCTTCAGGGCATTTTCACTGATATCTTTGCGGGAGATAGAGTGCTGCTCACGCGGGATTACCGTCATATGCGGACGGGCGACGGCAAGCTCGGCCTCGCGCTCCTCACGGCTTAGCACCTTGCGGCAAAAATTAGCGACTCGGGTAAAAATAGTGCACCTCGGTAGTGTCAAACTTCAGTCAGAACAAGTGTTGCTGTGTAAAAATCGCGGCTAATCATAGCTCAGCATGAGTCATTTGAGAATGCCGGATTTACATTCACTGAACCCGGCACAGTCGTAAGCGTCCAATTTTGCACCGCAGTTTGCAGTAATTCTTCCACACTCAGCGCTTGCCACGGTATTACAGTGTTCTGGCCGAGGAAGCGCAACGCGTTAATGAGAACCGGGCGTGGATCGCCGTGCGGCAGGGCAGGCGCATGATTCTGTTTAGAAAGTTTAGCGCCTTGCTCGTTGAGCGCCAACGGCAGATGAATATAGTCCGGTACTTGCCAACCGAACTGTTGATACAACGAAATTTGGCGTACAGTCGGTTCGATGAGATCCGCGCCGCGTACAATCTCTGTTACTCCCTGGAAGTGGTCATCAACCACTACTGCAAGGTTATAAGCAAACAGTCCGTCGCGTCGGTGGATAATAAAGTCTTCCCGTGCAAGCTCTGGGTCGGTGTGAATATTGCCGCGCAGCAGGTCGTTAAAGTGTAAAACGGGATGCTGTTGCTTGATGCGTACCGCTGCATTTTCCGGCCCGTGGCGTAACGCACGGCAATGACCGTCGTAAATCCCGCCAATACTCTGAATACGGGCGCGTGTGCAGGTACAGTAGTAACTTAAATCTTGTTGTTGTAACCAGGCCAGTGCCTCACGGTAGGCGTCATGGCGTTGCGACTGCCACATGATTTCGCCATCCCAGTGCAGTCCATAATGTTCCAGCTGACGCAGAATCGTCTCTGCAGCACCGGGAACTTCACGAGGGGGATCGATGTCTTCAATGCGTACCCGCCAGATTCCGCGCTGTGCACGGGCCTGCAGATAACTGCCGAGGGCGGCTACCAGGGAACCAAAATGCAGTTCACCGGAAGGTGAAGGGGCAAAACGGCCAATGTAGGGTTTGTCTGTCATGTCGATGGATAATATAAAAGAATAAGGCGGGAGAAACTCCCGCCCAGGTACTGTCGGATTAGCGTAATGCTACCCGGCATGCAACAGTCTACGGGATTAACCCGCCATCTGTTTTTCGCGAATTTCTGCCAGCGTTTTGCAGTCGATGCACAGATCGGCTGTTGGACGGGCTTCCAGACGACGAATACCAATTTCTACGCCGCATGATTCGCAGTAGCCGAAATCTTCGTCTTCTACTTTCTTCAGTGTCTTCTCGATCTTTTTGATCAGTTTGCGCTCACGGTCACGGTTACGCAGCTCAAGGCTGAATTCTTCTTCCTGTGCGGCACGGTCAACCGGATCAGGGAAGTTAGCCGCTTCGTCCTGCATATGAGTCACAGTGCGATCGACTTCATCCCTGAGTTGATTACGCCATGCTTCAAGAATACGCCTGAAGTGCGACAGCTGGGCTTCGTTCATATACTCTTCGCCCGGTTTCTCCTGGTACGGCTCCACCCCAGCGATGGCGAGAATACTCAGGGACGATGTTTTACGGTTTTGCCCTTCTTGCATGTTGCTTCTCCTTAACACGCACTATCGATCCCCATGTTCGGGGGAAAAATCAGGTCGCTATAAATAGCAGATGCTTTTCCGGATAGCAATTATCTATACGTAACACTTGACAACCCTGTGAGGAAAAGCGTATTTGCGCACGCGGCCAGAATATTAATTAACCCGTTGTTTACACCATTACAAGGCAATGGGCAACGGCTCTTTAAGAGTCATACCATGGGCAGAAAGTTCCGCTTTATAAACCAGAATTTCGACCCCCTTTAGCTGTGCTTCGACTAATAACTGCGCATATTTTGCATCGATATGGCGCGCGGGTGAAAACCGTGTAATGGCTGAATGTAGTACCGCGAAAAATATGACGGCACGTTTACCTTCAGCCGCTACGCTCATCAATTCCCGAAGATGTTTCTGACCTCGTTCAGTTATGGCATCGGGAAAATAACCATACTCTTTTTCCGCCAACGTGACTGATTTTACTTCAATATAGCAGTCAGTCCGGGAATCTGCCTGTAACAAAAAATCAATACGGCTGCCTTCTGCGCCGTATTTTACTTCACTTTTCAACACGCTGTAGCCAGAAAGCTCCACAATGAGTTCATTCTGAATAGCCTCTTTCGTTAAGCGATTGGCCCATAGCGTGTTAACACAAATAAATGCATCAGATGCGGTTTGCGTTAATTCCCAGGTATGTGGATATTTCCGCTTAATATTTTCTGATGTTGAATACCAGACGGTATCACCCGGGGTTGCGCATCCGGTCATTGCTCCGGTATTTGGGCAGTGTAGCGTCAAGGTTGTGCCATCCGGTGTGATCACATCCGCTAAAAAACGTTTATAGCGCTGAATTAGCGTAGCGCGTTGTAAAGGGGGAGAAAATTGCATGAATAATACCCTTGATTATTTGCTCAGCACCCAGCGTTGCAAGGTTGAATAGCGAGTGCGTCCTCGCTCAAATGACGAGGCATAAAGCGCAAACTCCGTAACCGGAAATGACCAGCAAAAACCGGGTGGCGGGATGGCGACTGCATGACTGGCATCGCGCAAGAGCGTGATATGCGGGTGAAAGGGCTGTGGGCTCTGGTAGCATCCGCTGCGTGCGGCCTGTGCTCGCAGCATATTGGCCAGTTGCAATAACCCGCGTGGCGGCTGACGCATTCCCAGCCACACAACCCGCGAACGCAGCCATTGCCCTGCATCGTCCAGCCTGAGCGTGAACGCCGGCTGGCGAATGCGTCCAGCCAGTTGTGATAGCGCCTGCTGTTTCTCGGCACTCACATTCCCTAAAAAAGCCAGCGTCAGGTGCAGATTGTCTGCGGCGACCGGACGGCCCGCCTCCGGCGGAAATTGTGCGGCTCGCCAGTGGATGAGCTGCTCCCGAACCTCAGCAGGCAATTCAATGGCAAAGAACAGCCGTTTCGGCTCAGACATGATGGATACTCGGTTATGAATTAACGCGATGCTACAATGCAGCGCGAAGAATGTTAACCCTCTGGAGTCATTTGTGACGTCGTTGCCCGTTGCCGCCATAGTGCCTGAACTGCTTACCGCCCTTGATGCTTCACCGCAGGTCCTGCTGACCGCGCCGACCGGTGCCGGGAAATCGACCTGGCTGCCGCTACAGCTTCTGGCGCATCAGGGGATATCGGGGCGCGTTATCCTGCTGGAACCGCGTCGCCTGGCGGCTCGCAATGTGGCACAACGACTGGCGGAGTCGCTGAACGAAAAGCCCGGCGAAACCGTGGGCTATCGCATGCGTGCGCAAAGCTGCGTGGGGCCGCAAACCCGGCTTGAAGTGGTCACGGAAGGTGTGCTCACACGCATGATCCAACGTGATCCAGAATTGCAGGGCGTTGGTCTGGTGATCCTTGATGAATTTCACGAGCGCAGCCTGCAGGCGGATCTGGCACTGGCGCTGCTGTTGGACGTACAGCAAGGCTTGCGGGACGATTTAAAACTGCTGATTATGTCAGCCACACTGGACAACGGGCGTTTGCAGCAGCTGTTGCCTGAAGCGCCTACCCTTGTTTCCGAAGGACGTGCGTTTCCTGTTGAACGGCGCTACCAGCCGCTGGCGACGCATTTACGTTTTGATGAGGCGGTTGCTATTGCCACCGCGGAGTTGCTACGTAACGAGAGTGGCTCGTTGCTGCTGTTTTTACCGGGTGTAGGGGAAATTCAGCGCGTGCAGGAACAGCTGGCAGGCCGCGTGGGTAGCGATATTCTGTTGTGTCCGCTGTACGGCGCATTGACGCTGGCCGAGCAGCGCCTGGCGATTTTGCCCGCGCCGCAAGGTAAGCGCAAAGTGGTGCTGGCGACCAATATTGCCGAGACCAGCTTAACGATTGAAGGCATCCGGCTGGTGGTGGACTGCGCCCAGGAACGCGTGGCGCGCTATGACGCGCGCACCGGTTTAACGCGGTTGATTACCCAGCGCATCAGCCAGGCATCGATGACCCAGCGAGCCGGGCGTGCAGGTCGTCTGGAGCCCGGTATCTGTCTGCATCTGCTTGCCAAAGAGCAGGCGGAAAGAGCGGCGGCGCAGGGAGAGCCTGAGATATTACAGAGCGATCTGTCCGGTCTGCTAATGGAACTGTTGCAATGGGGATGCACCGATCCTGCACAGTTGAACTGGCTGGATACGCCGCCAACTATCAACCTGCAGGCGGCAAAACGGCTGTTACAGATGCTGGGTGCGTTGGAGGGCAACAGGCTAAGTGCCACGGGGCAGAAAATGGCGGCGTTGGGTAATGATCCCCGTTTAGCGGCTATGCTGGTTAGCACCAACAATGATAACGAAGCGGCAACGGCGGCGAAACTGGCCGCGATTCTGGAAGAGCCGCCGCGCGGTGGCAGTACCGATTTAGCCGTCGCATTTTCACGAAATCAGCCCGCCTGGCAACTGCGTAGCCAGCAGCTATTGAAGCGCCTGAATGTGCGGGGAGGCCAGCCCGATAGCGAACGGTTAGCACTTTTACTGGCGCAGGCGTTTGCCGACAGGATCGCGCGCCGTCGCGGGTTGGATGGACGTTATCAACTCGCCAACGGGATGGGGGCGATGCTGGATGCCGATGATGCCCTTGGACGCCATGAATGGCTGATAGCACCACTGTTACTGCAGGGCAGCGCGTCACCGGATGCGCGTATTTTATTAGCGTTGCCGCTGGATATTGAAGCGTTGATGCAGACGTGTCCTGAACTGCTGCAACAGTCCGACACCATCGAATGGGATGAAGCCCAGGGAACGTTAAAAGCACTGCGCCTCACGCGAATAGGCCAGTTGACGCTAAAAGTGCAGCCACTGGCCAGGCTCTCGGAAGATGAGTTGCATCAGGCGATGCTGAATGGTATTCGCGATAAAGGGTTAAGTGTGCTCAACTGGACGCCGGAGGCCGAGCAGTTTCGGCTGCGTTTGCAGTGTGCGGCAAACTGGTTACCTGAGTACGACTGGCCTGCGGTAGATGAGGATTCTCTGCTGGCGACGCTGGAGACCTGGCTGCTGCCGCACATGAGCGGTGTGCACTCTTTACGTGCGCTCAAAGCAGTAAATGTGGGCCAGGCATTGCGCGGTTTGCTGGACTGGTCGATGCTGCAACGTCTGGATAGTGAACTGCCTGCGCATTACACTGTGCCGACGGGAAGCCGGATAGCCATTCGCTATCACGAGGATAACCCTCCGGTATTGGCCGTTCGGATGCAGGAAATGTTTGGCGAAGCGAATACGCCAACCATCGCCGGGGGGCGTGTGCCGTTGGTGCTGGAGCTGCTTTCTCCGGCCCAGCGACCGCTACAGGTCACCAGCGATCTGAGCGCATTCTGGAAAGGATCGTACCGTGAGGTACAAAAAGAGATGAAAGGGCGTTATCCCAAACACGTCTGGCCGGACGATCCGGCGAATACCGCGCCAACGCGGCGCACCAAAAAGTATTCATAAATTGAGAGATTTCTTCTTCTGTCGCCTGACGGAAGAACGGAGAATCGGGCCTTTGCGCCTGAATGTTGCGGAGAAAAAGCATGGCGGGGAATGACCGCGAGCCAATTGGACGTAAAGGGAAACCGTCACGTCCGGTGAAACAAAAGGTGAGCCGTCGTCAACTCAGAGATGACGAGTATGACGACGATTATGATGATGACTATGAGGATGAAGAACCGATGCCGCGTAAGGGTAAGGGCAAAGGGCGTAAGCCTCGTGGTAAGCGTGGCTGGTTCTGGCTGCTGGTAAAACTGTCGATCGTCTTTTTGGTGCTGATCGCGATATATGGCGTGTACCTGGACCAAAAAATCCGTAGCCGCATTGATGGCAAAGTCTGGCAACTGCCTGCGGCTGTTTATGGCCGGATGGTTAACCTTGAGCCAGAAATGCCCATCGGCAAGAACGAGATGGTGAAACTGCTGGAGGCGACACAGTACCGTCAGGTGACGAAAATGACGCGCCCGGGCGAATTTACCGTGCAGGCGAAGAGCATTGAGATGATCCGCCGTCCGTTTGATTTCCCGGACAGTAAAGAAGGGCAGGTGCGTGCGCGTCTGACCTTTGATGGCGATCATCTGGATACTATTGAGAATATGGATAACAACCGCCAGTTCGGTTTCTTCCGTCTCGATCCGCGTTTGATCACCATGCTGTCTTCCCCTAACGGTGAGCAGCGTCTGTTCGTTCCGCGCAGCGGCTTCCCGGATTTGTTGGTAGATACGCTGCTGGCGACCGAAGACCGCCATTTCTATGAGCACGACGGCATCAGCCTCTATTCCATTGGACGTGCGGTGCTGGCGAATCTGACGGCCGGTCGTACGGTGCAGGGGGCCAGTACGCTGACACAGCAACTGGTGAAAAACCTGTTCCTGTCCAGCGAGCGCTCGTACTGGCGTAAAGCGAACGAAGCCTATATGGCGCTGATCATGGATGCGCGCTACAGCAAAGACCGCATTCTTGAGCTGTACATGAACGAAGTTTATCTCGGTCAAAGCGGCGATAATGAAATTCGCGGCTTCCCGCTGGCGAGCCTCTATTATTTCGGTCGTCCGGTGGAAGAACTGAGTCTCGACCAGCAGGCGTTGCTGGTGGGGATGGTTAAAGGGGCGTCAATCTACAACCCATGGCGTAATCCGAAGCTGGCGCTGGAGCGTCGTAATCTGGTGCTGCGCCTGCTGCAACAGCAGCAGATTATCGATCAGGACCTGTATGACATGCTGAGCGCGCGCCCGTTAGGCGTGCAGCCGCGTGGCGGGGTGATTTCACCACAACCAGCGTTTATGCAGATGGTACGCCAGGAGCTACAGGCGAAGCTGGGCGATAAAGTCAAAGATCTCTCTGGTGTGAAAATTTTCACCACCTTTGATTCCGTGGCACAGGATGCGGCAGAAAAAGCGGCGGTGGAAGGCATTCCGGTGCTGAAGAAACAGCGCAAGCTGAGCGATCTGGAAACCGCGATTGTGGTCGTTGACCGCTTTAGCGGCGAGGTTCGTGCGATGGTCGGCGGCGCAGAGCCGCAGTTTGCGGGCTATAACCGCGCGATGCAGGCCCGTCGTTCCATCGGTTCTCTGGCAAAACCGGCAACCTATCTGACGGCGCTGAGCCAGCCGAAGCTGTATCGCCTGAATACCTGGATCGCCGATGCGCCGATTGCGCTGCGCCAGCCGAACGGTCAGGTGTGGTCACCGCAGAACGATGACCGTCGCTATAGCGAAAGCGGTAAAGTAATGCTGGTGGATGCGTTAACGCGTTCAATGAACGTCCCGACCGTCAATCTGGGGATGGCGCTGGGCCTGCCCGCGGTTACCGAGACCTGGACGAAACTGGGCGCCCCGAAAGATCAGCTCAATCCGGTTCCGGCGATGCTGCTGGGGGCGTTGAACCTGACGCCAATTGAAGTGGCACAGGCGTTCCAGACCATCGCCAGCGGGGGTAACCGTGCGCCATTATCAGCACTGCGTTCGGTCATTGCTGAAGATGGGACCGTGCTGTATCAAAGCTTCCCGCAGGCAGAGCGCGCAGTGCCTGCACAGGCGGCATATATGACGCTGTGGACCATGCAACAGGTGGTTCAACGCGGTACGGGTCGCCAGCTTGGCGCGAAGTACCCAGGGCTGCATCTGGCAGGGAAAACCGGGACCACCAACAACAACGTGGATACCTGGTTTGCCGGTATCGACGGCAGCCAGGTGACGATTACCTGGGTAGGCCGCGATAACAACCAGCCAACCAAGTTGTACGGCGCCAGCGGCGCGATGTCGATTTATCAGCGTTATCTGGCGAACCAAACGCCAACACCGCTGGTGCTGACGCCGCCGGAAGATGTTGTTGATATGGGTGTAGATTACGACGGTAACTTTGTGTGCAGTGGTGGTATGCGTACGCTGCCAGTGTGGACTACCGATCCGGATTCGTTGTGTCAGCAAGGTGAGATGCAGCAGCAGTCAGGTAATCCGTTCGATCAATCAACGCAGTCGCAGCCTCAACAGCAGCAGCAACAGCAGCCGCCGCAGCAGGAGAAGAAAGACAGCGACGGCGTCGCAGGTTGGATCAAGGATATGTTTGGCAGCAACTAATGCCTACCTCAAAACCCGCTCCGGCGGGTTTTTCTTTTGACGCCATTCGGTTTTGTTTTGCCTGATGGCGCTGCGCTTATCAGGCCTACGGAATTTGAGCAGCCGTGTCGCTATCCGGTACGTCTTCCGTTAAAACATTTCAGCTTAATTTATTAACCCTTTCTTTTCATCTGGTTATTTCTTAACCCCTTAGTTTTAGTAGGGGCGCGTAGTGCTTGCGATCGCAACAGCGTTTCGAATATCATGCTCTCGTTATAATAATAATTCTCGTTTACGTTATCATTCACTTTCATCAGAGAAATACCAATGGCGCGTCTTAAAACTGCTCAGCCAAACTCCTCACTGCGCAAAATTGCAGTCGTGGTAGCCACAGCGGTTAGCGGCATGTCTGTGTATGCACAGGCGGCGGTTCAACCGAAAGAAGAAACAATCACCGTAACCGCAGCACCTGCCGCACAAGAAAGCGCATGGGGGCCTTCGCCGACGATTGCCGCGAAGCGTTCCGCCACCGCAACCAAGACTGATACGCCTATCGAAAAGACCCCGCAGTCTGTTTCGGTTGTGACGCGTGAAGAGATGCAGATCCATCAGTCTCGTTCCGTAAAGGAAGCACTGGGTTATACCCCGGGCGTTGTGGTCAGTAACCGTGGCGCTTCGAATACCTACGATTTTGTCAGCATCCGTGGTTTTACCTCTGTCGGTTTAAGCCAGAACAACTATCTGGATGGTCTGAAACTACAAGGAAACTTCTATAACGACGCGGTTATCGATCCTTACATGCTGGAGCGTGTTGAGTTGATGCGTGGGCCAACTTCCGTGTTGTACGGTAAGAGTAATCCTGGTGGGATTATTTCGATGGTTAGTAAACGTCCAACCACCGAGCCGCTAAAAGAAGTTCAGTTCAAAATGGGAACAGATAATCTGTTCCAGACTGGGTTTGATTTTAGTGACGCATTAGATGATAACGGTGAATTCTCTTACCGTTTAACCGGGCTGGCTCGTTCCACAAATGAGCAACAGCAGGGTTCTGAATCACAGCGTTATACCGTTGCTCCGTCCTTCTCATGGCGTCCTGACGACAAGACCAACTTTACATTCCTCTCCTATTTCCAGAATGAACCCGAAACGGGTTACTACGGTTGGTTGCCGAAGGAGGGTACGGTTGAACCGCTACCTAACGGCAAGCGTCTGCCGACAGATTTTAATGAAGGTGCTTCAAATAATACTTATTCCCGCAATCAGAAAATGGTGGGATACAGCTTTGAACACGGCTTTAATGACACGTTCACCGTCCGGCAGAATTTACGTTTTGCTGAAATGAAAACGTCGCAGCAGAGCGTGTACGGCACGGGTATCTGTACAACAAATACGTTTAATGCGCCTTGCCAGGCAATTCCGGTCGATCAGCGCGATCACTATCTTGGCCGTGGCACCGTTGTCGATGACGAACGTTTGCAGAACTTCAGTGTTGATACCCAGTTACAGAGCAATTTCGCGACGGGAACGGTGGAGCATACATTGCTGACAGGTATTGACTTCATGCGTATGCGTAATGATATCAATGCTAAATTTGGTACAGCTCCTGTTCTGGATCTTTATAACCCACAGCCTCTGGATGATTTTGCTTTCGATTCTACCGAGCCTTATCAGATGAACGAAACCAAACAAACCGGTATCTATATCCAGGATCAGGCGGAATGGGATAAGTGGGTCTTTACGCTGGGTGGTCGTTATGACTGGTCACAGCAAGCAACGACAATTCGCCAGAATTCAACCACGCCGCAAGCGGGTTATATTGAGCGTAACGATCATCAGTTTACATGGCGTGGCGGTGTAAACTACCTGTTTGATAATGGTATTTCTCCGTACGTTAGCTATAGCCAGTCATTTGAACCAAACGCATTCGATCTCTACAGCACTCCACGCATGGCTTTTGCGCCATCTAAGGGTGAACAATATGAAGCAGGTGTAAAATACGTGCCGAAAGATCTGCCGGTGGTGATTACGGCTGCGGCATATCATTTGACGAAGACGAATACGCTGACAACTGATCCGACCAACTCGAATCTGCAAGTTCCGTCAGGCGAAGTACGTTCTCAGGGCTTTGAATTTGAAGCTAAAGCGGCCTTGAATGCCAATATCAATGTGACAGCTTCATATACTTACACTGATGCGGAATATACCAAGGATACCAATCTCAAAGGGAACAACGTAGAACAAGTTCCTGAACATATGGCATCACTCTGGGGCGATTATACCTTTAACGAAGGCGTTCTGTCGGGACTGACACTGGGAACCGGTGGACGTTTTATCGGTTCTAGCTATGGCGATCCTGCAAACACCTTTAAAGTGGGAAGTGCTGCTGTGATGGATGCGGTTGTTAAATACGATTTAGCGCGTTTTGGTATGGCAGGCTCTAGTGTTGCCGTCAACGTTACCAATCTGCTGGACCGTGAATACGTTTCTAGTTGCTTCCAAACCTATGGCTGCTTCTGGGGCGCAGAACGTCAGGTCGTTGCAACAGCAACCTTCCGTTTCTAATTTCTCTTTGGGCACGCTTTGCGTGCCCGTTTTACAAGTTGGCCGCTATGCAGGAAAACAGATCCCATCCCGACACGACGTTTGCGTTGAAGAATGTCTCCTTCCGTGTGCCTGGCCGCACGCTTTTGCATCCTCTCTCGTTAACCTTTCCCGTGGGTAAAGTGACCGGTCTTATCGGCCACAACGGCTCCGGTAAATCCACCTTATTGAAAATGCTGGGACGCCATCAGCCGCCGTCAGAAGGTGAAATCCTGCTTGATGAGCAGCCGCTGGAGAGCTGGAGCAGTAAAGCATTTGCCCGTAAGGTCGCCTATTTACCGCAGCAGTTACCGCTGGCCGAAGGGATGACGGTACGTGAGCTGGTGGCGATTGGTCGTTATCCGTGGCATGGGGCGCTGGGACGTTTTGGCGTGGCTGACAGAGAGAAAGTAGAAGAGGCTATTTCGCTGGTCGGCTTAAAGCCGCTGGCGCATCGCCTGGTAGATAGCTTGTCTGGCGGCGAGCGTCAACGTGCGTGGATTGCCATGCTGGTGGCGCAGGACAGCCGCTGCCTGCTGCTTGATGAACCGACCTCGGCGCTGGATATCGCGCATCAGGTTGACGTGCTGGCGCTGGTGCATCGCTTGAGCCAACAGCGTGGGTTGACTGTGGTTGCCGTACTGCATGATATCAACATGGCGGCCCGCTACTGTGATTACCTGGTCGCGCTGCGCGGCGGTGAAATGATTGCCCAGGGAACGCCCGCGGAACTGATGCGTAGTGAAACCCTGGAACTGATTTACGGTATCCCGATGGGCATTTTGCCGCATCCGGCCGGTGCCGCACCCGTGAGTTTTGTCTATTAATGATTGGATTACCTCATCTTTCCCGTCGACGGCTGCTAACGGCAATGGCGTTGTCGCCGCTACTGTGGCAAATGAATACAGCCCGTGCGGCGGCGGTTGATCCACAGCGTATAGTGGCGCTGGAATGGCTTCCGGTTGAGCTGCTGTTGGCGCTGGGTGTTGCACCTTACGGCGTCGCGGATGTTCCAAACTACAAACTGTGGGTCAACGAACCCGTGCTGCCGGACTCCGTCATTGATGTCGGATTACGTACTGAACCAAACCTCGAACTGCTGACCGAAATGAAACCCTCATTTATGGTCTGGTCGGCAGGTTACGGTCCTGCACCTGAGAAGCTTGCACGTATTGCGCCGGGTCGTGGCTTTAACTTCAGTGATGGCAAAAAACCGCTGGCGGTTGCGCGTCAGTCGTTGCAAGAACTGGCGCAGTTGCTGAATCTGCAGACCGCTGCCGAACGTCATCTGGCGCAGTACGAACACGTGATTGCCAGCCTGAAACTGCGCTTTGTTCAGCGAGGCTCACGGCCATTACTGCTGATGACCCTGCTCGATCCTCGCCATATGCTGGTGTTTGGGCCTAACTGCTTGTTTCAGGAGGTGCTGGATGAGTACGGGATCCGCAACGCCTGGCAAGGCGAAACCAACTTTTGGGGCAGCACCGCAGTAGGAATTGATCGGCTTGCCGCCTACAAAGATGTTGATGTGCTGTGCTTCGATCACGGTAACAACAGGGATATGCAGGCACTGATGTCCACACCGTTGTGGCAGGCGATGCCATTTGTTCGCGCCGGACGTTTTCAGCGTGTTCCCGCCGTCTGGTTCTATGGTGCAACGCTATCGGCGATGCATTTTGCCCGCATTCTGGATAATGCGCTGGGGGGCAAAGCGTGAGTAAACGAATTGCGCTATTCCCGATCCTTCTGCTGGCGGTTCTGTTTGTGGCTGCCTGCTGGCTGACCTGGTTTAACTTTTCCGCTGCTCTACCGCGTAGCCAGTGGCAACAGGCTATCTGGTCACCGAATATCGATATCATTGAGCAGATGGTTTTCCACTACAGTTTGCTGCCGAGGCTGGCGATTTCACTGCTGGTCGGTGCCGGGCTGGGGCTGGTCGGCGTCTTATTTCAGCAGGTGCTGCGTAACCCACTGGCAGAGCCAACCACGCTGGGCGTCGCAACCGGTGCGCAGTTGGGCATTACCGTCACCACGCTATGGGCGATTCCCGGTGCGCTGACCACGCAATTCGCGGCGCTGGCGGGAGCATGTGTTGTTGGGGCACTGGTGTTTGGCGTTGCCTGGGGCAAGCGTCTTTCTCCGGTGACGTTAATCCTTGCCGGGCTGGTGGTCAGCCTGTACTGCGGGGCAATTAATCAGTTGATGGTTATCTTCCATCACGATCAGCTGCAAAGCATGTTTTTATGGAGCAGCGGTACGCTAACCCAAACCGACTGGAGCGGCGTACAGCGCCTGTGGCCGCAGTTGCTGGGCGGCGTGATGCTGACGCTGCTGTTACTGCGCCCGATGACGCTGATGGGATTGGATGACGGCGTAGCGCGTAACCTCGGTCTGGCGTTATCGCTGGCGCGCCTGGCGGCCTTGTCGCTGGCGATTGTTCTCAGCGCCTTACTGGTTAACGCCGTTGGGATTATCGGCTTTATTGGCCTGTTTGCACCGCTGCTGGCGAAAATGCTCGGCGCGCGGCGTTTGTTGGCGCGTCTGATGCTGGCTCCGCTGATTGGGGCATTGATCCTCTGGCTCTCTGACCAAATTATTCTGTGGCTGACCCGCGTATGGATGGAAGTCTCCACTGGTTCGGTGACGGCGCTGATTGGCGCGCCATTGCTGCTGTGGCTGTTGCCGCGCCTTAGAAGTATGAGCGCGCCGGATATGAATGCCAGTAACCGCATCGCTGCTGAGCGCCAGAATGTACTGATGTTTGCCCTGGCAGGCGGGGCGATATTGCTGCTGACCGTTATTGTGGCGCTCGCGTTTGGTCGCGATGCGCACGGCTGGACATGGGCCAGTGGT
This sequence comes from Citrobacter sp. Cy070, assembly GCF_030332245.1. Lineage (NCBI taxonomy): Bacteria > Pseudomonadati > Pseudomonadota > Gammaproteobacteria > Enterobacterales > Enterobacteriaceae > Citrobacter > Citrobacter sp. Cy070. The sequence goes on from NZ_JAOWIG010000089.1 coordinate 237,070, forward strand.
GCAATGCTGGATGAGTTGATGCCCTGGCGCTGGCCGCGTATTCTGGCTGCACTGGTGGCTGGCGTAATGCTGGCTGTGGCGGGTTGTATTATTCAGCGTCTGACCGGAAACCCAATGGCCAGCCCGGAAGTATTAGGCATTAGTTCCGGGGCGGCATTTGGCGTGGTGTTAATGCTATTTCTGGTCCCCGGAAATGCCTTTGGCTGGCTGATGCCGGCCGGGAGCCTCGGGGCGGCAGCCACCTTGCTTATTATTATGATTGCCGCCGGGCGCGGGGGCTTTTCACCGCACCGCATGTTGCTGGCAGGGATGGCGCTCAGCACGGCGTTTACAATGCTGCTGATGATGCTGCAGGCCAGCGGCGATCCGCGCATGGCGGGTGTGTTGACCTGGATCTCCGGCTCAACCTATAACGCGACGGGCGAACAGGTGCTGCGCACCGGAATTGTAATGGTTATCCTGCTGGCAATGACGCCGCTGTGCCGTCGTTGGCTGACGATTTTACCGCTTGGCGGCGATACGGCGCGGGCAGTGGGGATGGCGATCACGCCGTCGCGAGTAGGATTACTGCTGTTGGCGGCGGGGCTGACGGCAACAGCAACCATGACCATTGGACCGTTGAGCTTTGTCGGGCTAATGGCGCCGCATATTGCTCGTATGATGGGCTTTCGCCGGGCGATGCCGCATATGCTGATTTCGGCGCTGGCGGGAGGCGTGTTGCTGGTGTTTGCCGACTGGTGTGGGCGTATGGTGCTGTTTCCGTATCAGATCCCAGCGGGACTGCTATCGACGTTTATTGGCGCGCCGTACTTTATCTATCTGCTGAGAAAACAGAGTCGTTAATATGCCGGATGGCGGCATAAATGCTTTATCCGGCCTACGGGGGCAAATGTAGGCCGGGTAAGCGTAAGCGCCACCCGGCAATTCATCACTTACAATTTCGCAAACACCCGGCGTGCGGCGTCGATGGTGTTATTGATATCGTCTTCGCTGTGCGCGACAGACATAAAGCCCGCTTCGAAGGCGGACGGCGCCAGGTAAACGCCTTCATCCAGCATCATGTGGAAGAAACGCTTGAAGCGTTCAACATCGCAGGCCATCACGTCCTGATAGCAGGTCACGGTTTCGGCATCGGTGAAGAAAATCCCGAACATCCCGCCGACATGGTTAACTACCAGCGGAATATTCGCTTCTTCGGCAGCTTCCAGCAGACCTTCCGCCAGACGCGTCGTCAGTTCGTTCAACGTCTCATGAATCCCCGGCTGGGCGACTTCATTCAGACAGGCGAATCCGGCCGCCATCGCAATTGGATTACCGGAAAGCGTCCCCGCCTGGTAAACCGGTCCGGTCGGCGCCAGTGCGTCCATCACATCGCGACGGCCACCGAATGCGCCAACGGGCATGCCGCCGCCGATGATTTTGCCAAGACAAGTCAGGTCCGGTACAACGCCGTAATAATCCTGCGCACCGGCCAGCGCCACGCGGAAACCGGTCATCACTTCATCGATGATCAACAGCGCGCCAAACTCATCGCACAGCGCACGCAGGCCTGGCAGGAATTCCGGCAGCGGCGGGATGCAGTTCATGTTGCCCGCGACCGGCTCAACGATGATGCAGGCGATCTCCTGCGGATACTGTTCGAATGCCGCACGTACTGAGGCAAGATCGTTATAGGTGCAGGTCAGGGTATGTTTTGCGAAATCTGCCGGAACCCCCGGGGAGTTAGGCTGACCCAGCGTTAACGCGCCGGAACCGGCTTTGACCAGCAGACAGTCGGCATGACCGTGGTAGCAGCCTTCAAATTTGATGATCTTATCGCGACCGGTGAAACCGCGCGCCAGACGGATCGCGCTCATTGTGGCTTCGGTACCGGAGTTCACCATACGTACCATATCCATGGTTGGCACTAACTCAGTGACCAGCGCCGCCATTTTTACTTCCATTTCGGTCGGCGCGCCGAAGCTTAAACCGCGCTCTGCCGCTTCAATCACGGCATTGCGAATTGCCGGGTGGTTGTGACCCAGCACCATCGGCCCCCAGGAGCCGACATAATCGATATAGGCTTTACCATCGACATCATACAGATATGCGCCGTCAGCTTTTTCAATAAACAGCGGAGTACCACCCACGCCAGTAAAGGCGCGAACGGGGGAGTTAACGCCGCCGGGGATAAGTTCGCGTGCTGCGCTGTAGAGGTTTTCAGACTTACTCATGGATGGGGTCCTGGTTCGTAGAAAAAGTAAATGCCCGCTATTCTAGTTATTCAGAGAAGGTTATGAAAGTTTTGCGTATTTGAAACAATACGATTTACAGGGGATTTTCACGAAACGTGCGAGTAGAATGCCATTTCCGTATTTGTATTACCAATTAATGATTATCTGATGAAAACAGACACCCCTTCTTTTGAAGCACAACAAATTGTGCGTTTACGGCGCAGGGATCAGATCCGTCGACTCCTTGATCGTGACAAAACGCCGTTGGCGATCCTCTTTATGGCCGCCGTGGTGGGGACAGTGACGGGGTTGGTGGGTGTGGCGTTTGAGAAAGCCGTGACCTGGGTGCAGAATCTGCGTATTGGCACGCTGGCACAGGTTGCTGACCACGCCGTCCTGGTATGGCCTTTGGCGTTTATTCTTTCTGCATTGCTGGCGATGGTGGGTTATTTTCTGGTGCGTAAATTTGCCCCGGAAGCCGGTGGTTCGGGGATCCCTGAGATTGAAGGCGCATTGGAAGAGCTCCGCCCGGTGCGCTGGTGGCGTGTGCTGCCGGTAAAATTTATCGGCGGTATGGGTACGCTGGGTGCCGGAATGGTGCTTGGCCGGGAAGGGCCAACGGTGCAAATTGGTGGCAATATCGGGCGCATGGTGCTGGATATTTTCCGCATGCGTAGCGCCGAAGCGCGGCACACCTTACTGGCAACCGGTGCGGCTGCGGGGCTGTCAGCCGCGTTTAATGCGCCTTTGGCCGGCATTCTGTTCATTATTGAAGAGATGCGACCACAGTTTCGTTATAACCTCGTGTCGATCAAAGCCGTATTTACCGGCGTGATTATGTCGAGCATTGTATTTCGTATTTTCAACGGCGAGGCCCCGATTATTGAGGTCGGGAAACTCTCCAATGCGCCGGTTAATACGCTGTGGTTGTACCTCATCCTCGGGATTATTTTTGGTTGCGTCGGGCCGTTGTTCAATACCATGGTGTTGCGTACCCAGGATATGTTTCAACGCTTTCACGGTGGTGAAATTAAAAAATGGGTGCTGATGGGCGGTGCGATCGGCGGCCTGTGCGGGATCCTCGGTTTGATTCAACCTGAAGCGGCAGGCGGTGGATTTAACCTGATCCCGATTGCCGCTGCGGGCAATTTCAGCGTGGGCCTGCTGCTGTTTATCTTTATCGCCAGGGTTATCACCACGCTGCTGTGCTTCTCATCCGGCGCGCCTGGTGGGATATTTGCCCCGATGCTGGCGTTAGGCACATTGCTGGGAACTGCATTTGGCATGGCTGCAGCAGCCTCTTTTCCCCAGTATCATCTGGAGGCGGGGACGTTTGCTATTGCCGGGATGGGGGCATTGCTGGCCGCTTCAGTGCGTGCGCCGTTAACGGGCATTGTGCTGGTGCTGGAAATGACGGATAACTATCAGCTCATTTTGCCAATGATTATTACCTGTCTTGGCGCAACACTATTAGCCCAGTTTATGGGGGGAAAACCGCTATACTCGACTATCCTTGCCCGCACGCTGGCTAAACAGGAAGCGGAGCAGGCGGCAAAAAGCCAGAGTACCGCCACGGGCGAGAATACTTGAACGAAATACCAGGGTATTAGATAATGGCCTTAACCATTGGGTTATAATTTGCCCAATTGCCAATGTCGTTTGGAGCAAAATATGAGTGATGACGTAGCGCTGCCACTGCAATTTACTGAAGCAGCAGCCAATAAAGTAAAAAGCCTGATCGCAGATGAAGATAACCCAAATCTGAAATTACGCGTGTATATCACCGGCGGTGGTTGCAGCGGTTTCCAGTACGGTTTTACCTTTGATGATCAGGTAAACGATGGTGATATGACCATTGAGAAACAAGGTGTTGGTCTGGTGGTTGACCCGATGAGCCTGCAGTATCTGGTAGGCGGTGCGGTTGATTATACCGAAGGTCTGGAAGGTTCTCGCTTCGTTGTGACTAACCCGAACGCCAAAAGCACCTGCGGGTGTGGTTCCTCTTTCAGCATCTGATTGCTGTCTGCAATACCGGTGGTCTGATGGTGTAGGCCCGGTAAGCGTAGCGCCACCGGGCAATGTGCCGGATGGCGGCGTAAACGCCTTATCCGGCCTACATGTTTTGCATCGTCACATCAACGCCCGTTATCATCCAGCGCAAACGTCGGCAACTTCAAATGCCAACGAATGGCGGCAAGCCGAATCAACAGGGTGACAATCATCCCCATCATACTGGCGTTTTCCAGCGATACATTAAAGGTATAAAACGCTGTCGCATGCACGATCCCGCCGATAATACACGCCGTGGCGTAGATTTCGGTGCGCAAAATCATCGGCACTTCACGCGCTAACACGTCGCGAATAATTCCGCCGCCGACGCCGGTAATCACTCCCATACAAATCGCCACCAACGGTCCAGTTCCGGCGAGAAACGCTTTATTCACGCCAATACCCACGAACACCGCCAGGCCAACGGCATCCAGCACCGGAAGGATCCATTTCGGTAAGCGTCTTGGCTGACGCACCAGCACGATCGTCAACATACTGGTGATCATCGCCACCACCAGGTCGGTGGGATCTTTAACCCAGAATACGGGGCCATGATCCAGCGCCATATCGCGGATCGTACCGCCACCGACGGCGGTTACCACGCCCAGGACCAGAACGCCGAAGGGGTCCATACGCAGTTTTCCGGCAAGCAATACGCCAGAGATAGCAAATACCGCGGTACCGACAATATCCAGCCAATAGACGAGCATCTTTACATCCTCACAACAGACCTGGTGGGGGCAGGCGCTAATTTACTTGTGAAAGCGCATTACAGAGTTGTTTTGCGGCGAGGATAATACGCGGGCTCGCGCGTTCAAACCAGTCACTATCAAGAGTAATAACCGGGATTTTTAGCTGATTTCCCCAGTATTGCTCAATTTTAAGAATTTCGCCTGAACCGCCGGTAGCAACAATTGCCTGAGGGGCTCTTGCCAGTACCTGTTCGCGGCTGACCTGCGGCCATGGAACCCGGCTGCCGGAAAAGATGTTTTCTCCACCACATACCTCAAGAACCTGGTTTTGAATGGAACCTTTTCCACTGGTAAATAGAGGATTTGCGCCAAACTGGAGAAACACACGTTTTTTAGGTTTGTTGGCATACTGAGACTTTAGTAAAGCATACTCATCAAGCAGGGTTTGCGCTGCTTGCTTTGCCTGTTCAGGCTTGGGACTCCATGGCGCAAGTTGACGCAATGCATCTGCGACCTGCTCGATGGTGACGGCATCGACCCAGATGACCTTAATTCCCAGGGCGGTCAGTTGATTAACCTGTCGCTCAGCATTCCCTCCACGCCAGGCAATAACCAAATCGGGTTTGAGCGCCACAATACGTTCCAGATTCATGCCTTGCCAGGTTGAGACCTCTTCAATATTTTTGGCCTCGGGCGGGTAGTTTGAATAGCTGCTGACGCCAACGGGGGTAATACCGGCGGCGAAGGCCAGTTCAGTGTTGGCTGGGGAAAGCGAAATAACGCGCGGCGCGGCGTAAAGCCACGCCGGAAGAATGAAAAGCAGGGCGACCAGCGCCCTGGAGATGTATTTAGCCATGTGCCAGTTTCTGCACCAGCGTTTCAACCATCAGGCTTGACTGTTTCGCGGCAACGACCAGGAACTCGTCAAAGCTGAGATGGGACTGCTGATCGGCGACGTCAGAGATAGCGCGAACGACAACAAACGGCACGTTAAAGTTGTGACACACGTGCGCAATTGCGGTTGCTTCCATCTCAACGGCAATCGCCTGTGGGAAGTTATGCTTAATTTTTGCCAGACCAACGGAACCATTAATGAAGGCATCGCCGCTGACGATCAGTCCACGGACGGCGTTCAGATTGAGTTCGGCAATGCAGGATTCCGCCGCAGCAATCAGTGTCGGGTTGGCTTTAAAACCGGCCGGGCAGCCCGGTAGCTGGCCAAATTCATAGCCGAATGCGGTGACGTCAGCATCGTGATAGCGCGCTTCGTCAGAAACCACGATATCACCCACTTTCAGCGTAGAAGCCAGGCCACCCGCAGAACCGGTATTGATGATGGCATCTGGCTTGCAGTGTTCAAGCAGCAGTGTTGCGCCCAGCGCCGCAGCTACTTTACCGATGCCTGATTTCAGTAGCGCAACCTCAGTACCGTTCAGTTGGCCGGTGTAAATTTCACAACCGCCAAGAGCGATTGTCTGACGGTTTTCGATTTTGTCACGCAGCAGCGTAACTTCTTCTTCCATTGCACCAATGATGCCGATTTTCATAGATTTACTCGCGATAAGCCAGATTTGAGGGCATAGTCTATCATGCGCTTAAGGGGTAGCGCATTTCTCAGGCGGGAGAGGACATGGCACAGATCGATTTCCGAAAAAAAATAAACTGGCATCGTCGTTACCGTTCACCGCAGGGCGTGAAATCTGAGCATGAGATCCTGCGCATTTTCGAAAGCGACCGTGGACGCATTATCAATTCTCCGGCTATTCGCCGACTGCAGCAAAAAACCCAGGTCTTTCCGTTGGAGCGTAACGCGGCGGTGCGTACGCGCCTGACGCACTCGATGGAAGTTCAGCAGGTAGGGCGTTATATCGCCAAAGAGATCCTCAGCCGACTGAAAGAGCAAAAGCTGTTGGAGCAGTACGGCCTGGATGAGTTGACCGGTCCCTTTGAAAGCATCGTCGAAATGTCCTGCCTGATGCATGACATCGGCAATCCGCCGTTTGGTCATTTTGGCGAGGCAGCGATTAATGACTGGTTTCGCCAGCGACTCTATCCGGCTGACGCTGAAAGTCAGCCGTTAAGCGACGATCGCTGCCTGGTGTCTGCGTTACGTTTGCGTGAAGGTGAAGAGTTGCTCAATGATATTCGCCGCAAGGTACGTCAGGACCTGTGCCATTTTGAAGGCAATGCGCAGGGCATTCGGCTGGTGCATACTCTGATGCGCATGAACCTGACCTGGTCGCAGGTGGGGGGAATTTTAAAATATACGCGCCCGGCATGGTGGCGTGGAGGTACGCCGGCGACGCATAACTATTTAATGAAGAAACCGGGCTATTACCTTTCCGAGGAACCGTATATTGAGCGGTTACGTAAAGAATTATCCTTAGCACCTTACAGTCGCTTTCCATTAACCTGGATTATGGAAGCAGCGGACGATATCTCTTATTGTGTGGCTGATCTGGAGGATGCTGTTGAGAAAAGAATCTTCAGCGTCGAGCAGCTTTACCACCATCTGTATGAGGCGTGGGGGCATCATGAAAAAGGTTCCCTGTTTAGTCAGGTTGTTGAGAACGCCTGGGAAAAATCTCGTTCAAATACATTAAGCCGCAGTACTGAAGATCAGTTCTTTATGTATTTACGCGTTAATACGCTGAATAAGCTGGTACCGTACGCCGCTCAGCGTTTTATTGATAATTTGCCGCAAATTTTTGAGGGGAGTTTTAATCACGCTTTATTAGAAGATGCCAGTAGCTTCAGTCAGTTGCTAGGGGTATATAAAAATGTAGCGGTAAAACATGTGTTTAGTCATCCAGATGTGGAACAGCTGGAATTGCAAGGCTATCGGGTTATCAGTGGGCTTCTGGAAATCTACCAACCACTGCTAAAAATGTCATTATCCGACTTTAGCGGACTGGTTGAACACGAAAGATTAAAACAGTTCCCTATCGAATCACGATTATTTCAAAAGTTGTCTACCCGCCATCGTCTTGCTTATGTTGAGGCGGTCAGTAAAATATTGCCGGGTAGTGCCGAGTTCCCGGTCATGGAATATTATTACCGCTGCCGTTTAATTCAGGATTATATCAGCGGGATGACTGACTTGTATGCCTGGGATGAATATAGACGGCTGATGGCGGTAGAACAATAAATACTCATTTGTAAAGACGGACAATAAAATTTTACTTTTTCCTTAAACTTCATTCTGGAACTTAGCGCTATAAAACGACTCTGAGGTATACAGCAATTTTGCGTGACCTGTTAATCGAGAACGAAACACATGAAAAAAACCACATTAGCAATGAGTGCACTGGCTCTGAGTTTAGGTTTGGCGTTGTCCCCCCTGTCTGCAACGGCGGCTGAGACAGCGTCTTCAGCGACAACAGCCCAACAGATGCCAAGCCTGGCCCCGATGCTCGAAAAAGTGATGCCATCGGTGGTGAGTATTAATGTCGAGGGGAGCACGACGGTCAATACGCCGCGTATGCCGCGTAATTTCCAGCAGTTCTTTGGTGATAACTCTCCGTTCTGCCAGGACGGTTCTCCGTTCCAGAGCTCACCGTTCTGCCAGGGCGGTGCTCCGGGCGCTGACAACGGCGGTGGCCAGCAGCAGAAATTTATGGCGCTGGGGTCTGGCGTCATCATTGATGCCGCGAAAGGGTATGTTGTGACCAACAACCACGTGGTCGATAATGCCACGGTGATCAAGGTTCAACTGAGCGATGGGCGTAAGTTTGACGCAAAAATCGTCGGAAAAGATCCGCGCTCTGATATCGCGTTGATTCAAATTCAGGATCCGAAAAATCTGACGGCAATTAAGCTGGCAGATTCTGATGCGCTGCGCGTGGGTGATTACACTGTAGCGATTGGTAACCCGTTTGGCCTCGGTGAAACGGTGACATCAGGTATCGTTTCTGCACTGGGGCGTAGTGGCCTGAATGCCGAAAACTACGAGAACTTTATCCAGACGGATGCGGCGATCAACCGCGGTAACTCTGGCGGTGCGCTGGTTAACCTGAATGGTGAGTTGATCGGGATTAACACCGCGATCCTCGCGCCGGACGGTGGCAACATCGGGATCGGTTTTGCTATCCCAAGCAACATGGTGAAAAACCTGACTTCGCAGATGGTTGAGTTCGGCCAGGTTAAACGCGGTGAGCTGGGTATTATGGGGACTGAGCTGAGCTCTGAGCTGGCGAAAGCGATGAAAGTGGATGCCCAGCGTGGGGCATTCGTCAGCCAGGTTATGCCGAACTCTTCTGCAGCGAAAGCCGGTATCAAAGCCGGGGACGTGATTACCTCCCTGAACGGTAAACCAATCAGCAGCTTCGCTGCCCTGCGTGCGCAGGTCGGCACCATGCCAGTGGGTAGCAAAATTAACCTTGGCCTGCTGCGCGACGGTAAGCCGGTAACGGTGAACCTGGAACTGCAGCAGAGCAGCCAGACTCAGGTTGATTCCAGCTCTATCTTCAAAGGCATTGAAGGTGCGGATATGAGTAACAAAGGCCAGGACAAAGGTGTCGTGGTAAGCGATGTGAAACCGAATTCGCCGGCGGCACAGATTGGCCTGAAGAAAGGGGATGTCATCATTGGTGCTAACCAGCAACCGGTGAAAAACATCGCGGAACTGCGCAAAATTCTCGACAGTAAACCGGCTGTTCTGGCGCTGAACATTCAGCGTGGTGACAGCTCTATCTATCTGTTGATGCAATAATCCCTCTGAACCCCTTCCCATATCAGGGAAGGGGTTTCTTTTTGTGATACCTACCACAACTCCATACTTCTCTCTTCTGCTTTGTGCATTTGCACAATGTCGCAGCCTGTTTTCTTCCCTATGCTTGAGCACTGCTCACAGGAGGGCTTTATGGCTGGCTGGCATCTCGATACCAAAATGGCGCAGGATATTGTGGCGCGCACGATGCGCATCATTGATACCAATATCAACGTAATGGATGCCCGTGGGCGGATAATCGGCAGTGGCGATCGCGAACGTATTGGTGAATTGCACGAAGGGGCACTGCTGGTGCTCTCACAGGGCCGGGTAGTCGATATTGATGATGCGGTAGCGCGACATTTGCACGGCGTGCGTCAGGGGATAAACCTGCCGCTGCGGCTTGAAGGCGAAATCGTTGGCGTTATTGGCTTAACCGGTGAGCCGGAGCATTTGCGTAAATACGGTGAACTGGTGTGTATGACCGCCGAAATGATGCTGGAGCAGTCGCGTTTGATGCATCTGCTCGCTCAGGACAGTCGTCTGCGCGAAGAACTGGTGATGAACCTGATTCAGGCTGAAGAAAACACCCCGGCGCTGGTGGAATGGGCGCAGAGGCTGGGTATAGATCTGAACCAGCCGCGCGTGGTAGCGGTGGTGGAGGTCGACAGCGGTCAGCTTGGTGTAGACAGTGCCATGGCTGAACTACAGCAATTACAAAATGCGTTGACGACACCAGAACGAAATAACCTGATTGCGATTGTTTCACTGACTGAGATGGTAGTTCTGAAACCGGCGCTCAATCAGTTTGGCCGCTGGGATGCAGAAGATCATCGCAAGCGTGTTGAACAGTTGATCGCCCGTATGAAAGAGAACGGACAACTACGCTTTCGCGTATCGCTGGGCAACTATTTTACCGGGCCGGGCAGCATTGCCCGTTCGTATCGCACCGCACGTACAACCATGATGGTCGGCAAGCAGCGCATGCCGGAAAGCCGTAGCTATTTTTACCAGGATTTAATGTTGCCAGTGCTGCTGGACAGCCTGCGCGGCGGCTGGCAGGCTAATGAGCTGGCCCGTCCGCTGGTTCGGCTGAAAGCGATGGATAACAACGGCTTGCTGCGTCGGACTTTAGCGGCGTGGTTTCGGCATAACGTTCAGCCGCTGGCGACCTCAAAAGCGTTGTTTATCCACCGTAATACGCTGGAATATCGCCTGAACCGAATTTCAGAGCTAACCGGGCTGGATTTGGGGAATTTTGACGACCGACTGTTGTTGTATGTGGCGTTGCAACTGGATGAACAGCATTAATTCCTTGCCTGATGACACTACACATATCAGGCAAAATGCCGGGGGGCGGCTTCGCCTTACCCGGCCTACGAATACATTCACATGCGGTTACTTACGCGTCAGTTTTTCCAGATCGGCTTCAATTTCGCTGATCTTATTAGTCACGACGCTTTCCAGATGACGTAAATCATCGAGGATCTTGCGTTTAAGATCGACTTCACTGCGATCGCGCTGGCAGATCTGATCCAGTTCGTCGATCACATAGCGCAGGTTTGGACTGATCTCCTGCACTTCTTTGTAGCCCTGACCGACGCCATCGGCGACAACCGTTTTACGCTGACGGGGATATTTGAACTTCACGCTCTTGGCAAAAAACTCACCTTTATCCTTTTGGAAATAGATTTTCAGGATATCGTTGTTGGCTTCTTGCCGCAGGCTGTAACGATCGATCTCTTCAGGATTAGTAATGCCCAGACTTTTCAGATTGTCATACATAGCGGTACCCTTAAGCTCACTATAACCATTGAATAATTAACGAAAAGCCTTGTTTATGCCACTCGCAGATGTAAAAAAAGCGGGCTAAGCCCGCTTTTTCAAATTGCTGTTAGTCGATGGTACGTAACAGTTCGTTGATACCCACTTTGCCACGCGTTTTAGCGTCGACTTTCTTCACGATCACCGCGCAGTACAGGCTGTATTTGCCATCTTTCGACGGCAGGTTGCCGGAGACAACCACAGAGCCCGCCGGAACGCGGCCATAATGCACTTCGCCGGTTTCACGATCGTAAATACGGGTGCTCTGACCAATGTACACGCCCATAGAGATAACAGAGCCTTCTTCGACGATCACGCCTTCAACCACTTCAGAGCGCGCGCCGATGAAGCAGTTGTCCTCGATGATGGTCGGGTTAGCCTGTAACGGCTCCAGTACGCCACCGATGCCAACGCCGCCGGACAGGTGAACGTTTTTACCAATTTGCGCGCAGGAACCCACGGTCGCCCAGGTATCAACCATCGTACCTTCATCAACATAAGCGCCGATGTTCACGTAAGAGGGCATTAATACGGTGTTACGCGCGATAAACGCGCCCTGACGTACAGCCGCTGGCGGAACCACGCGGAAACCTTCTTTCTGGAAGCGAGCTTCATCGTAGTCGGCGAATTTCATCGGCACTTTATCGAAGTAACGGCTTTCCGCACCCTCGATAACCTGATTATCGTTAATACGGAAAGAGAGCAGGACCGCCTTTTTCAGCCACTGATGCGTGACCCACTGACCCTCAATCTTTTCTGCGACGCGCAGTGCACCGGAATCCAGTAAAGCAATAACCTGATTCACCGCTTCGCGGGTTACGGTATCTACATTTGCCGGAGTGATGTCGGCACGACGCTCAAAAGCGGACTCAATAACGTTCTGTAACTGCTGCATTGTTAAACTCTTTCCATAATAAATAAAAACATTACCCTTTATCGTTTGGATTGAGGGCCTCTGTCAACCGTTGATGTACTTCCTGCTGCAGCTCATTATTAAGGGCACGCCGGTCGGCGGTGGCGATTATGAATAAATCTTCTACTCGCTCGCCAATGGTTGTAATTCGGGCGCCATGCAGCGAAATTCCCAGATCGGCAAAAATCTGCCCCACCCGCGCCAGCAGTCCAGGCTGGTCGAGAGCGATAAGCTCAAGGAATGATTTACGGTCGGTATGGGTCGGCAGGAAAGTGACCTCGGTATCGACGGTAAAGTGGCGTAATTTTGCCGGTTGACGACGCGGCTGCGGCGGTTGCCAGCTGCGCTGCGTGATGGCCTGTTCCAGTCCAAAACGGATCGCTTCGTGCCTGTCTGACGACAGCGGACTGCCGTCCGGCTCCAGAACGATGAACGTATCCATCGCCATGCCATCACGGGTGGTGAAAATCTGTGCATCGTGAACGCTAAGATTACGTCTGTCCAGTTCGGCGCAGACGGCGGCGAACAGGTAAGGGCGGTCCGGGCTCCAGATGAAAATCTCCGTTCCGCCTCGCGTTGCCTGCGGGCTGAGTAAAATTAGTGGTTTACTGAGATCGTGCTGCAGCAGATGACGCGCATGCCAGGCCAGTTGATTTGGGCTGTGGCGCACGAAATAGTTGGCGCGACAGCGCGACCAGATATGGTGCAGCGCTTCTTCGTCAATGTTGTCCATTCGCAGTAGTGCCAGCGCCTGCAGTTGATGATGGCGCACACGCTCGCGCATATCCGGCGTGTTTTGCATTCCACGACGCAGCTGTTTTTCCGTGGCGAAGTATAATTCGCGCAACAGGCTTTGCTTCCAGCTATTCCACAGTGTTTCGTTAGTAGCGCAAATATCTGCGACGGTCAGGCACACTAAAAAGCGCAGACGATGTTCCGTTTGTACTTCTTCAGCGAATTGCTTGATCACCTCCGGATCCTGTATATCACGGCGCTGAGCGGTCACCGACATTAGCAGATGCTGGCGCACCAGCCACATGACCAGATTCGTTTCACGCGAGTTGAGTCCGTGTAATTCGGCGAACTTGAGTACGTCCTGAGCCCCCAGAATAGAGTGATCGCCGCCACGTCCTTTGGCGATATCGTGGAACAGCGCAGCAATCAGAATGAGTTCTGGTTGACGCAGGCGCGGCCACAGATCCACACACAGCGGATGGCGCGGGCGAGTCTCTTCCCTGGCAAAACTTTCCAGCTTGAGCATTACGCGGATGGTGTGCTCATCCACCGTATAAGCATGAAACAGGTCAAACTGCATTTGACCGACAATGTGTGACCACTGCGGCATATAGGCCCATAACACGCTGTGGCGATGCATTGGCAACAGGCCGCGACTCACTGCACCCGGATGGCGCAACATGCTGAGAAATAGCGAGCGCGCTTCCGGAATGTAGCACAGCGGTTGAGTTAAATGACGGCGGGCATGACGCAAATGACGCAGTGTGGTGGAGTAAATTCCGGTGATCGCGCTATTGCGTACCATGATGTAAAACATCCGCAAAATAGCCTCGGGCTCGCGGATAAACAGGTCGTCATTGCGCAGGTCAATCAATGTGCCACGCAACTGAAAGTCGTCATCAATTGGGCGCGGTTTTTCATCAGCCGGCATGGCGAGGATCGCCTCGTCAAACAGCTGGAGCAGCATGTGGTTCAGTTCACTCACTCGTCGCGTTACCCGGAAATAGTCTTTCATCATCCGCTCGATCGGCTCATTGCCTTCACCGCCATAATTGAGGCGTTGAGCCACGCTGAGCTGTCGATCAAACAGCAGACGATTATCGTAACGGTTCACGATCAGATGCAATGCAAAGCGAATGCGCCACAGAATATGCAAACATTCATTCAGTTCGGCGCGCTCCGCCAGCGTCAGGAAGCCGAAGCCGACCATCTCATCCAGCGACGTGGCACCAAAATGACGGCGGGCGACCCATTGCAGGGTGTGGATGTCGCGCAGTCCACCTGGACTGCTTTTGATATCCGGCTCCAGGTTGTAGCTGGTGCCGTGATAGCGCTGATGGCGTTGATTCTGTTCTTCCACTTTGGCAGCGTAAAATTTATCGGACGGCCAGAAACCTTCGCTAAAAATATGCTTTTGTAGCTCCAGAAACAGCGCCACGTCGCCAATCAGCAGGCGTGTTTCTATCAGGTTGGTGGCGACGGTTAAATCCGATAGCCCCTCCAGCAGACACTCTTCCAGCGTCCGCACGCTGTGCCCAACCTCTAGCCTCACGTCCCATAGCAGCGTTAACAGCTCGCCGACTTTTTCGGCCTGTGCGTCAGGGAGCTTTTTACGACTCAGGATCAGTAGGTCAATATCGGAAAGGGGATGCAGTTCGCCGCGTCCGTAACCGCCAACAGCAACCAGCGCCAGATCGGCAATCTGACCGAAACCGGCTTCAATCCACAGACGCTGAAGTAACTGGTCAATAAACTCGGTGCGGGCCTCAATGAGTTGCTCTGCGGAGATCCCGCTGTCAAACGCTTCGCCTAACCAGTGCTGGAAAGCGTCGATATGCGCTTTAATGCCGGGGCAGTTGAGGTCGTGCTGTGGCCATGTCCCTGGGTTTTGCGGTTGGCCAGGCAGGGTGGGGAGGGCAGTATTTGCGTGCTGTTCAGGAAGAGTATTCATTGTGCGCCACCCATAAAAAAGCCGGATGACAGCGCTAGCGCCTTATCCGGCCTACGAAGTAGTGCAAATTGTAGGCCTGATAAGATGCAGGGGCATCGCCATCAGGCAAAACATTATTCGCCGTGTGTGATGATCGCCGGGATGGTGTCATCCGTGCGTAACGTCAGAATTTCACAGCCGTTTTCCGTCACCACAATAGTATGCTCGTACTGAGCAGACAAGCTCCGGTCTTTGGTTTTCACCGTCCAGCCGTCTTTCATGGTGCGGATACGGTAATCACCGGCATTCAGCATCGGTTCTACGGTGAAGGTCATGCCCGGCTGCAGTACCACACCGCCGTCGTCCGCATCGTAATGCAGAACCTGCGGTTCTTCATGGAAGCCGCGACCAATGCCGTGACCGCAGTATTCACGGACCACAGAGAAACCTTCGCCTTCCGCGTATTTCTGAATTGCAGCGCCCAGGGTACGCAGGCGAATACCTGGTTTTACCATGCGCAGCGCCAGGTACAGGCTTTCCTGCGTGACGCGGCACAGACGCTCGCCAAGAATGGTCGGTTTCCCGACGATAAACATTTTGGACGTATCGCCGTGGTATTCGTCTTTAATCACTGTGACGTCAATGTTGACGATATCGCCGTCTTTCAGGAGCTTGGCATCGTCCGGGATCCCGTGGCACACGACTTCATTAATAGAGATGCACACGGATTTCGGATAACCGTGATAGCCCAGGCATGCGGAAATGGCCTGCTGTTCATTCACGATGTAGTCGTTACAGATGCGATCCAGCTCGCCGGTGCTGACGCCCGGTTTAACAAACGGTGCGATCATTTCCAGTACATCAGCGGCCAGGCGGCCTGCGACGCGCATTTTTTCGATTTCTTCAGGGGTCTTGATTGAGATAGCCATGAATTCTGTCCATCAGTGCCGATGATATCGGCAATAATTGTTTAAGTGCTGCCAATGGTATCAGTCCCGCATACATGCTGCCAAATTGAGAATCATTCTAAACTTCGCCTTTCGTGCCACAGGTGCGTTGGCTGTATTTTTTCACTCCAGTCACTTACTACATGTAAGCTCCTGGAGATTCAAAAATTTGCCGCCTTCCTGTAACACGAAATTCATCGTTCATTCAGCACACAGTACCAACAATTATTGGTGTCGACGGCGTATTTGTGGTATAAAGCGCGCCGGACTTCCGTTCTATTCGCAGACTACACACGATGGACGGGAGCGACAAATCTCACTTTGTGTAACAACACACACGTATCGACACATATTCCGGGGTGCCCTTAAGGGTCGGTAATATGGGATGCGTGGAGGCTTAACCCCAACTTTTATATATAGAGGTTTTAATCATGGCAACTGTTTCCATGCGCGACATGCTCAAGGCTGGTGTTCACTTCGGTCACCAGACCCGTTACTGGAACCCGAAAATGAAGCCGTTCATCTTCGGTGCGCGTAACAAAGTTCACATCATCAACCTTGAGAAAACTGTACCGATGTTCAACGAAGCTCTGGCTGAACTGAACAAGATCTCTGCTCGTAAAGGTAAAATCCTTTTCGTTGGTACTAAACGCGCTGCAAGCGAAGCGGTGAAAGACGCTGCTAACAGCTGCGACCAGTTCTTCGTGAACCATCGCTGGCTGGGCGGTATGCTGACTAACTGGAAAACCGTTCGTCAGTCCATCAAACGTCTGAAAGATCTGGAAACTCAGTCTCAGGACGGTACTTTCGAAAAGCTGACCAAGAAAGAAGCGCTGATGCGCACCCGTGAGCTTGAGAAACTGGAAAACAGCCTGGGCGGTATCAAAGACATGGGCGGCCTGCCGGACGCTCTGTTCGTAATCGATGCTGACCACGAGCACATTGCTATCAAAGAAGCAAACAACCTGGGTATCCCGGTATTTGCTATCGTTGATACCAACTCTGATCCGGACGGTGTTGACTTCGTTATCCCGGGTAACGACGACGCAATCCGTGCTGTGACCCTGTACCTGGGCGCTGTAGCTACTACCGTTCGTGAAGGCCGTTCTCAGGATCTGGCTTCCCAGGCGGAAGAAAGCTTCGTAGAAGCTGAATAATAAGGCACGCTCGTTAGAGCGACCCCTTATATATCCTAGGTAATTCGAGTTGCTGGAAGGCGTTGACGCAACGAATCCCCCGGAGCTTACGTCAGTAAGTGACTGGGGTGAGTAAGGAAAACAACGCACCAGCAGCTTGAAGAATGACGGATATAGGCCAGGTAGTATCACGTTTGGTTAGGGGGCCTGTATATGGCCCCCTTTTTCACTTTTAAATCTGTGCGGTTTCATGCCGGGCAGATCAAATCTTCCGAGGATTTTAGAATGGCTGAAATTACCGCATCCCTGGTAAAAGAGCTGCGTGAGCGTACTGGCGCAGGCATGATGGATTGCAAAAAAGCACTGACTGAAGCTAATGGCGACATCGAGCTGGCAATCGAAAACATGCGTAAGTCCGGTGCTATTAAAGCAGCGAAAAAAGCAGGCAACGTTGCTGCTGACGGCGTAATCAAAACCAAAATCGACGGCAATATCGCTTTCATTCTGGAAGTTAACTGCCAGACTGACTTCGTTGCTAAAGATGCTGGTTTCCAGGCATTTGCTGACAAAGTACTGGACGCTGCTGTTGCTGGCAAAATCACTGACGTTGAAGTTCTGAAAGCACAGTTCGAAGAAGAACGTGTTGCTCTGGTTGCTAAAATCGGTGAGAACATCAACATCCGTCGCGTGGCTTCCCTGGAAGGCGAAGTACTGGGTAGCTACCAGCACGGTGCGCGTATCGGTGTTCTGGTTGCTGCAACTGGCGCTGATGAAGAACTGGTTAAACAGCTGGCAATGCACATTGCTGCAAGCAAACCAGAATTCGTTAAGCCGGAAGACGTTTCTGCTGAAGTAGTAGAAAAAGAATACCAGGTTCAGCTGGATATCGCGATGCAGTCTGGCAAGCCGAAAGAAATCGCAGAGAAAATGGTTGAAGGCCGCATGAAGAAATTCACCGGCGAAGTTTCTCTGACTGGTCAGCCTTTCGTTATGGAACCGAGCAAATCTGTTGCTCAGCTGCTGAAAGAGCACAACGCTGACGTAACTGGTTTCATCCGCTTCGAAGTGGGTGAAGGCATCGAGAAAGTTGAGACTGACTTTGCAGCAGAAGTTGCTGCGATGTCCAAGCAGTCTTAATTTTAAAAGGAGCCGCCTGAGGGCGGCTTCTTTTTGCGCCCGACTTGTAAATTCAGCTAAGCGCTATAGTGGCAGGGCTGAAAAGCGACATACAATGTCGCTGGAATTAACTCATCTCATTCGTTGACAGTCTCAGGAAAGAAACATGGCTACCAATGCAAAACCCGTCTACAAACGTATTCTGCTTAAGTTAAGTGGCGAAGCTCTGCAAGGTTCAGAGGGCTTCGGTATTGATGCAAGCATACTTGACCGTATGGCTCAGGAAATCAAAGAGCTGGTCGAGCTGGGAATCCAGGTTGGCGTAGTGATCGGTGGTGGTAACCTGTTCCGTGGTGCTGGTCTGGCGAAAGCAGGGATGAACCGCGTCGTGGGCGACCACATGGGCATGTTAGCCACCGTAATGAACGGTCTGGCGATGCGCGATGCGCTTCACCGCGCCTATGTGAACGCTCGCCTGATGTCCGCTATCCCTCTGAACGGCGTGTGTGATAACTACAGCTGGGCGGAAGCGATCAGCCTGTTGCGTAACAACCGCGTAGTTATTTTGTCCGCTGGTACAGGCAACCCGTTCTTCACCACTGACTCCGCAGCCTGCCTGCGTGGTATTGAAATTGAAGCGGATGTGGTTCTGAAAGCCACTAAAGTTGATGGTGTGTTTACCGCCGATCCAGCTAAAGATCCAACAGCAACCATGTACGAACAGTTGACCTATGCTGAAGTACTGGATAAAGAACTGAAAGTGATGGATCTGGCTGCGTTCACGCTGGCTCGTGACCACAAATTACCGATTCGTGTCTTCAACATGAACAAACCGGGTGCGTTGCGCCGCGTTGTGATGGGTGAAAAAGAAGGCACGTTAATCACGGAATAATTCCCGTTGCGGCTAAATGCAGGTAATATTCCGCTTTAATGTCGCGGGATACGTCCCTCAAAATTAATCAAGACTATACTTGTCACATCTTGCGTGGTGGGTATGGTCTGACTGAAACAAGCTTTCAAGGATTCGTAACGTGATCAACGATATCAGAAAAGATGCTGAAGTACGCATGGACAAATGCGTCGAAGCATTCAAAAATCAAATCAGCAAAATTCGCACGGGTCGTGCTTCTCCCAGCCTGCTGGATGGCATTATCGTAGAATATTACGGCACGCCGACTCCGCTGCGCCAGCTGGCAAGCGTAACGGTTGAAGATTCCCGTACCTTGAAAATCAACGTGTTTGACCGTTCTATGGGTCCGGCTGTTGAGAAAGCGATTATGGCTTCTGACCTCGGTCTGAACCCAAGCTCAGCGGGTTCTGACATCCGCGTTCCGCTGCCACCGCTGACCGAAGAACGTCGTAAAGATCTGACCAAGATCGTACGTGGTGAAGCTGAAGGCGCGCGTGTTGCTGTGCGTAACGTACGCCGTGACGCCAACGACAAAGTGAAAGCGCTGCTGAAAGATAAAGAGATCAGCGAAGATGACGATCGCCGTTCTCAGGACGACGTACAGAAACTGACCGATGCTGCAATCAAGAAAGTTGATGCGGCGCTGGCAGAGAAAGAAGCGGAACTGATGCAGTTCTGATTCGCCTGTACGCTAAAAACGCCGCTTAGAAGGCCTGAGAAGGCTGGATAGCGGCGTTTTGCTTTTTTATCCTGTCTCAATTCTTCTGGATGTCTCATGAAGCAATTAACCATCCTGGGCTCAACCGGCTCTATTGGTTGCAGTACGCTCGATGTAGTACGCCATAACCCGGATAAATTTCGTGTTGCTGCGTTGGTAGCGGGTAAAAATGTCGCCCGTATGGTGGAGCAATGCCTTGAGTTTTCCCCCCGCTACGCGGTGATGGATGACGAAAAAAGTGCAGCGCTGGTGAAATCCGCATTGCGGGATCATGGAAGTCGCACCGAGGTTATGTGCGGGCAGCAGGCGGCCTGTGATATGGCCGCGCTGGATGATGTCGATCAGGTCATGGCGGCGATAGTTGGCGCGGCAGGTTTGTTGCCAACGCTTGCGGCAATCCGCGCAGGCAAAAACATTTTGCTGGCGAATAAAGAGTCTCTGGTAACCTGCGGACGTCTGTTTATGGACGACGTGAAACGGCATAAAGCGCAGCTTTTGCCGGTAGATAGCGAACATAACGCGATTTTTCAGAGTTTACCGCAACCTATCCAACACAATCTGGGATACGCTGACCTTGAGCAAAACGGCGTTGTGTCTGTTTTGCTTACCGGGTCTGGTGGCCCTTTCCGTGAAACGCCATTGCCCGATCTGGCTCTAATGACTCCCGATCAGGCATGTCGTCATCCGAATTGGTCGATGGGACGAAAAATCTCCGTCGATTCCGCCACCATGATGAATAAAGGTCTGGAATACATTGAAGCGCGTTGGTTGTTTAATGCCAGTGCAAGCCAGATGGAAGTGCTGATCCATCCACAGTCGGTTATTCACTCGATGGTCCGTTATCAGGATGGTAGCGTCCTGGCCCAGTTGGGTGAGCCTGATATGCGCACGCCTATCGCCCATACGATGGCATGGCCGGAACGTGTGAGCTCTGGGGTTAAGCCTGTCGATTTTTGCAAACTCAGTGCGTTGACGTTTTCCGCACCTGATTATCAGCGTTATCCGTGCCTGAAACTGGCGATGGACGCGTTTGAGCAAGGACAGGCTGCGACAACTGCGCTGAACGCCGCAAATGAGATTACCGTTGCTGCATTTTTGGCGCAGCAGATTCGATTTACGGATATCGCCGATCTCAATTTGTCCGTACTGGATAGGATGGATTTGCAGGAACCGCAGAGCGTTGAAGATGTGCTGAGGGTCGATGCCATCGCCAGAGACGTCGCGACAAAACAAGTGACACGACTCTCAAGCTGATGATAATCACTCTGTGAGGGATCGTGCTATTTGTTAGCGTTGGGCTTCAGTGATATAGTCTGCGCCACCTGATCGCAGGTATTTGCTTTTTTTCGATCGGGTAAGCCGTGGTTTGACACGGCTTTTTTGTGGATAGGCTTCAGTATTCCTGAGTACCGTATAATCCTTTCAGGGACTAAAAACGCGTTATGTTGTCTGCAACTAAACCATTAAGCGAGAACTTGCCAGCACATGGTTGTCGCCATGTCGCAATTATCATGGATGGCAATGGCCGCTGGGCGAAAAAGCAAGGGAAGATCCGCGCCTTTGGGCATAAGGCCGGAGCAAAATCCGTCCGCCGGGCTGTCTCTTTTGCTGCCAATAACGGTATTGACGCGTTAACGCTGTATGCCTTTAGCAGTGAGAACTGGAACCGACCAGCGCAGGAAGTCAGTGCGTTAATGGAATTGTTTGTGTGGGCACTTGATAGCGAAGTGAAAAACCTGCACCGCCATAACGTGCGTCTGCGTATTATTGGGGATATCAGTCGATTTAACACACGTTTGCAAGAACGGATTCGCAAGTCGGAAGCGCTTACCGCCCAGAATACCGGGTTAACGCTGAATATTGCCGCGAATTACGGTGGACGGTGGGATATTGTCCAGGGCGTCAGGCAACTGGCACAACAGGTGCAGGAAGGTCTGTTGCGTCCAGAGCAAATTGATGAAGAGATGCTTGGTCAGCAAGTGTGTATGCATGAGCTGGCTCCTGTGGATTTAGTGATAAGGACTGGGGGAGAGCATCGAATTAGTAATTTTTTGTTGTGGCAAATTGCCTATGCCGAACTTTACTTTACGGATGTTCTCTGGCCCGATTTCGATGAACAAGACTTTGAAGGTGCGCTACATGCCTTTGCTAATCGTGAGCGTCGTTTCGGCGGCACCGAGCCCGGTGATGAAAAAGCCTGATGGGGGTCGCTTTTGCTGAAGTATCGCCTGATTTCTGCTTTTGTTTTAATACCCGTTGTCATCGCGGCGTTGTTTTTGTTGCCGCCGGTGGGGTTCGCCATTGTTACGCTGGTCGTCTGTATGCTGGCCGCCTGGGAATGGGGACAGTTAAGCGGTTTTGCCACGCGTACACAGCGAGTTTGGTTGGCGGTTTTGTGCGGGCTATTGCTGGCACTGATGCTGTTTTTGCTGCCTGAGTATCATCATAATATTCACCAACCGCTGGTTGAAGTGTCGCTTTGGGCGTCGCTGGGCTGGTGGGCCGTGGCGCTATTACTGGTGTTGTTTTACCCCGGTTCAGCCTCGGTCTGGCGTAATTCCAAAACATTACGCATAATTTTCGGCGTGTTAACCATTGTTCCTTTCTTTTGGGGAATGCTGGCGCTACGTGCCTGGCACTATGATGAGAATCATTATAGTGGCGCGCTATGGCTGCTCTATGTCATGATCCTCGTTTGGGGAGCGGACTCTGGTGCCTATATGTTTGGTAAGATGTTTGGCAAACATAAACTGGCGCCGAAGGTTTCTCCTGGTAAAACCTGGCAGGGTTTTATTGGCGGACTTGCCACTGCAGCTGTAATCTCGTGGGGTTATGGTATGTGGGCGAATCTTGAAGTTGCGCCTGTCACCTTGCTCATTTGCTCCATCGTTGCAGCCCTGGCCTCCGTGCTGGGTGACCTGACCGAGAGTATGTTTAAGCGTGAAGCAGGTATTAAGGACAGTGGTCACTTAATCCCAGGACACGGTGGTATTCTGGATCGTATTGACAGCCTGACGGCTGCGGTGCCGGTCTTTGCTTGCCTGTTGTTACTGGTATTCAGGACGCTCTAACGGATGGTCTTATGCTGAGTATTCTCTGGAATCTGGCTGCATTCATCGTTGCACTTGGTGTACTTATCACCGTGCATGAATTTGGTCATTTCTGGGTTGCACGGCGCTGCGGAGTCCGCGTCGAGCGCTTTTCCATTGGCTTTGGAAAAGCGCTTTGGCGCCGTACCGATAAACAGGGTACGGAATACGTGATCGCCTTAATTCCCCTCGGCGGTTACGTCAAAATGCTGGATGAGCGCGCTGAGCCCGTTGTACCGGAGCTGCGCCACTATGCTTTCAACAATAAAACAGTTGGGCAGCGCGCGGCCATTATCGCTGCAGGCCCGATTGCAAATTTCCTCTTCGCTATTTTTGCCTACTGGCTGGTGTTTATCATCGGTGTCCCTGGCGTTCGTCCGGTTGTTGGTGAAATAACACCCAACTCGATTGCTGCCCAGGCGCAAATTCAGCCAGGTACGGAACTAAAAGCGGTTGATGGTATCGAAACCCCTGATTGGGATACCGTCCGATTGCAGCTGGTAGCCAAAATTGGTGATGAGCAGACTATCCTCAGCGTGGCACCGTTTGGTAGTAACCAGCGACAGGATAAAACGCTGGATTTGCGCCAATGGGCATTTGAGCCAGACAAACAGGACCCCGTCACGAGTTTGGGCATTCGTCCTCGTGGTCCGCAGATTGAACCTGTGCTGTCAGAAGTGCAGGTAAACTCCGCGGCAAGTAAGGCGGGTTTGCAAGCTGGCGACAGGATCGTTAAAGTCAATGGTCAGCCGCTGACGCAATGGATGACGTTCGTGACGTTGGTGCGCGATAATCCGGATAAGCCGTTAGCGCTAGATATTGAAAGACAAGGAAGTTCCTTGTCTTTAACGTTAACCCCAGATTCAAAAGAGGTTAACGGGAAGGCAGAAGGTTTTGCGGGCGTGGTGCCTAAAGTTATTCCTCTGCCTGATGAGTATAAGACTGTACGCCAGTATGGGCCATTCAGCGCCATCCTCGAAGCCTCGGATAAAACGTGGCAGTTGATGAAGCTAACGGTCAGTATGCTGGGAAAATTGATTACCGGTGATGTAAAACTGAACAACCTCAGTGGGCCGATTTCTATCGCCCAGGGGGCTGGGATGTCAGCGGAGTTCGGGGTTATTTATTACCTGATGTTCCTTGCGCTTATCAGCGTGAACTTAGGGATAATCAACCTGTTTCCGTTGCCCGTTCTTGACGGGGGGCATCTGCTGTTCCTGGCGATTGAAAAGCTGAAGGGCGGTCCGGTATCCGAGCGGGTTCAAGACTTTAGTTATCGCATTGGCTCTATCTTGCTGGTGTTGTTAATGGGGCTTGCACTTTTCAATGATTTCTCTCGGTTGTAAGAGAGTGTTAGGAAGAACGCATAATAACGATGGCGATGAAAAAGTTGCTCATAGCGTCGCTGCTGTTTAGCAGCGCCACCGTATACGGTGCTGAAGGGTTCGTAGTGAAGGACATTCATTTCGAAGGCCTACAGCGAGTCGCCGTTGGTGCGGCTCTCCTCAGTATGCCGGTGCGCACAGGCGACACGGTTAATGATGAAGATATCAGTAATACCATTCGTGCTCTGTTCGCCACCGGTAACTTTGAGGATGTCCGCGTCCTGCGCGATGGTGATACCCTTCTGGTTCAGGTAAAAGAACGTCCGACGATTGCCAGCATCACTTTCTCCGGTAACAAATCGGTGAAAGATGACATGCTGAAGCAAAACCTCGAGGCGTCTGGCGTACGTGTTGGCGAGTCTCTGGATCGCACAACGCTTGCCGATATCGAAAAAGGTCTGGAAGATTTCTACTATAGCGTCGGTAAATACAGCGCCAGTGTGAAAGCAGTGGTCACGCCGTTGCCGCGTAACCGCGTTGACCTCAAACTGGTCTTCCAGGAAGGCGTTTCGGCGAAGATCCAACAGATCAATATCGTCGGCAACCATGCCTTCACAACCGACGAGCTTATCTCTCACTTCCAACTGCGCGATGAAGTACCGTGGTGGAACGTGGTGGGCGATCGTAAATACCAGAAACAGAAACTGGCGGGAGACCTTGAAACCCTGCGCAGCTACTATCTGGATCGCGGTTATGCTCGCTTCAATATCGATTCCACGCAGGTTAGCCTGACGCCGGATAAAAAAGGTATCTACATCACCGTTAACATCACAGAAGGCGAGCAGTACAAGCTTTCTGGGGTCCAGGTGAGTGGTAATCTGGCCGGGCACTCTGCCGAAATTGAGACCCTGACGAAAATCGAACCGGGTGAACTCTATAACGGCACTAAAGTGACCAAAATGGAAGATGATATCAAGAAGCTACTGGGACGCTATGGTTATGCCTACCCGCGTGTACAGTCGCAGCCTGAAATCAACGATGCAGACAAAACCGTTAAATTGCGTGTAAACGTGGATGCGGGTAACCGTTTCTATGTGCGTAAGATCCGTTTTGAAGGTAACGACACCTCGAAAGATTCCGTGCTGCGTCGCGAAATGCGCCAGATGGAAGGTGCCTGGTTGGGCAGCGATCTGGTTGACCAGGGTAAAGAGCGTCTGAACCGTCTGGGTTACTTTGAAACTGTCGATACCGATACTCAACGTGTTCCGGGCAGTCCTGATCAGGTTGATGTGGTTTATAAGGTGAAAGAGCGCAACACCGGTAGCTTTAACTTCGGTGTGGGTTACGGCACTGAAAGTGGCGTGAGCTTCCAGGCGGGCGTTCAGCAGGATAACTGGTTAGGTACCGGTTATTCCGTCGGGATTAGCGGCACCAAAAACGACTATCAGACCTATACTGAGCTGTCTGTCACCAACCCGTACTTCACCGTCGATGGTGTGAGTCTCGGTGGCCGTGTCTTCTATAACGACTTCCAGGCGGATGATGCAGATCTGTCCGACTATACCAACAAAAGCTATGGTACGGACGTAACGCTGGGCTTCCCGGTCAACGAATACAACACGTTGCGTGCAGGCCTGGGTTATGTACATAACAAACTGTCCAACATGCAGCCGCAGATTGCGATGGATCGTTATCTTGAATCCATGGGTGAAGACAATACCAACAGCTTTGCCGCGGATGATTTCACCTTCAACTACGGTTGGACCTACAACAAGCTGGACCGTGGGTATTTCCCTACGGAAGGTACGCGTGTCAACCTGAACGGTAAAGTGACCATCCCGGGTTCTGATAACGAATACTATAAAGCGACGTTGGATACGGCGACCTATGTGCCGATCGATGACGACCACAAATGGGTGGTTTTGGGACGCACCAAGCTGGGTTATGGTGATGGCATTGGCGGCAAAGAGATGCCGTTCTATGAGAACTTCTACGCGGGTGGTTCCAGCACTGTACGTGGCTTCCAGTCAAACACCATTGGTCCAAAAGCAGTCTATTTGCCAGGTGCTAAATCGGATTCCAATTCGAGTAACTATGAAGAGTGCTCGAGAACTGACAATAAACCTTGTCAATCAGACGATGCAGTCGGCGGTAACGCCATGGCTGTAGCGAGCCTGGAATTTATCACACCTACGCCGTTTATCAGCGATAAATATGCTAACTCGGTCCGTACTTCCTTCTTCTGGGATATGGGTACCGTGTGGGATACGAACTGGCAGAATACCGCTGACACCCGTGCAGTTGGCGTGCCAGACTACAGCGATCCGAATAATATCCGTATGTCTGCGGGTATCGCGTTACAATGGATGTCCCCATTGGGGCCGTTGGTTTTCTCCTACGCCCAACCGTTCAAGAAGTACGATGGAGACAAAGCGGAACAGTTCCAGTTTAACATTGGTAAAACCTGGTAATTGTTCTTCGCAAAGGAATGTAGTGGTAGTGTAGCGCTGACTTTAGGCGATCTTGCATGGGATCGCCTGGCCACGCAAAGAACTGCACCTTCGGGTGCAAATGGGATGGTAAGGAGTTAATTGTGAAAAAGTGGTTATTAGCTGCAGGTCTCGGTTTAGCGATGGCAACGTCCGCACAGGCTGCTGACAAAATTGCAATCGTCAACATGGGTAGCCTGTTCCAACAGGTTGCACAGAAGACGGGTGTTTCTACTACGCTGGAAAATGAGTTCAAAGGCCGCGCCAGCGAACTGCAGCGTATGGAATCCGACCTGCAATCTAAAATGCAGCGTCTGCAATCAATGAAAGCAGGCAGCGACCGTACCAAGCTGGAAAAAGACGTAATGGCTCAGCGCCAGACTTTCTCTCAGAAAGCGCAGGCTTTCGAGCAGGATCGTCAACGTCGTTCTAACGAAGAACGCGGCAAGCTGGTTAATCGTATCCAGACAGCTGTGAAATCTGTTGCGAGCAGCCAGAGCATCGATCTGGTTGTTGACGCGAACACCGTTGCATACAACAGCAGCGATGTAAAAGACATCACCGCTGACGTACTGAAACAGGTTAAATAAGTAATGCCTTCAATTCGACTGGCTGATTTAGCAGAGCAGTTGGATGCAGAATTACACGGTGATGGCGATATCGTCATCACCGGCGTAGCGTCCATGCAATCTGCGCAAACTGGCAATATCACGTTCATGGTGAATCCAAAGTACCGTGAGCACCTGAGTGCATGCCAGGCTTCTGCCGTTGTGATGACGCAGGACTCCCTTCCATTTGCTAAGAGTGCTGTGCTGGTAGTGAAGAATCCCTACCTGACCTATGCACGAATGGCGCAAATTTTAGATACCACGCCTCAGCCTGCGCAAAACATTGCACCGAGTGCAGTAATCGATGCGACGGCGAAGTTGGGTAACAATGTTTCTGTGGGCGCGAATGCGGTCATTGAGTCTGGCGTAGAACTGGGCGATAACGTGGTTATCGGCGCAGGTTGCTTCGTTGGAAAAAACACAAAAATCGGCGCAGGTTCACGCTTGTGGGCGAATGTGACGATTTACCACGACATTCAGATCGGTGAAAATTGCCTGATCCAGTCCAGCACCGTTGTCGGATCCGACGGATTTGGTTACGCGAACGATCGCGGTAACTGGGTGAAGATCCCGCAGCTTGGTCGCGTGATTATTGGCGATCGTGTTGAGATTGGCGCATGTACCACCATTGACCGTGGTGCGCTGGACGATACCGTGATCGGTAATGGTGTTATCATTGATAACCAGTGCCAGATTGCGCATAACGTCGTGATTGGCGACAATACGGCTGTAGCCGGTGGCGTCATTATGGCGGGTAGCCTGAAGATTGGCCGTTACTGCATGATTGGCGGCGCCAGCGTGATTAATGGGCATATGGAAATATGCGACAAAGTCACGGTAACTGGCATGGGGATGGTGATGCGTCCTATCACTGAACCGGGCGTCTACTCCTCAGGCATTCCGCTACAACCCAACAAGGTATGGCGTAAAACAGCTGCACTGGTGATGAACATTGATGATATGAGCAAGCGCCTCAAAGCGATTGAGCGCAAGGTTAATCAACAAGACTAAAGCACCGTCTTTGCATGTCTGACTTTTCGGCCTGTCCCATTCATACGATTGCGACAGGCCGTGTTATTATTGCCTTTTAGTATATTTTGACAGGAAGAGTATTTTGACTACTAACACTCATACTCTGCATATTGAAGAGATTTTAGAACTTCTGCCGCACCGTTTTCCGTTTTTACTGGTAGACCGCGTGCTGGATTTTGAAGAAGGTCGTTTTCTGCGCGCAGTGAAAAATGTATCCGTTAACGAGCCTTTCTTTCAGGGCCACTTCCCGGGTAAACCGATTTTTCCTGGCGTGTTGATTCTGGAAGCGATGGCGCAGGCCACGGGTATTCTGGCGTTTAAAAGCGTAGGAAAACTGGAACCGGGCGAACTGTATTATTTCGCTGGTATTGATGAAGCACGCTTTAAGCGTCCCGTCGTGCCTGGCGATCAGATGATCATGGAAGTGACTTTCGAGAAAACGCGCCGCGGCCTGACCCGTTTCAAAGGGGTTGCACTGGTCGACGGTAAAGTTGTGTGCGAAGCAACGATGATGTGTGCCCGTAGCCGGGAGGCCTGATACGTGATTGATAAATCCGCCTTTATTCACCCAACAGCCATTGTCGAAGACGGCGCCAGCATTGGCGCTAATGCTCACATTGGCCCATTTTGTATTGTTGGACCCCATGTTGAAATTGGTGAGGGTACCGTACTGAAGTCTCACGTTGTCGTGAATGGCCATACAAAAATTGGTCGCGATAACGAGATTTATCAGTTTGCCTCCATCGGTGAAGTGAACCAGGACCTGAAATATGCTGGTGAACCGACCCGTGTGGAAATTGGCGATCGCAACCGCATTCGCGAAAGCGTCACCATTCATCGTGGCACAGTGCAAGGCGGTGGGTTGACGAAGGTGGGCAGCGATAACTTACTGATGATTAACGCACACGTTGCGCATGATTGTACGGTAGGTAACCGTTGCATTCTGGCGAATAACGCGACACTTGCCGGACATGTTTCGCTTGATGATTTTGTTATCATCGGCGGCATGACCGCGGTGCATCAGTTCTGCATTATTGGTGCACACGTGATGGTGGGTGGCTGCTCTGGCGTAGCCCAGGACGTCCCGCCATACGTTATCGCCCAGGGTAACCACGCGACGCCGTTTGGCGTCAATATCGAAGGTCTGAAGCGTCGCGGCTTCACCCGTGAAGCCATTACTGCGATCCGCAACGCCTATAAAGCGCTGTACCGCAGCGGTAAAACGCTTGAGGAAGTGAAACCGGAAATCGCCGAACTGGCGAAGCAGTACCCCGATGTTCAGGCTTTTAGTGACTTCTTTGAACGCTCAACGCGTGGTCTGATTCGTTAATGACTGAGCAGCGTCCTTTAACGATTGCCCTTGTCGCCGGAGAAACCTCCGGCGATATTCTTGGTGCCGGTTTAATTCGTGCACTCAAGGCCCGTGTTCCCAATGCGCGGTTTGTTGGCGTTGCGGGTCCATTGATGCAGGCGGAAGGTTGTGAAGCCTGGTACGAAATGGAAGAACTGGCAGTAATGGGCATTGTAGAAGTGCTCGGGCGCCTGCGCCGTTTACTGCATATCCGTGCCGATCTCACTCGCCGATTCACCGACCTTAAGCCGGATGTTTTCGTCGGGATTGATGCGCCTGATTTCAACATTACCCTCGAAGGCAACCTGAAATCGCAGGGCATAAAAACTATTCATTACGTCAGTCCTTCTGTGTGGGCCTGGCGACAGAAACGCGTTTTCAAAATAGGCAGATCCACCAATATGGTGCTGGCCTTTCTGCCTTTCGAAAAAGCGTTTTATGACAAATTTAACGTCCCGTGCCGCTTCATCGGCCACACTATGGCGGATGCTATGCCGCTGGATCCGGATAAAAACGCAGCGCGTGATGTGTTAGGCATTCCTCATGATGCTCACTGCCTGGCGCTTTTGCCTGGGAGTCGCGGTGCAGAAGTGGAGATGCTCAGCGCCGATTTTCTGAAAACGGCGCAGCTATTACGTCAGCATTATCCGGATCTCGAAGTCGTCGTGCCGTTGGTCAATGCCAAACGGCGCGAGCAATTTGAACGTATCAAGGCTGAGGTTGCCCCGGAACTTTCCGTGCATATGCTCAATGGAATGGGACGCGAAGCAATGGTCGCCAGTGATGCTGCGCTGTTGGCCTCTGGCACGGCTGCACTGGAATGTATGCTGGCGAAATGCCCGATGGTGGTTGGCTACCGTATGAAACCTTTCACTTTCTGGTTGGCAAAACGTCTGGTGAAGACTGATTACGTTTCGCTACCTAACCTGCTGGCGGGAAGAGAACTGGTTAAAGAGCTGTTGCAGGATGAATGTGAGCCGCAGGCGCTGGCGCACGCGTTGCTGCCTCTGTTGGCGAACGGTAAAACCAGCCATGCGATGCACGACACGTTCCGCGAATTGCACCAGCAGATCCGTTGCAATGCGGATGAGCAGGCGGCGGATGCAGTCCTGGAGTTAGCACAATGATTGAATTTGTTTATCCACATACGCATTTGGTAGCGGGTGTGGATGAAGTTGGACGTGGTCCATTGGTTGGCGCGGTAGTGACTGCCGCGGTCATTCTGGATCCGGCTCGTCCTATTATTGGTCTGAACGACTCAAAAAAACTGTCGGAAAAGCGTCGTCTGTCACTTTACGATGAAATCAAAGAAAAAGCGTTAAGCTGGAGTTTGGGTCGTGCGGAACCGCATGAAATCGACGAGCTGAACATTTTGCATGCCACCATGCTGGCGATGCAGCGTGCGGTTGCGGGTCTGCATATTGCGCCCGAATACGTGCTGATTGACGGCAATCGTTGCCCGGCATTACCGGTACCGTCGATGGCGGTGGTCAAAGGTGATAGCCGCGTGGCGGAGATTAGCGCTGCGTCGATACTGGCAAAAGTCACCCGTGACGCTGAAATGGCGGCCCTGGATACGGTTTTCCCGCAGTATGGCTTTGCACAGCACAAAGGTTATCCGACCGCTTTTCATCTGGAAAAGTTGGCACTGCATGGCGCAACAGAGCACCATCGCCGTAGTTTTGGCCCCGTCAAACGCGCACTGGGACTCACGTCCTGATTCTTGTGTCGAAGGAATCTGAAGATGTCTGAACCTCGTTTCGTCCACCTGCGGGTGCACAGCGACTACTCCATGATCGATGGGCTGGCGAAAACCGGGCCGCTGGTGAAAAAGGCGGCCGCGTTGGGCATGCCTGCGCTGGCGATCACCGATTTTACCAACCTGTGTGGTCTGGTGAAGTTTTACGGAGCGGGTCATGGCGCAGGTATTAAGCCGATTGTTGGCGCAGATTTTCATGTCCGTAGCGAACTATTGGGTGATGAACTCACGCAACTGACTGTACTGGCTGCTAATAATACGGGCTACCAGAACCTGACGTTGTTGATATCAAAAGCCTATCAGCGCGGCTATGGCGCAGAAGGGCCGGTGATCGACAGAGACTGGTTGGTCGAGTTAAAAGAAGGTTTGATTTTGCTCTCCGGCGGTCGTATGGGTGACGTCGGACGCAGCCTGTTGCGTGGGAACAACGCACTGGTCGACGAGTGCGTGGCGTTTTATGAAGAGCATTTCCCTGATTGCTACTTCCTTGAGCTGATCCGTACCGGTCGACAGGATGAAGAAAATTACCTGCATGCTGCAGTAGCGCTGGCCGAAACACGCGGCCTGCCGGTGGTCGCGACCAACGATGTTCGCTTCCTTGAAACCGGTGACTTTGACGCGCATGAAATCCGCGTAGCAATCCACGACGGGTTCACCCTTGATGATCCCAAACGCCCGCGTAACTATTCGCCGCAGCAGTACATGCGCAGCGAAGATGAGATGTGCGAGCTGTTCTCCGATATTCCGGAAGCACTGCAAAACACCGTCGAGATAGCTAAACGCTGCAACGTGACGGTGCGCCTGGGTGAATACTTCCTGCCGCAGTTCCCGACTGGCGACATGACCACCGAGGATTTCCTCGTCGCGAAATCGCGTGAAGGCCTGGAAGAACGTCTGGAGTTTTTGTTCCCCGATCCTGAAGTTCGCACGCAGAAGCGCCCGCCTTATGATGAACGTCTGGAAGTTGAACTTAAAGTTATCAACCAGATGGGCTTCCCGGGTTACTTCCTGATCGTAATGGAATTTATCCAGTGGTCGAAAGATAACGGTGTACCGGTAGGCCCTGGACGTGGTTCCGGTGCAGGCTCGCTGGTGGCCTACGCGCTGAAAATTACCGATCTCGACCCGCTGGAATTTGACCTGCTGTTCGAACGTTTCCTGAACCCGGAACGTGTCTCAATGCCTGACTTCGACGTTGACTTCTGTATGGAGAAACGTGACCAGGTCATTGAACACGTGGCGGAAATGTACGGTCGTGATGCGGTTTCGCAGATTATTACCTTCGGTACGATGGCGGCAAAAGCGGTTATCCGCGACGTGGGCCGCGTACTGGGTCACCCGTATGGCTTTGTTGACCGTATTTCGAAACTGGTGCCGCCCGATCCGGGCATGACGCTGGCTAAAGCCTTTGAAGCCGAACCTCAACTGCCGGAAATCTATGAGGCAGATGAAGAGGTTAGAGCGCTTATTGATATGGCGCGCAAGCTGGAAGGTGTCACGCGTAACGCGGGTAAGCACGCCGGTGGCGTGGTTATCGCACCGACCAAAATTACCGATTTTGCGCCGCTGTACTGCGATGAGCAGGGGCTGCACCCGGTTACCCAGTTTGATAAGAACGACGTGGAATACGCCGGTCTGGTGAAATTCG
Organism: Citrobacter sp. Cy070; assembly: GCF_030332245.1. Taxonomy (NCBI): domain Bacteria; kingdom Pseudomonadati; phylum Pseudomonadota; class Gammaproteobacteria; order Enterobacterales; family Enterobacteriaceae; genus Citrobacter; species Citrobacter sp. Cy070. The sequence goes on from NZ_JAOWIG010000089.1 coordinate 270,262, forward strand.
ACTTCCTCGGTCTGCGTACGCTCACCATCATTAACTGGGCGCTTGAGATGATCAACGCGCGCCGTGAGAAGAACGGCGAACCGCCGCTGGATATCGCTGCGATTCCGCTGGACGACAAGAAAAGCTTCGACATGCTGCAACGCTCGGAGACAACAGCCGTCTTCCAGCTTGAATCCCGCGGCATGAAAGATCTTATCAAGCGACTGCAACCTGACTGCTTCGAAGATATGATAGCCCTGGTGGCCCTGTTCCGACCGGGTCCGCTACAGTCGGGGATGGTAGATAACTTTATCGACCGTAAGCATGGCCGTGAAGAGATTTCCTACCCGGACGTACAATGGCAGCATGAGTGTCTGAAACCGGTACTGGAGCCGACCTACGGCATTATCCTGTATCAGGAACAGGTTATGCAGATTGCCCAGGAGCTGTCCGGATACACCCTTGGCGGCGCGGATATGCTGCGTCGTGCGATGGGTAAGAAAAAGCCGGAAGAGATGGCCAAGCAGCGCGGCACCTTTGAAGAAGGGGCGAAAAAGCGCGGCGTCGACGGCGAACTGGCGATGAAAATCTTTGACCTGGTGGAGAAATTCGCCGGTTACGGATTTAACAAATCGCACTCCGCTGCCTATGCGCTGGTTTCTTACCAGACGCTGTGGCTGAAGGCGCATTATCCTGCCGAGTTTATGGCGGCGGTAATGACCGCCGATATGGATAACACAGAGAAAGTCGTCGGACTGGTGGATGAATGCTGGCGCATGGGGCTCAAAATCCTGCCGCCGGATATCAACTCCGGGCTTTATCATTTTCACGTGAATGATGATGGCGAGATTGTCTACGGCATCGGCGCGATAAAAGGCGTGGGTGAAGGGCCAATTGAAGCTATTATTGAGGCGCGAAATGAAGGGGGTTACTTCCGCGAGCTGTTTGATCTCTGTGCGCGTACGGATATCAAAAAACTCAACCGCCGGGTGCTGGAAAAGCTAATCATGTCCGGGGCGTTTGACCGCCTTGGCCCGCATCGCGCGGCGTTGATGAACTCGCTCAGCGATGCCCTAAAAGCCGCCGATCAGCATGCGAAAGCCGAGGCAATTGGTCAGGCTGATATGTTTGGCGTACTGGCGGAAGAGCCGGAACAAATTGAACAGTCTTATGCCAACTGTACGCCGTGGCCGGAGCAGGTGGTATTAGACGGTGAGCGTGAAACGTTAGGTCTTTACCTGACGGGACATCCTATCAATCAGTATTTAAAAGAAATTGAGCGCTATGTTGGAGGCCACAGGCTGAAAGACATGCATCCGACAGAACGTGGTAAAGTCACCACGGCTGCGGGGCTCGTCATTGCTGCGCGGGTAATGGTCACCAAGCGCGGCAATCGTATCGGCATCTGTACACTGGATGACCGTTCCGGGCGTCTGGAAGTGATGTTATTTACCGATGCTCTGGATAAATACCAGCAATTGCTGGAAAAAGACCGCATACTTATCGTCAGCGGACAGGTCAGCTTTGATGACTTCAGCGGCGGGCTTAAAATGATGGCCCGTGAAGTCATGGATATTGACGAAGCCCGGGAAAAATATGCTCGCGGGCTTGCTATCTCGCTGACGGACAGGCAAATTGATGACCAGCTTTTAAACCGACTCCGTCAGTCTCTGGAACCCCACCGCTCGGGGACAATTCCAGTACATCTCTACTATCAGAGGGCGGATGCGCGTGCGCGTTTGCGTTTTGGCGCAACGTGGCGTGTCTCTCCGAGCGATCGTTTGCTAAACGATCTCCGTGGCCTTATTGGTTCGGAGCAGGTGGAACTGGAGTTTGACTAATACAGGAATACTATGAGTCTGAATTTCCTTGATTTTGAACAGCCGATTGCAGAGCTGGAAGCAAAAATCGATTCTCTGACTGCGGTTAGCCGTCAGGATGAGAAACTGGATATTAACATCGATGAAGAAGTGCATCGTCTGCGTGAAAAAAGCGTAGAACTGACGCGTAAAATCTTCGCCGATCTTGGCGCATGGCAGGTAGCCCAACTGGCGCGCCATCCACAGCGTCCGTACACCCTGGATTATGTCCGCCTGGCATTTGATGAATTTGATGAGCTGGCGGGCGATCGTGCCTATGCGGATGATAAAGCTATCGTCGGCGGCATCGCGCGTCTGGATGGCCGTCCGGTGATGATCATTGGTCATCAGAAAGGCCGTGAGACCAAAGAAAAAATCCGTCGTAATTTCGGCATGCCAGCGCCGGAAGGCTATCGCAAAGCGCTGCGTCTGATGGAAATGGCTGAGCGCTTCAACATGCCGATCATTACCTTCATCGACACCCCAGGGGCATACCCGGGCGTGGGCGCGGAAGAGCGTGGCCAGTCTGAAGCGATTGCGCGCAACCTGCGTGAAATGTCGCGTCTGAGCGTGCCGGTTATCTGTACCGTTATCGGTGAAGGTGGCTCCGGCGGCGCGCTGGCGATCGGCGTGGGTGATAAAGTGAATATGCTGCAGTACAGCACCTATTCCGTTATCTCTCCGGAAGGCTGCGCCTCCATTTTGTGGAAAAGCGCCGACAAAGCGCCGCTGGCCGCAGAAGCGATGGGCATCATCGCCCCGCGTCTGAAAGAGCTGAAGCTGATTGACTCTATCATCCCGGAACCGTTGGGCGGCGCCCATCGTAACCCGGAAGTGATGGCGGCATCCCTGAAAGCACAACTGCTGGCCGATCTCGCCGATCTCGACGTGTTAAGCAAAGAAGATTTGAAAAACCGTCGTTACCAGCGTCTGATGAGCTATGGTTACGCGTAAACTGCATTAATTCTGAAAAGGGCCACAACGCTGTGGCCCTTTTTTTTACCTGCAGTTTGACCAGGCTATGCTTAACTAAGGTTTTTCCAGGAGGAACGCATGAATATCATTGCCATCATGGGACCGCATGGCGTCTTTTATAAAGATGAGCCCATCAAGGAACTTGAACGTGCGCTGCAGCAGCAGGGATTTCAGATTATCTGGCCGCAGAATAGCGTCGACCTGCTGAAGTTTATCGAGCATAACCCGCGAATTTGCGGCGTCATTTTTGACTGGGATGAATACAGTCTGGATCTGTGCAGTGACATCAATCAGCTCAATGAGTATCTCCCGCTCTACGCCTTTATTAATACCCATTCGACGATGGATGTCAGCGCACACGACCTGCGCATGGCGCTGTGGTTCTTTGAGTACGCATTGGGCCAGTCTGACGATATTGCTACGCGTATTCGCCAGTACACCAATGAATATCTCGACAACATTACGCCACCTTTTACCAAAGCGCTGTTTACCTATGTGAAGGAAGGGAAGTATACCTTCTGCACGCCTGGGCACATGGCGGGAACGGCGTACCAGAAAAGTCCTGTCGGCTGCCTGTTCTATGATTTCTTTGGCGGTAATACGCTGAAAGCCGACGTGTCCATTTCGGTGACCGAGCTGGGCTCGTTGCTGGATCATACCGGTCCGCATCTGGAAGCAGAGGAATACATCGCACGCACCTTTGGTGCCGAGCAGAGCTATATGGTGACCAACGGCACCTCGACATCGAACAAGATTGTCGGCATGTATGCTGCACCTGCAGGCAGTACGCTCCTGATTGACCGCAACTGCCATAAGTCACTGGCGCATTTGCTGATGATGAGTGATGTGGTGCCAATCTGGCTGAAGCCTACGCGTAACGCGCTGGGGATCCTCGGCGGTATACCCCGTCGGGAATTTACCCACGCAAGTATTGAACGCAAAGTTGAGGAAACCAATCAGGCGCAATGGCCGGTCCACGCGGTGATCACCAACTCCACCTATGATGGCCTGTTGTATAACACCAACTGGATCAAACAAACGCTGGATGTGCCCTCCATCCATTTTGATTCAGCCTGGGTGCCGTATACCCATTTTCATCCGATCTATCAGGGGAAAAGCGGGATGAGCGGCGAACGGGTTCCGGGAAAGGTGATTTTTGAAACCCAGTCCACCCACAAGATGCTGGCGGCGTTGTCACAGGCTTCGCTGATCCACATTAAGGGCGACTATGATGAAGACACGTTCAACGAAGCCTTTATGATGCACACCTCTACGTCTCCGAGCTATCCGATAGTGGCGTCGATAGAAACGGCGGCGGCAATGCTGCGTGGCAATTCAGGCAAGCGGTTAATCAATCGTTCGGTGGAACGGGCGCTGCATTTCCGTAAAGAAGTGCAGCGGCTACGCGAAGAGTCAGATGGCTGGTTCTTTGACATCTGGCAGCCGGAAAGGGTGGATGAAGCAGAGTGCTGGCCGGTAGCGCCAGGTGAAGACTGGCACGGATTTGTCGATGCTGACGCCGACCACATGTTCCTCGACCCGGTGAAAGTGACCATTCTGACACCGGGAATGGATGAACAGGGAAATATGAGCGAAGAGGGGATCCCCGCAGCGCTGGTGGCGAAATTCCTTGATGAACGCGGCGTCGTAGTCGAGAAGACGGGACCGTATAACCTGTTGTTCCTGTTCAGCATTGGTATTGATAAAACCCGGGCGATGGGGCTGCTTCGTGGCCTGACGGAATTTAAGCGCTCATACGATCTGAATTTACGTGTGAAAAATATGCTGCCGGATCTGTATGCTGAAGATCCCGATTTCTATCGCAATATGCGTATTCAGGATCTGGCGCAGGGGATCCATCAGTTGATCCGCCAGCACGATCTCTCCGGGCTGATGCTGCGGGCATTTGATACCTTGCCGGAAATGAAAATGACGCCACACCAGGCCTGGCAGCGGCAGATCAAAGGTGAGGTCGAAACGGTAGCACTTGATCAACTGGTAGGACGCGTTTCTGCCAATATGATCCTGCCTTATCCTCCCGGTGTGCCGCTGCTGATGCCCGGGGAAATGATCACGGCCAAAAGCCGGGCTGTCCTCGATTTTCTTCTGATGCTGTGCTCGGTAGGGCAGCGCTACCCTGGATTTGAAACCGATATCCATGGCGCTAAACTGGGCGAGGATGGCCTGTATCGCGTGAGAGTCTTAAAAATGGCATAACGACTTGCCTGACCCCAAGACGTTCGAGTAACGTTCTGACAGAAAAATGAAAGAGGCGATGACGCTATGCTGGGATTAAAACAGGTTCACCATATTGCCATTATTGCGACGGACTACGCGGTGAGTAAGGCATTTTACTGCGATGTATTAGGTTTCACGTTAATGAGCGAAGCCTACCGGGAAGAGCGTGACTCCTGGAAAGGCGATCTGGCATTGAACGGCCAGTATGTGATTGAGCTTTTTTCTTTCCCGTTTCCACCTTGCCGTCCGAGCCGACCGGAAGCCTGCGGTTTGCGTCATCTGGCGTTCAGCGTGGAGAATGTGGAAAAGTCGATCGCGCATCTGGAAGCTCACCACGTGAAGTGTGAATCCGTGCGTATCGATCCGTTTACCGGCAAACGTTTCACATTTTTTAACGATCCGGACGGATTACCCCTCGAACTATACGAGCTGTAAGGCTTGTCATTGTGGCGTTAGCCCGGTAACGTGCCGGGCAATGCCATTGTAAGTAACCATCATGACGACACTCACGCTGAACACTTCGCTGCTGAATTCTCAATCGATTCTGGTCGCCTTTAGCGGCGGGCTGGATTCCACCGTATTGCTGCATCAGTTGGTGCAGTGGCGAGCGCTGCATCCTGATGTTGCTTTACGCGCAATCCACATTCATCACGGATTAAGCCCACACGCAGACAGTTGGGTACAGCACTGTGAGTCGGTATGCGCGCAGTGGCAGGTGTCGCTTGTGGTTGAGCGGGTACACCTTGAGGATGATGGTCTGGGCATCGAAGCCCAGGCGCGACGCGCGCGCTATCAGGCGTTTGCGCAGACCTTACTACCGGGCGAGGTGCTGATGACCGCACAGCATCTCGATGACCAGTGTGAAACCTTTCTGCTGGCGCTTAAGCGCGGCAGTGGTCCTGCCGGACTTTCCGCCATGGGGGAAAGCTCTCCGTTTGCCGGAACCCAGCTGATTCGACCGCTGCTGGCGCAAACGCGAGAGGCGCTTGAAGCATGGGCACGGCAGCATGAATTATGCTGGATTGAAGATGAAAGCAATCAGGATGATACCTACGATCGCAATTTCCTCAGATTGCGCGTTACCCCATTGCTCCAACAGCGCTGGCCGCACTTCGCGCAAGCCGTTGCCCGCAGCGCTGCGCTGTGCGCTGAGCAGGAGAGTTTACTGGATGAACTGCTGGCCAGCGATTTAGCCGATTGCATCACATCCCACGGAACACTGTTACTGACGCCATTAATGATGATGAGCGGCGTGCGGCGTGCCGCGCTGCTTCGTCGCTGGCTGGCGGGGTTAAATGCGCCGATGCCTTCCCGTGATGGGCTGGAACGTATCTGGCAGGAAGTGGCGCTGGCGCGGGAAGATGCGTCACCAAGTTTTCGCCTCGGGGAGTACGAGGTCCGTCGTTATCAGTCACAGCTGTGGTGGGTGAAGTCAGTCGATGGGCAAAGCGAAACTGTTATCCCGTGGTTAGAGTGGAAAACACCGTTGGCGCTGCCTGCCGGATTGGGTTCGGTTCAGTTAATCTCTGCGGGTGATTTGCGCTTGCCGCAAGCGGATGAAGTCGTCAGTATCCGTTTTAAAGCGCCAGGGGTATTGCATATTGTCGGGCGTAACGGCGGACGGAAATTAAAGAAAATCTGGCAGGAGCAGGGGATCCCACCCTGGCGACGAGATATCACACCGCTGCTGTTTTACGGCGAAACGTTGATTGCGGCTGCGGGTGTTTTCGTGACGCGTGAGGGGGCGGCGGAAGGCGAAGAAGGCGTGAGTCTGGTATGGCATGCCTGATGGTGTTGCGCTTAACAGGCCTACGTATCACATGGAAAGTAGGCCGGATAAGGCGAAAAAAGTTAAGATTCGCTGACCACCACGGTACCGATCTGCGGGTGGCTGAAGCTGGCAATTTTGTCGAGACGAAGCTCCCGGGTTTCACCTGCGACATCTGCGACCAGATACTCCACGTTTTTGCGTGAAACCAGGTCGTTCGCTTTCGCCTGCAAAACTTCGCCATCTTTTAGCGCCAGCGTCAGTAACAAATGGTGCTGGCAGGCGAGTTCAAGATTGTCGTAATCATCGCAGTTGATGGGTTGATACGTTTCATTCATTGACATAATCGCTCACCAGTAAGTTCGCGGCAGCATACGCCGCTTTTTCCCTGACCGACTCTGGAAGGGCGCTGTCTGCCGCCACTTCATTAAGCACCTTCAATACGCAACCCAGCGCATCCGGGATATACCCTAAGTCTCCGCTGGCGATTTCCGCGTACCGCTTGCGTATTAACTCACAATATTTTTCCACATGCCCTCCTGTCAGCACTCTGACTTAACCGTGGATGCAAGTCTAAGCCTACGAAGATAAACTCTGTTTAGCAAGGTGACTATACCATACTCATTCAAGCAATATCAGCGCCTTGATAGAGGAGCAGTTAGCAGCCTTTTGCCGCAGTTTTCGCTACAATGTGCGCCTGATTCGAAAGGAGTTCTCTCATGGCGCTTAAAGCGACAATTTATAAAGCCGTCGTCAACGTAGCGGATCTTGACCGCAACCAGTTCCTTGACGCGGCCTTGACGCTGGCGCGTCACCCCTCTGAAACCCAGGAGCGCATGATGTTGCGCCTGCTGGCCTGGATCAAATATGCCGATGAACGGCTGCAGTTCACGCGTGGCCTGAGTGCGGAAGACGAGCCTGAAGCATGGCTGCGTAACGACCATCTGGGTATCGATCTCTGGATTGAGCTGGGTCTGCCGGATGAGCGCCGTATTAAAAAAGCCTGTACCCAGTCTGGAGAGGTTGCCCTGTTTGCTTACAACAGCCGTGCGGCTCAGATCTGGTGGCAGCAAAATCAGAACAAGTGCGCGCAGTTTAAAAATCTGACCGTGTGGTATCTGGATGATGAACAACTGGCGCAACTGAGTGATTTTGCAGGTCGTACAATGGCGCTGCAGGCAACTATCCAGGACGGTGCTATCTGGCTGTCTGACTCTCAGAACAATCTGGAAATTCATCTGACCGCGTGGCAGCCGCGTTCATGATTGTTATCTCCCGAAACGTCTCTATCCCTGATAATGAGCTGGAAATCACGGCGATTCGGGCGCAGGGCGCGGGCGGTCAGCACGTTAACAAGACCTCGACGGCTATCCATCTGCGCTTTGACATTCGGGCCTCTGGCCTGCCAGAGTATTACAAGGAACGTCTGCTTGCCGCCAGCCATCATCTGATTAGCGGTGATGGCGTTATTATCATTAAGGCGCAGGAATACCGTAGCCAGGAACTTAATCGGGAAGCGGCTATCTCCCGGCTGGTAGCGGTGATAAAAGAATTAACCGCAGTGCAAAAAAGCCGACAGGCAACTCGCCCTACACGCGCCTCGAAAGAGCGCAGGTTGTCATCGAAGGCGCAAAAATCCACAGTGAAAGCACTGCGTGGGAGAGTTCGTCGAACGCAAGACTGACGAGCAGGAATAAAAATTTATAAGGAATTGATAGTGAAAACAGCAATATTGTCCGTAGTCGCTGCATGCACGCTTTTTTCCTTGATCGGCTGTAATAACCGTACTGAAGTTGAAGTACTACAGCCGACGCGGGCGGCAGAATTAAAACCGATGCAGCAAAGCTGGCGTGGCATCTTACCTTGCGCGGACTGTGAAGGGATTGAAACCTCTCTGTTTCTGGAAAAAGACGGTACATGGGTGATGAACGAACGTTATCAGGGCGTGCGGGATGAACCGTCTTCGTTTGCCTCTTATGGCACATGGGCGCGCACTGCCGACAAGCTGGTGCTGACTGACAGCAAAGGTGAAAAGTCGTACTACCGGGCTAAAGGCGAGGCGCTGGAAATGCTCGATCGTGAAGGTAACCCGATTGAGTCACAGTTTAACTACACGCTCCAGCCGGTTTCCGCCAGCTTACCGGTGACGCCAATGCCGATGCGAGGCATGTATTTCTATATGGCTGACGCGGCAATCTTTACCGACTGCGCAACGGGTAAACGGATGCCGGTGGCGAATAACGCTCAGCTTGAACGTGACTATTTAGCTGCGCGTGCGGAAAACGGACAGTCCGTATTGCTGACGCTTGAGGCGCATTTCACGCTGGAGTCAAACCCGGATACGGGTGAGAAAGTGAAAACGTTGATGGCGGATAAAGACGCGAAATTTATCCCCGGTAAAGCGTGTAATTAATCGATAGAAAAAAGGCCCTGATAATCAGGGCCTTGTGCCGGTATTAGCCTTTAATGGCTTTGACCAGGAAGTCGACGATGTCGCCGGTTTTAATCAGCTCTTTCTCGCCGTTACGACGGTATTTGTATTCGATATCGTCGTTGTCGAGGTTACGGTCGCCCAGCACGATAGTGTGCGGAATACCGATCAGTTCCATATCGGCAAACATCACGCCCGGACGCTCTTTACGGTCGTCCATCAGCACTTCAATGCCCTGAGCGCGCAGCTCAGCGTACAGTTTTTCAGCCAGCTCCTGCACGCGGTAGGACTTGTGCATGTTCATCGGCAAAATCGCGACCTGGAACGGGGCAATGGCGTCTGGCCATACGATGCCGCGATCGTCATAGTTCTGTTCGATAGCAGCAGCAACCACGCGAGTGACCCCGATACCGTAGCAACCCATGGTCAGGATCTGGTTACGACCATCTTCGCCCTGTACGGCGGCTTTCATCGCTTCAGAGTACTTGGTACCCAACTGGAAGATGTGGCCGACTTCGATACCGCGTTTGATCATCAGCGTACCTTTGCCGTCCGGGCTCGGGTCGCCGGCGACCACGTTACGGATGTCTGCAACTTCCGGGGTAACTACATCGCGGTCCCAGTTGATACCGAAATAGTGTTTACCGTCGATGTTGGCACCGGCAGCGAAATCGCTCATCACTGCAACGGTACGGTCGATAACCACCGGAATTGGCATATTCACCGGACCGAGCGAGCCAGGGCCTGCTTTTACCAGCGCACGAATTTCTTCTTCGGTGGCAAAGGTCAGCGGGCTGGCAACCTGCGGCAGTTTTTCCGCTTTGACTTCGTTCAGCTCGTGATCGCCACGAACCAGCAGGGCGACCAGCGGGTAGCTGCTGCCTTCAACCGCTTTCACCAGCAGGGTTTTCACGGTTTTTTCAATTGGCAGATTAAACTGCTCAACCAGTTCCGCGATAGTTTTCGCATTCGGTGTGTCAACCAGCGTCATTTCCTGAGTGGCGGCTGCGCGGGGTTCTTTCGGCGCAACGGCTTCAGCAAATTCGATGTTGGCAGCAAAATCGGAGCTGTCGGAGAATACAACGTCATCTTCGCCGCTCTGTGCCAGTACCTGGAATTCGTGAGAGGCGCTGCCGCCAATAGATCCGGTATCAGCCTGTACTGCGCGGAAATCCAGGCCCATACGGCTAAAGATTTTGCTGTACGCGGCATACATCGCGTCGTAAGTTTCCTGCAGAGATTCCTGAGAAGTATGGAAAGAGTACGCATCTTTCATCAGGAATTCGCGGGAACGCATCACGCCGAATCGTGGGCGAACTTCGTCACGGAATTTCGTCTGGATCTGATAGAAGTTCAGCGGCAGCTGTTTGTAAGAGCTCAGCTCATTACGGATCAGGTCGGTGATGACTTCTTCATGCGTTGGGCCGAGTACGAATGAACGATCGCCACGGTCTGCGATACGCAGCAGTTCCGGGCCGTACTGTTCCCAACGACCGCTCTCTTCCCACAGTTCAGAAGGCTGAACGACCGGCATCAACACCTCGATCGCACCGGCGTTGTTCATTTCTTCACGCACGATGTTTTCGACTTTTTTCAGGACGCGCACGCCGGTCGGCAGCCAGGTGTATAACCCGGAGGCCAGCTTGCGGATCATCCCGGCGCGCAGCATCAGCTGGTGGCTGATGACTTCGGCGTCGGCAGGTGTCTCCTTCAGAGTGGAGAGCAGATATTGGCTAGTACGCATGTTGTTACGGTTCCAGTTGAACGATCGAACAGGCTGGATGCCAGCCTGACACAAAAAAAGTGGTTTAGTTTACCAGCGAGAAAGGGATGTCAAAAGAGAAGGGCACGAAATTAGCGGGGTTCAAGCGCAAAGACTTCAAAACCTTCTTCCGTTACGCGCCAGCGCACGTTGAAATCGTGTAGCCAGACGGCATATGTTTTGCCTGTCTCTTCACCCTTACGATACGCAGGACGTGGGTCCTGTGCCAGTACTTCGCCGATAAATGTTTTCAGCAATGGATAACGTTTTTCCAGCGTCAGGAGCTGTTGTTCAACCTCTGTAGTGAAACTTACCGCCATTTCGGCAACCGGCGCATGCTGCGCGTAGCTGGCAGTGGCGTCAGGCAGTGCTTCTGCAAATGGCAGATAAGGTTTGATGTCGACCACCGGCGTTCCGTCGACCAGGTCCAGACTACCCAGTTTCAGAATGACGCTCTCTTTGTGGCAGACAATTTCTTTTAACTCAACCAGCGACATACCGACAGGGTTAGGACGAAAGGTCGAACGCGTGGCAAAGACGCCCATTCTGGCGTTACCGCCCAGACGGGGTGGGCGCACGGTTGGACGCCATCCACCTTCCATTGTCTGATGAAAAACAAAAATCACCCACAAATGGCTGAATGCTTCCAGGCCGCGAACGGCATCGGCCTGGTTATAAGGTGCGAGCAAATGCAGTTCACCGCAGGCGCTTTTCACCAGACCTGGCTGGCGCGGCACAGCGAACTTTTCTTTATAAGGAGAGCGGATAACGCCTATTTGCTCGAACTGAAAATGACTCATTTAGACGAAATGTTCAGAGCAGAACCGATGCAAACTGCCTGACGATAGCAGCCCGGCGTCCCGCTGGTTACTTCGCAGCTGTGCAGCAATACCGCATTTGCTTTCATTTTAGAGGCGTTAATCTGCATGCGTTTGCGTGCGGTTGGAATGCTCGGCGGGGAATCCTGGTTGGATGCCTGGCAGGATTCGCCGCTGACTTCGCCGAGATCGCGGAACGGTTTGCCCACTAAATCTTCAGCGTTAGTGATGATTCTTACCGGCGTCGCGCGCGGTGCTTTTGGTTTTTCCGGCTCCGCTTTTGGCGGGGTAGCGGTGCTTTGAACGGGTTCAACAGGGGATCTGCTTAACATAGAACAGCCGCTCAGCATGAGTGCTACTAAACAGATCGGTAAAGCACGCATAATATTTCCTCAATGAATGATCTAAACGTCAGATATTGAATCAGGTGCTTGCATAAATGACAAGACGGGCAAGCGCCCGTCCTGATGATATTACAGATTGTGAAAACAGCCTAAAATTACCAGCCTTTAACAGCACCGCCGTTGAAGACTTTGTTTGCCGCTTCGTAAACTTCGTCTGACTGGTATGCTTCAACGAATTTCTTCACGTTCTCAGCATCTTTATTGTCTTCACGCGTCACGATCAGGTTTACGTACGGAGAATCTTTATCTTCAACAAAGATACCGTCTTTTGCTGGCGTCAGGCCGATCTGGCTGGCATAGGTGGTGTTGATGACTGCCAGCGCGATTTGCGCGTCATCCAGTGAGCGTGGCAACTGCGGCGCTTCCAGTTCAACCAGCTTCAGGTTTTTCGGGTTTTCAATCACGTCCAGCGCGGTCGGCAGAAGGCCAACGCCATCTTTCAGTTTAATCAAACCGACTTTCTGCAGCAGTAGCAGGGAACGGCCGAGGTTAGTCGGGTCGTTTGGAATAGCGACCTGAGAGCCATCCTGCAGTTCATCCAGTGATTTGATTTTTTTGGAGTAACCTGCAATCGGATAAACAAAGGTATTACCTACGGCAACCAGTTTGTAACCACGATCTTTGATCTGCTGATCCAGGTACGGTTTGTGCTGGAAGGCATTAGCATCGATATCGCCTTTGCTCAGCGCTTCGTTAGGCAGAACGTAATCGTTAAACGTGACCAGCTCAACGTCCAGACCGTATTTTTCTTTAGCCACTTTCTGGGCGACTTCAGCAACCTGCTGCTCTGCGCCAACGATAACACCCACTTTGATGTGGTTAGGATCTTTTTCATCCTGGCCACAACCCACAAGTGCCAGAGAACCGATTAGGGCTCCAACTGCCGCAAAGGTTTTGAATTTGAACGCCATGCTTATTTCCTTTTCTTAATGAGTTTTTAGTGTTGTGTGTAACGTTATTTGTGCGTGACTACCCGGACGATGCGATCGCCAGATAACTGAATTAAATAAACCAGAACGACGAGCAATACCAGTACTGTATTCATTACGGTAGCGTTATACCCAATGTAGCCATACTGATAGCCAATCTGGCCAAGACCACCGGCACCGACAGCACCGCCCATCGCCGAGTAACCAACCAGCGTGATGAGGGTGATGGTGGCCGCATTGACCAGCCCTGGCAGCGCTTCTGGCAGTAATACCTTACGAACAATCTGCAGCGGTGTAGCGCCCATCGCACGTGAGGCTTCAATCAGCCCGGTCGGGATTTCCAGCAGGGCGTTTTCCACCATACGAGCAATAAATGGCGCGGCGCCGACGGTCAGCGGGACGATAGCGGCCTGCAGTCCGATAGAGGTGCCTACGATCATGCGGGTGAACGGAATCATCCACACCAATAAGATGATGAACGGGATGGAACGGAAAATGTTCACCAGTGCAGAGAGCGTACGGTAGAGCTTCGCATTCTCAATGATTTGCCCCGGGCGCGTGACGTACAACAGCACGCCAACCGGCAGACCAATCACAAAACCAAAAAAACCGGACACAAAGGTCATTGCCAGCGTTTCCCATACGCCGCGAACCAGCAGCCACATCATCGGCTCAGACATAACCCAGTACCTCTACTTTTACGTGGTGTTCCTGCAACCAGCTAATGGCTGCTTGTGTATCTTCCTGTGTGCCGTGCATTTCAGTCAGCATGATGCCGAACTTCACGCCGCCGGCGTAATCCATCTGCGCGCTAATAATGTTGTTATTCACGTTAAAGCGGCGAGCCGTCTCAGAGAGTAATGGCGCATCAACGGAATGGCCGGTGAATTCCATACGCAACATCGGCACGCTGTCGGCTTGCGGCTCTGCTTTTAACCGTTCCAGATAATCTTCCGGGATATCCAGGTGCAGCGTGGACTGAATAAATTTCTGTGCCAGTGGTGTTTTCGGGTGTGAGAACACTTCGCTGACGGTGTCCTGCTCAATCAGTTCGCCATTACTGATGACCGCGACGCAGTCACAAATGCGTTTTACAACGTCCATCTCATGGGTAATCAGCAGAATGGTGAGACCCAGGCGACGGTTAATGTCTTTCAACAATTCCAGAATCGAGCGGGTTGTTGCTGGGTCAAGGGCGCTGGTGGCTTCATCGCACAGCAGTACTTTGGGATTACTTGCCAGCGCACGGGCGATCGCCACACGCTGTTTTTGTCCACCGGAAAGGTTGGCCGGGTAGCTGTCGTGCTTGTCGCCAAGACCGACTAAATCCAGCAGCTCTGTTACACGGCGTTTAATCTCTTCTTTTGGTGTGTTATCCAGTTCCAGCGGCAGCGCAACGTTGCCAAACACGGTGCGGGAAGAGAGCAGGTTAAAGTGCTGGAAAATCATGCCAATTTGACGGCGCGCTTTAGTCAGCCCGGATTCAGATAGCGTCGTCAGCTCCTGGTCGCCGACCTGAACACTGCCTTCGGTGGGGCGCTCGAGCAGGTTTACGCAGCGGATGAGCGTACTTTTACCGGCACCGGAGGCGCCAATAACGCCATAAATCTGCCCGGCAGGAACATGCAGGCTGACATTGTTTAGCGCCTGAATGGTGCGAGTCCCCTGCTGGAACACTTTGGTGATATTCGAAAGTTTAATCATTGGTTATTTATTATCGTAATTAAGTTAGCCGTGGCATTTTCGTCTGTCTGGGACGGTCGACGCCGTCAACAAGATGGATGTTAAGGCATCCAGACGTCTAAATCAATCTAGCTTTGCACGATGAGCACTTTCTTGCCCGCCGAAACATGCGATACTAGAGCCACATGCCTTATTCAGGAGCTATAAAAGGTGGCAAAATCTGTACCCGCAATTTTTCTCGACCGTGACGGCACTATTAATGTGGACCACGGTTACGTCCATGAGATCGACGAATTCGAATTTATCGACGGCGTTATTGATGCCATGCGTGAACTTAAAAAGATGGGTTATGCGCTCATTATTGTGACGAACCAGTCTGGTATCGCGCGTGGTAAATTTACTGAGGCGCAGTTTGAAACGTTGACCGAATGGATGGACTGGTCGCTGGCCGATCGAGATGTTGAGCTGGATGGCATCTACTACTGCCCGCATCACCCACAGGGTACCGTGGAAGAGTATCGTCAGGTCTGCGACTGTCGTAAACCGCATCCTGGCATGTTTATCTCCGCCCGAGACTTCTTGCACATCGATATGGCCGCTTCTTATATGGTGGGCGATAAAATAGAAGATATGCAGGCGGCGACAGCTGCAAATGTAGGAACGAAGGTATTAGTGCGCACTGGCAAGCCAGTCACTCCGGAAGCAGAAAATGCGGCAGATTTAGTGCTAAATAGTCTGGCGGACCTGCCAATGGCGATAAAAAAGCAGCAAAAGTAAGCGTTATGGATAAAAGGTGAGCGGTTGAAACAAAAATGCATTTTTCCGCTTGTCTTCCTGAGTCGACTCCCTATAATGCGCCTCCATCGACACGGCGGATGTGAATCACTTCACACAAACAGCCGGGTCGGTTGAAGAGAAAAACCTGAAAATGAGGGTTGACTCTGAAAGAGGAAAGCGTAATATACGCCACCTCGCGACAGAGCGCTAAAGCGCGTCGCAACTGCTCTTTAACAATTTATCAGACAATCTGTGTGGGCACTCGAAGATACGGATTCTTAACGTCGCAAGACGAAAAATGAATACCAAGTCTCTGAGTGAACATACGTAATTCATTACGAAGTTTAATTCACGAGCATCAAACTTAAATTGAAGAGTTTGATCATGGCTCAGATTGAACGCTGGCGGCAGGCCTAACACATGCAAGTCGAACGGTAGCACAGAGGAGCTTGCTCCTTGGGTGACGAGTGGCGGACGGGTGAGTAATGTCTGGGAAACTGCCCGATGGAGGGGGATAACTACTGGAAACGGTAGCTAATACCGCATAACGTCGCAAGACCAAAGAGGGGGACCTTCGGGCCTCTTGCCATCGGATGTGCCCAGATGGGATTAGCTAGTAGGTGGGGTAACGGCTCACCTAGGCGACGATCCCTAGCTGGTCTGAGAGGATGACCAGCCACACTGGAACTGAGACACGGTCCAGACTCCTACGGGAGGCAGCAGTGGGGAATATTGCACAATGGGCGCAAGCCTGATGCAGCCATGCCGCGTGTATGAAGAAGGCCTTCGGGTTGTAAAGTACTTTCAGCGAGGAGGAAGGCATTAAGGTTAATAACCTTAGTGATTGACGTTACTCGCAGAAGAAGCACCGGCTAACTCCGTGCCAGCAGCCGCGGTAATACGGAGGGTGCAAGCGTTAATCGGAATTACTGGGCGTAAAGCGCACGCAGGCGGTCTGTCAAGTCGGATGTGAAATCCCCGGGCTCAACCTGGGAACTGCATCCGAAACTGGCAGGCTAGAGTCTTGTAGAGGGGGGTAGAATTCCAGGTGTAGCGGTGAAATGCGTAGAGATCTGGAGGAATACCGGTGGCGAAGGCGGCCCCCTGGACAAAGACTGACGCTCAGGTGCGAAAGCGTGGGGAGCAAACAGGATTAGATACCCTGGTAGTCCACGCCGTAAACGATGTCGACTTGGAGGTTGTGCCCTTGAGGCGTGGCTTCCGGAGCTAACGCGTTAAGTCGACCGCCTGGGGAGTACGGCCGCAAGGTTAAAACTCAAATGAATTGACGGGGGCCCGCACAAGCGGTGGAGCATGTGGTTTAATTCGATGCAACGCGAAGAACCTTACCTACTCTTGACATCCACGGAACTTGCCAGAGATGGCTTGGTGCCTTCGGGAACCGTGAGACAGGTGCTGCATGGCTGTCGTCAGCTCGTGTTGTGAAATGTTGGGTTAAGTCCCGCAACGAGCGCAACCCTTATCCTTTGTTGCCAGCGATTCGGTCGGGAACTCAAAGGAGACTGCCAGTGATAAACTGGAGGAAGGTGGGGATGACGTCAAGTCATCATGGCCCTTACGAGTAGGGCTACACACGTGCTACAATGGCGCATACAAAGAGAAGCGACCTCGCGAGAGCAAGCGGACCTCATAAAGTGCGTCGTAGTCCGGATTGGAGTCTGCAACTCGACTCCATGAAGTCGGAATCGCTAGTAATCGTGGATCAGAATGCCACGGTGAATACGTTCCCGGGCCTTGTACACACCGCCCGTCACACCATGGGAGTGGGTTGCAAAAGAAGTAGGTAGCTTAACCTTCGGGAGGGCGCTTACCACTTTGTGATTCATGACTGGGGTGAAGTCGTAACAAGGTAACCGTAGGGGAACCTGCGGTTGGATCACCTCCTTACCTTAAAGAA
>NZ_JAOWIG010000090.1:0-4939 GCF_030332245.1 Citrobacter sp. Cy070
AAAATCGTGTTGAGGCCAACGCCCATAATGCGGGCGGTTGCCCGGCATCCAACGCCATTCATGGCCATATCAATGATTTTCTGGTGCGTACCGGGTTGAGAAGCGGTGTAAGTGAACTGCAGTTGCCATGTTTTACGGCAGTGAGAGCAGAGATAGCGCTGATGTCCGGCAGTGCTTTTGCCGTTACGCACCACCCCGTCAGTAGCTGAACAGGAGGGACAGCTGATAGAAACAGAAGCCACTGGAGCACCTCAAAAACACCATCATACACTAAATCAGTAAGTTGGCAGCATCACCCGGCTCAGCGAATGATTTTAACCCGTCTGATTCAGATAGCCGAAACGCGTGACCGGATAAAAGGCAAACCTCGTCCGGTCGCTATTTTCCTGGATGAACTCAAGTATCACCTTTCCCGCCCTGCGCTTGAAGGACTTGGCGCAGCGAGGGATAAAGGTGTACATATCATCATGACCCACCAGTCGGTTAAAGATTTATATGACTGTCCGGCAGATCTGGATGGCGATGCCGTTGCCGGTTCGGTGATTGAGAACTGCAAATTTATGCTGGTTTATCGCCTTCGCGATCCGGATACCGCCGACTGGGTGGCAAGGATGACCGGTTCTATTCTTGTAGACGATGAAATGAGGAAAGTGAAAACGGATATCTCCCTGACGGAGAAGATGGAAACGGACAGGATGATCCGTCAGGCTGAACGATATTATATAGACAACAACATGTTGCTTAACCTGCCCAAATTTGTTGGTTTTGTTTTTACCCAGAATGATCTGGCGAAGGCAACCAAACTATTCCACATACCGGCAAAAAAGCAATATATCGACCTGCTTTCGTTTGAGCATAAAAACCCGCTGTATACCGGAAAAAACAATCAGACTCACAAACCTTCCATTAACCTGTGAGGCCATTAATGCTTATTCATAATGTTGCTGAAAGAAATGAAGCCGCAAACCGGAGAATGGAGACATTACTGAGTTTTCTTAAGGAAGAAACATTTTCTGATTTCCATACCTTAAAAAAAGTTGTCGGCTATAAAGGAAGACATAACCATGCGATGTATAACCTGCTTAATAGAGCGGTGGTGCTGGGATTTCTGAGTAAACATGAATATCCGGTACTGACCGGGACAAAGGCATTGTGGGGGATCACCATGCCGGGTCTGGCAAGGGTGGTTAACGCGGATGACCCGGTTTTTCCCGCCTATTTTGAGCCGGGAAGGCTCAAATACTGGACGCTGGAGCATCGCCTGTTAAACCAGCGGGTCAGAATCGCCCTTGAGGAAAAAGGCGGCACAGGCTGGCTGAACGGCGACCGGGGGGCGTTTATGGCGCGGCATCCCGGTGTCCGGCACCGACCGGACGGCATTATTACCTTAAGCAGCGGTGCCATCGTTGCGGTGGAAACAGAGCGCTCGCTGAAAACCCGCGCCCGCTACATCAGCATCATTAACAGCCATCTGGCCGCCAGCGACGCCGGACGCTGGCACTATGCGATGTATGTTATGCCGGATGATAAAACTAAAGAATCGCTGGTCAGGCTGTTTGGCAGCATCAGGACGGTGACGAGAAACCATGTTCCCGTTCCGTTTGATGCGAAAAATCGGGAAATGTTTCTGTTCCGTACCCTGGATGAACTGGAACAAGCATCTACCAACCACGACTAAAATGCCGGCCCCTATCGTGGATGTACGCAGGATAAAGACCTCCGGAGGGGGTTACCCAGCCCAACAAACGTCGAACATCAGCCCTCTCGCGAATTTTTAGACCTCGCTGGACGACAGGGATGCTCAACTGAGCGTATTTCCTGGCAACCAACTGATTTAAAATCAGAAAGGACAATAAAATGAACAGAAAGGCCGACCCACTTTCGGACGTACTCACTGAAATGTGCGCAAAAGCACTCGTCACATGGATGACTCATTCCGCACAGCAAGGCATGCCACGCGAAGAACTGCTGATACGCGGCAACGATTTTGTGTATGCCCTCCACGCCAATTTTGTTTTGCTCCATGAGATTTTATCAGAAACGATGGAGGATATTCAGCAACAGAGTCATAAACTCGAAGAAAGCGTGGACATTCTGGCGCAGCGTTTACACTCCCTCGGGGCAGAGGCCGATAATATGGCCGCCAGGATAAAATAATCCTTTCTTAACCTGTCCCCTTCAACCAGAGCCTGATGTAGGTCCTCCTGTGGGAGTCACTGACTCCTGCTTAAACGCGCAGCACCCCAACAACATAGGATCTAAGCTGCGCCAGTAGCGTAATCACTGGGTTAACATTCTTTTTGCGGGATGCGCGGGCTCTTTGCCGCCCGAACCCGCAGCCTGCGAATTTTCCGGACATAGTATGCCCGGAAAATTCGCAGGGAAATTGAAACCCCCTGTCACTCCGCCTGTCCCGATATCAGGTTAAACCCGCATTCCCTTGCGGCGTCTTATTCTTCTGTTCAGACCTTCTCCATCAGATAACGATGCGCTTTCGATGCCGCGCTGGCGGCTTTGAAAATATAGCGCTTGTCGTTTTTCAGTGCTTTCAGCCAGGAAGCAATATAACTTTCGTGCTGAACCTCTCCGACAATCCCCAGATCTGCCATCAAAAATGCATTTCCTAACTCAGCGACTAATTCTTCCACTGCATACCCTTCACTACCAAACTTCCCTTTCATTTCTCGGTTCAGACGGCTTTTACCACCGCTCCAGTGCACCAACTCATGCAGGCCGGTGGCGTAGAAATTAGCAGCATCAGAAAAAAGGTGACGCTCCGGCAGCCAGACCTCATCGTTTGAGGGGCTGAAAAAGGCGTTTTGTCCTTTCTCAATGATATTTGCGCCGCTCTTCCGGAACAGATTTTCAGCCTGCGGCAAAGGGTCAAAGGTTGCTTCCGGGCTGACTGTTTCCATTGTCAGAGGCAAACCGTCAATTTGTTCAACGTTAAACACGGTGAACGTCTTCAGCATCGGGATATAATCAGTTTCTCCGTCGTCATTTTCCTTCTCCAGCGTGGTGTAAAAAATGGCGGTCGTACCGTGTTCTCCCTTGCGTACCTGCCCACCTTCCGCTTTTGCCTGTTTGTAGGTCATCCAGCGTGAATCCTTGAATCCCTGTTCTGACGCTCTGCTCCACAACAACATGATATTCATCCCACTATAAGCAGCACCAGTCGCGTAGTTTGAAGGTAATCCTGACATGCCCGGTACGCGCTGCCACGGGCAGGACCATGGTTTAACACCCGCTTCAAGCGCCGCAATGATGCTGTCGGTGACGGTCTGATAAATATCGGTTCTGCTTTTAGACAATTTCGTTTTTGAGGAGCCTGACAGGTCCAGCGGGGATACGCTGGTCGCCGCTGCGGTGTTAGGGGCGCTGGTCTGGGTATGCAGGGAAGTCATCATGGTTTTTCTCCGTCAGTGGTGTGATTTTCGTCTTCGTATCGCCTGACGGTTCGCTTTCCCGGCATCGTTCTGGCCCGCAAGGGCGCAGCATGCGTGCACTTCACCCTTGCGGGACGGGTTGTGCAGGGAAACGATTAACCGGAAGCAGATATGGAGAACAAAAAGCACACAGGAGAAAAAATCTACCCCTACATAGCCGGGGGCATAGCGCCCCTTGCTTCGCAGCGGTGAAAAAAAGACTGGTGGTAATGAGTCGGGGACTGGCACTGACAGAAAGTTCTTGTTGGTGCTAGTATATTTTCCTGCCGGGCGAAACGATCCTTCTAACCGGGGGCGGTTTGTTCTTAAATTGTCTCGCTCCGGCATCAATCACAACCGGGTCGGGCTGTCTCCTTATTGAGCGCCGCGTTCAGTTTGTCTACCACCATCCGGATCCGGGATGAGAGATTTTATGAAGCAGGCCACAGCGCCGTAACCGGGGCATCATACTGGGGGCTTAACAGGTATAATCCTCAGTTCCCCTTTAGCGATTTCGTCTCCGGCCAGCCATGCTGAAAGAAAGGCAATCCCCACTCCCCTTACAGCTGCATCCCGTAAGGCTTCCCCGTGGCTGACTGAATCGCCACAGATAATCTAGACACTTCCGAGCCGCTGATAATATTGGTTTTCGTATTCAGTTGGTGGCATATGATCACTCGAACCATGCCGACGCTTACTGTTATAAAACATTTCGATGTAATCAAAAATATCACCGCGAGCTTCTTCTCGCGTTCCGTAGATCTTTTTCTTTATCCGTTCACGTTTCAGTAGCTGGAAAAAACTTTCTGCGACTGCGTTGTCATGACAGTTACCGCGACGGCTCATACTGCCCTCCAGCCCGTGTGATTTCAGGAACGACTGCCACTCATAGCTTGTGTACTGACTGCCTTGATCAGAATGAACCAGCACCTGCTTTTGAGGATTACGTCGCCACACGGCCATCAGAAGTGCATTCAGGACAATATCCTTTGTCATCCGGGGCTGCATTGACCAGCCAATAACTTTGCGCGAGAACAGGTCAACAACCACAGCCAGATACAGCCAGCCTTCGTGAGTCCGGATGTAGGTGATGTCCGTTACCCAACGCTCATCCGGTGCTTCCGGGTTGAACTGCCGCTGGAGCCTGTTGGGCGTCACGATGCTGGTTTCACCCTTACGTGCCCGTGGGCTACGGTACCCGACCTGAGCCCTTATCCCGGCACGCTTCATCAGTCGCCAGACACGATTAACTCCGCACTGTTGTCCGGTATCTCGCAGGTCGAGGTGGATCTTGCGATAACCATAAACGCAACCCGACTCCAGCCAGAACTGCTTTATCAGCCCCGTCAGCCTCAGGTCAGCATGATGCCGCCGTGAATCCGGCTGCTGAAGCCAGGCGTAAAAACCACTCGGATGCACATCCAGCACCCGACAAAGCAGTCGGACAGGCCAGCAATGGGTGTTGTCACGGATAAAGGCGTACCTCAGTCGGACAGCTTTGCGAAGTACGCCGC
>NZ_JAOWIG010000090.1:4989-138101 GCF_030332245.1 Citrobacter sp. Cy070
CAGCTGATAGAAACAGAAGCCACTGGAGCACCTCAAAAACACCATCATACACTAAATCAGTAAGTTGGCAGCATCACCCAGAGAACGTTGAATATTATGTAGTTTTCCGGTTAGCGCCAGTGATTGTTTTAAATGTTGTAATAATGCAGTTGCCTGCAAAGAAGGTTTCGTGATCAACAATAATGTATGACCATGAATGCTATGGACTTCATTAAACATGATGAAACTCCACTTTTTAGTCGCACACCTGACAGCTGTCTCTACTAAAATAGAGGCACCAGAAGTACTGACAGATGTTGCACTGCTGTGTAGAAATAAAATATCGACCCAAAGGGGTGAAAATATTAAAACAAATGGACTTCAACTGATTTCAATCTAGCTATTACAAATCTTAAAGCAAGTGTTAAGCATGTAACAGGATGTAAAATTATATATTAAAATGTGATTTTTAGGTTTTATTGGAGTTTAGATTTGATAGGAAAGTTGTACATTTTACCGTTACTGCATAGATTTAAAAAATCATACAAATTATAATAATTTATTGATTTATAAGGTTTTAATTAATGATTGGCGAGTTTTAGATTTCTAATGAATTCTAAATTCTTTGTCCCACTTTACGTTGGACAATTTTAAGAGGAAAAAACTGACCTTTGTCACGACTTGCATCGATGACTATCGCGACACGGTGCTGCGAAGCCCTGAAATCGCGGAAAATGCACTTTTTCAGTGACTGCATAGAAATTCATTTCTGATTGAGAAATAAAAATAAAACCTATACCTGTAGCGGTGTTATTCACTGTTAATTAGTACTTTGGGGTGAATCTGGATATCAAAATACCACTCGCGGGTGAGTTATTTAAAATGTTTCAACGGACATACTCTTCATCGTAACGTGGCGTTAACAAATGTAAGTCATGTTAACAACAATTTGAGTGGTAATTAATTTAACTTCATGTACGACCAGGTCCAGGGTGACAGCATGAAAAACAAGTTGTTATTTATGATGTTTACAATACTGGGTGTGCCTGGGATTGCATCCGCAACCAGTTATGATTTAGCTAATTCAGAATATAACTTTGCGGTAAATGAATTAAGTAAGTCTTCATTTAATCAGGCAGCCATTATTGGTCAGGTTGGCACTGCTAACAGTGCAAATACTCGCCAGGAGGGCAGCAAGTTATTGTCGGTCATTTCGCAAGAAGGTTCAGGTAACCGGGCGAGAACAGATCAGACAGGATCATATAATTTTGCATATATTGATCAAACGGGCAGCTCCAATGATGCGAGTATTAAACAAAGTTCTTACGGTAATACAGCGATGATTATCCAGAAAGGTTCTGGTAATAAAGCAAATATTACCCAGTACGGTACACAAAAAACAGCAGTTGTGGTGCAGAGACAGTCGCAAATGGCAATTCGCGTTACTCAACGCTAATCCGTAAACGACGTTTAAATCAATCCGATGGGGGTTTACCATGAAACTTTTAAAAGTGGCAGCATTCGCAGCAATCGTAGTTTCTGGCAGTGCTCTGGCTGGTGTTGTTCCGCAATGGGGCGGCAATCATCATGGTGGCGGTAGTAATTATGGCCCGGACTCTTCATTGAGTATTTACCAATATGGGTCAAGTAACGTTGCGAATGCGCTGCAAAGTGATGCACGTAAATCAGACGTGACCATCACACAACACGGACATGGTAACGGTGCTACCGTCGGGCAAGGTGCTGATGACAGTACCATTAGCCTGAAACAGACTGGCTTCCAGAACAGCGCTGATATCAATCAGTGGAATGCAAAAAATGCTGACATCAGTGTAACTCAGTTCGGTGGTCGTAATGGTGCGGTGGTTAATCAGACTGCATCTGACTCGAATGTTCTGATTCAGCAGGTTGGTTATGGCAACAATGCGACAGCTAACCAGCACTAATTCAGTTTTATAACTGATAATAAACAGGGCGAAAGCCCTGTTTTTTTTCGGGAGCATATTATGCATACGCTATTACTCATTGCCGCGCTTTCAAATCAAATAACCTTTAATACAACCCAGCAAGGTGAGATGTATACCATTATTCCGCAGGTGACATTATCGCAACCCTGCGTGTGCGAGGTACAAGTTCTTGCCATACGTAAAGGGTCGGGGGGGCAAAGCCAAACGCAACAGAAAACAAGCCTGTCGATCCCTGCTAATCGGCCGATTGAATTAACAAAACTGAGCTTTAATATTTCACCTGAAGATACGGTCAACATTGTCGTTACCGTTTCGGATGGGCAGTCATTGCATCTGTCCCAGCAGTGGCCTGATTCAAGCAATCGCTCATGATTTTTTGCTGTATTTGCTTTAAAGGTGTGGCTGGGAAAGCGGTGCTGTTCTATGAATATAGAGACGTGAAAACGTTTTTATTTGGTCGTTAATCGCAGCGGTGAAGGATCACTTCGATCCCTCAAGGATGGTTTATCATTGAGGAACCCTTATGAGCACCTTATTAAAACGTATTTTAAGTACCAGTTTATGTGTTACTTCTTTTTTTATCTTCCCCGCAACGGCGCAGCAAATCACATCTGGCGGGATTATCCATTTTCGTGGCGCAATAGTTGAATCGCCTTGTGATGTGAGCTCGCAACAACAGCAGATTGAAGTGTCATGTATACGTGATGGCAAGTTACGGAGTAGTCGCTATAACACACAACAGATAACGATGGCCCCTGAAAGCCTCCAGCAAATTGCCAGTATGAGAATGCAGTACCTTAATGAACAGAAAAATCTGGCAATTCTTAATATTGAATATAAATGAATCGTTCTGGCGTAGATATGCACCTGTATAGTTAAAAAGTGAGATTTCATAGAAAACCCTGCTGTACACTTAACGGAGAGTGTTTTGTCAGGGGGAACTTATGCAATCGCGTGTTCATGTTTTACAGGGCGACATTACGACAATCGCCGTTGATGTGATTGTCAATGCGGCCAACTCCTCGTTGCTGGGCGGCGGTGGCGTTGATGGAGCGATTCATCGCGTCGCTGGACCTGCACTGTTGGAGGCCTGCAAACAGGTATTACAGCAACAGGGCGAATGCCCAACCGGCCATGCGGTTATCACCCTGGCGGGAAATCTTCCCGCTAAAGCGGTGATCCACACTGTTGGGCCCGTCTGGCAGGGCGGCGATCATCATGAAGCAGAACGCCTTGAAGAGGCCTATCGCAATTCATTACAACTGGCACTGGCCAATGGCTATCAATCTATTGCGTTCCCGGCTATCAGCACCGGAGCCTACGGATATCCACGTGCAGCGGCGGCGGAGATTGCGGTGAATACGGTGCAAAAATTTATCACCCGCCGTGCGCTACCTGATCAAATCTACTTCGTGTGTTTTGATGAGGAAAATGCCAGGTTATACAAGAGATTACTCACCCAACAAGGCGATGATAACACGGCCTGATATGACGCGACTTGAGCGTGCCATTACCCCATTGTGCGCAAGCCATCCGGACCAGTGCGGCATTCTGGCACTGGATGACAGTCTGGATGCTTTCGCAGCCCGTTATCGGCTGACAGAAATGGCGGAACGAACGCTGGATGTGCAGTATTACATCTGGGAGAACGACATGTCCGGGCTGCTGCTGTTTTCTGTTCTGCTGGCCGCGGCGAAACGCGGGGTACGGGTTCGTTTGCTGTTGGATGATAACAACACTCCGGGCCTTGATGACACGCTGCGTCTGTTGGATAACCATCCAAATATTGAAGTCCGCCTGTTTAATCCCTTTTCATTTCGCATCCTTCGCGCATTGGGGTATTTAACCGATTTCGCCCGGCTCAATCGCCGCATGCACAATAAAAGTTATACCGCGGACGGTGTAGTGACGCTGGTCGGCGGGCGTAATATCGGAGATGCCTATTTCGGTGCGGGTGAAGAACCGTTGTTTTCCGATCTTGACGTGATGGCCATCGGTCCAGTGGTGAAAGAGGTCGCGGATGATTTTGAGCGATACTGGCAATGTCAGTCAGTTTCAACGTTACAAAGAGTCCTGGAGTTGTCTGAACCAGAAACGACTCAACGCATTGAACTGCCTGAATCCTGGTATAACGACGATATTACCCGACGCTATTTGCACAAACTGGAGACCAGCCAGTTTATGACGCATCTTGACCAGGGTTCACTGTCGCTGATTTGGGCCAAAACGCGCCTGCTCAGTGACGATCCGGCAAAAGGAGAGGGGAAAGCGCCGCGTCACTCGCTATTACCGCAGCGTTTGTTTGACGTCATGGGCTCACCCACTGAGCGTATTGATATTATTTCCGCTTACTTTGTGCCGACACGTGCCGGAGTCGCACAACTCCTGCGCCTGGTCCGAAAAGGGGTAAAGATTGCTATTTTAACTAACTCGCTGGCCGCGAATGATGTGGCAATTGTGCATGCAGGATATGCGCGCTGGCGGAAAAAATTGCTGCGCTATGGTGTAGAACTGTATGAGCTAAAACCAACCCGCGATCGCGGTACGGTGGTACACGATCGCGGGTTGACCGGCAATTCAGGCTCTAGTCTGCATGCGAAAACCTTCAGCATTGATGGCCGCAAAGTCTTCATCGGCTCGCTTAATTTTGATCCGCGCTCAACGTTGCTCAATACGGAAATGGGATTTGTGATTGAGAGTGAAGTGCTGGCGTCATTGATTCATAAACGCTTTATGCAAAGCCAGCGTGATGTGGCCTGGCAATTGCGCCTGGACCGCTGGGGTCGGATAAACTGGGTAGATTGTCCTGGCGGCAGTGAGCGGGTAGTGAAAAAAGAACCCGCCACATGATTCTGGAAGCGGGTTCTGGTGAGGCTGGCCTCTGTATTACCGATTGAATGGTTGCTCTGAACCATGCAATGACAGGCCTGCTATCCGGCAATGGCCTTGCTTTTATCCTGCTTAACGATGGGTTTCCCTGAAAAGAGGAACTTCAGCACCGGTATCCGCAAGTGGATTTCGTACAATATTACCGCAATCCCGACAACAAACAGCAGCCCACAGAGAAAACCCAGCAGGTTTGATGTAATGTGCGGTGTGATATAGGCGCCGAAAAACAGCGTTAACGGATGATGCACCAGATAGATAAACAGTGATGCATTGACAAAATAGGTGACACGGGCTGACTGGAAATTCAATAAACGGTGGCCGAGCGAGAAAACGACGTTAACCATCCACAGTCCCATCACCATTGTTATCACGTATTCGGTTTCATACATCCAGGCATCGCCGTTTCCATAGCGTTGATTGAGCAGATAAGCCATAAAAGCGCATGCCGCGCCTAACGTGCAGCTGCGAGAGGGCGTTGTGAACAGTGCTTTCAACTGCGGATTGATAAACGCCAGCGCGCCGAGCATAAAGAACGGCACATAGAACAGCGTTTGCATGACGATAAAATTAAACATGCCATCGCTGAGAATAGACGGGTAGACGATAAAAATTGTTCTTCTGACGGCGGCGTATCCGACGCCAAGCAACAAAAAGATCAACGTCAGCTTTGTCATCGATATCGTGGACGTGCTGACGCCATCGGGGCTCGTCAACCGGTGTTTCATTTGGCTAAACACCCACATACTCACGGTTGTTAAAACGACAAGGACGAGTAAAAACCACAGATGAGAAATCAGCTCCCATGCCAGTGCGTTGTATTTATCGTACCCACTGAGAGTATGCCAACTGTCGGCTTTGCCTTTCACATATTGCAGCATGATAAATTGCGGCAGTGTGAGTAGCGGGATGGCGGTCAGCATAGGGATCCCCACGCGTTCAACACGCACTTTCCACCACCGCTTTAAGGGATAGCGCAAAAACAGCATGTATGAAAAGTAACCCGAAATAACAAAAAAGACCTGCATGCGAAATGCATGTATGAAATCGTTAAAGAGGGTCAATATCCATGACGGTTCTGCGCTGTTCACATGCCAGGTATGTGTGGAGTAGATCAGCGAGATATGGAAGGGAATCCCCAACAACATCAGCCAGGCACGGATGGAATCCAGAAAATATTCACGTGGTGGAGATACAGAGCTCATAGACAGTTACGTATTCTCAGACTTTTCGTCTTATCCCTAAGACGAATTATGGTTACATTCGAAGGCAACCCTACACGAAGTCCAACAACCTGTCTCCAGGATAAGCACTCAAAGTGAAAACAGGCAGGCGAACCTGCTTAAACCATGAGCCAGCACGCGAACAATACAGGGATTCAGTTGTCGGAATACCCGATTATCCATTAAAATGGATCGGATCAATATAAGCACACAAAGGGGGAAGTGCTTACTAATTATGAAACATAAACTACAAATGATGAAAATGCGTTGGTTGGGTGCAGCAGTAATGTTAACGCTGTATACATCATCGAGCTGGGCGTTCAGTATTGATGATGTTGCAAAGCAAGCTCAATCCTTAGCCGATAAAGGCTACGAGGCGCCAAAAAGTAACTTGCCCTCCGTTTTCCGCGACATGAAATATGCGGATTATCAGCAGATCCAGTTTAATCGCGACAAAGCATACTGGAGCAATCTTAAGACCCCATTTAAGCTCGAATTCTACCACCAGGGTATGTACTTCGACACGCCGGTCAAGATCAACGAAGTTACCGCAACTGCGGTGAAAAAAATCAAATACAGCCCGGATTATTTTAATTTTGGCGATGTGCAGCACGATAAAGACACGGTAAAAGATCTCGGTTTCGCCGGGTTTAAGGTACTGTATCCGCTCAACAGCAAAGACAAAAACGATGAAATCGTCAGCATGCTCGGCGCCAGCTATTTCCGCGTACTTGGTGCAGGCCAGGTCTATGGGCTGTCTGCGCGCGGTCTCGCGATAGATACCGCACTGCCTTCTGGTGAAGAGTTTCCCCGCTTCCGTGAGTTTTGGATCGAACGTCCAAAACCGACTGACAAACGTTTAACCATTTATGCCCTGCTGGACTCCCCGCGTGCAACCGGGGCGTATCGCTTTGTGATTATTCCAGGCCGTGACACGGTTGTGGATGTTCAGTCCAAAGTCTATCTGCGCGATAAAGTGGGCAAGCTGGGCGTAGCTCCGTTAACCAGTATGTTCCTGTTCGGACCGAACCAGCCATCTCCGACGACAAATTATCGTCCGGAACTGCACGACTCAAACGGATTGTCTATCCATGCTGGTAACGGCGAGTGGATTTGGCGTCCGCTGAATAACCCGAAACATCTCGCGGTGAGCAGCTTTGCGATGGAAAACCCGCAAGGATTCGGCCTGTTGCAACGTGGACGTCAGTTCTCCCGTTTCGAAGATATCGACGACCGTTATGACCTGCGCCCAAGTGCCTGGATCACGCCAAAAGGCGACTGGGGTAAAGGCAAAATTGAATTAGTTGAGATCCCCACTAACGACGAAACAAACGATAACATCGTTGCCTACTGGACTCCGGATCAACTGCCGGAAGCAGGTAAAGAGATGAACTTTAAGTACACCCTGACGTTTACGCGCGATGAAGATAAGCTTCATGCGCCAGAAAATGCCTGGGTGCAGCAGACTCGCCGTTCCACAGGGGATGTCAAACAATCTAATCTTATTCGTCAGCCTGACGGCACTATCGCGTTTGTGGTGGATTTCACCGGCACCGAAATGAAAAAGCTGCCGCAGGACACCCCGATTACCGCGCAAACCAGCATTGGCGACAACGGTGAAATCGTGGAAAGCACCGTGCGTTACAACCCGGTTACGAAAGGGTGGCGCTTGATGCTGCGCGTGAAAGTGAAAGATGCGAAGAAAACCACTGAAATGCGTGCTGCGTTGGCCAATGCCGATCAGCCGTTGAGTGAAACCTGGAGCTACCAGTTACCTGCCAATGAATAAGACAACTGAGTATATTGACGCAATGCCGCTTTCGGATATCGAAAAAGCGGCACTGCCGAAAACTGACATCCGCGCTGTTCATCAGGCGCTGGATGCCGAGCACCGTACTTACTCGCGCGAAGATGATTCACCGCAGGGTTCTGTAAAAGCTCGCCTTGAGCAAGCCTGGCCAGACTCTCTGGCCAAAGATCAGTTGATAAAGGATGATGAAGGGCGTGACCAGCTGCAGGCAATGCCGAAAGCGACACGTACTTCAATGTTTCCCGATCCCTGGCGTACTAACCCGGTTGGCCGTTTTTGGGATCGCCTGCGTGGGCGCGATGTCACACCGCGTTACCTTTCTCGTTTGACG
Source organism: Citrobacter sp. Cy070 (assembly GCF_030332245.1). Classification (NCBI taxonomy): domain Bacteria; kingdom Pseudomonadati; phylum Pseudomonadota; class Gammaproteobacteria; order Enterobacterales; family Enterobacteriaceae; genus Citrobacter; species Citrobacter sp. Cy070. Next base: position 13,186 of record NZ_JAOWIG010000090.1, read on the forward strand.
AAAGAAGAACAAGAAAGTGAGCAGAAATGGCGTACCGTCGGCACGATCCGCCGTTATACGCTGTTGATCTTAACGCTGGCGCAAACGGTCGTAGCGACCTGGTATATGAAGACGATCCTTCCTTATCAGGGATGGGCGTTCATTAATCCAGCAGATATGATGGGGCAGAACCTGTGGGTTTCCTTTATGCAGTTGCTGCCTTATGTGCTACAGACCGGTATCCTCATTCTGTTTGCCGTGCTTTTTTGTTGGGTATCAGCCGGTTTCTGGACCGCGCTGATGGGCTTCCTGCAGTTGCTGATTGGGCGTGACAAGTACAGTATCTCTGCCTCAACGGTAGGGGATGAGCCGCTGAATCCTGAGCACCGCACTGCGCTAATCATGCCTATCTGTAACGAGGACGTTGACCGCGTATTCGCGGGCTTGCGCGCTACGTGGGAGTCGGTTAAAGCCACGGGGAATGCGGAGCATTTCGATGTTTACATTTTGAGTGACAGCTACAATCCTGATATCTGCGTTGCGGAACAAAAGGCGTGGATGGAGCTGATTGCCGAAGTGCAGGGCGAAGGACAGATTTTCTACCGTCGTCGTCGTCGTCGTGTGAAGCGTAAAAGCGGTAACATTGATGACTTCTGCCGTCGCTGGGGCAACCAGTACAGCTATATGGTGGTGCTGGACGCTGATTCCGTGATGAGCGGAGACTGTCTGACCGGTCTGGTACGCCTGATGGAAGCGAACCCGAATGCCGGGATTATCCAGTCTTCGCCGAAAGCGTCTGGTATGGACACCCTGTACGCGCGCTGCCAGCAGTTTGCTACCCGCGTTTATGGCCCGCTGTTTACCGCCGGACTTCACTTCTGGCAGTTGGGTGAGTCGCACTACTGGGGTCATAACGCGATTATTCGTGTGAAACCGTTCATTGAACACTGTGCGCTTGCACCGCTGCCGGGCGAAGGCTCATTTGCGGGATCGATCCTCTCCCATGACTTCGTGGAAGCGGCATTGATGCGTCGTGCGGGCTGGGGCGTGTGGATTGCCTACGATCTGCCGGGTTCATATGAAGAGCTGCCACCGAACCTGCTGGATGAGCTCAAGCGTGACCGTCGCTGGTGCCACGGTAACCTGATGAACTTCCGTCTGTTCCTGGTTAAAGGGATGCACCCGGTTCATCGCGCGGTGTTCCTGACCGGTGTGATGTCCTATCTGTCAGCACCGTTGTGGTTCATGTTCCTCGCGTTGTCGACCGCATTACAGGTGGTCCATGCGTTGACGGAACCGCAGTACTTCCTGCAACCACGTCAGCTGTTCCCGGTCTGGCCGCAGTGGCGCCCTGAGCTGGCTATCGCGTTGTTTGCCTCAACGATGGTGCTGTTGTTCCTGCCGAAGCTGCTGAGTATTTTGCTTATCTGGTGCAAAGGCACGAAAGAGTACGGTGGATTTATTCGCGTCACGTTGTCGCTGCTGCTGGAGGTTCTGTTCTCCGTGCTGCTGGCGCCGGTGCGTATGCTGTTCCATACCGTTTTCGTGGTGAGTGCCTTCCTCGGATGGGAAGTGGTGTGGAATTCGCCGCAACGCGATGACGACTCCACTCCGTGGGGCGAGGCGTTTATGCGCCACGGATCTCAGCTGTTGTTGGGCCTGGTGTGGGCAGTAGGGATGGCCTGGCTGGATCTGCGTTTCCTGTTCTGGCTGGCTCCGATTGTCTTTTCACTAATCCTGTCGCCGTTTGTTTCCGTCATTTCCAGTCGTTCAACGGTTGGGTTACGTACCAAACGCTGGAAACTGTTCCTGATCCCGGAAGAGTATTCTCCGCCGAAGGTGCTGGTGGACACGGATAACTATCTGGAGTTGAACCGTAATCGTTCGCTGGATGACGGTTTCATGCACGCTGTGTTTAACCCGTCGTTTAACGCGCTGGCAACGGCAATGGCTACCGCGCGCCATCGTGCGAGTAACGTGCTTGAAATCGCACGTGATCGCCATGTCGAGCAGGCGCTGAATGAGACGCCGGAGAAACTGAATCGCGATCGTCGCCTGGTTCTGTTGAGCGATCCGGTGACCATGGCGCGTTTACATTATCGCGTCTGGAATTCACCAGATAAGTATTCTTCATGGGTTAATTATTATCAGGGGATCTCCCTGAACCCACTGGCACTCAGGAAAAAATAAGCGTGTGAAACGTAAAAATACCGGCCTGGAGCCGGTATTTTTTTATACTGAATATAAAAGTCATGAGGTATCCAGTGCGAATACTGGCTGTGGGAATGATGGTCTTTCTTCTGAGCGGATGCGGCAGCATTATTAGCCGGACGATCCCCGGACAAGGACACGGAAATCAATACTATCCAGGCGTGCAATGGGATGTCCGGGACTCTGCGTGGCGTTACGTCACCATCCTGGATCTGCCGTTTTCGCTGGTGTTTGATACGTTGCTATTACCGCTCGATATACACCATGGGCCTTACGAGTAACTATCGTTCATCCCACTCATCGGCTGCGGTCTGGCCTTCCTCTGTGTCAAGGGGAGGCTCCAGTTGAAATTCACCCTCATCCCATTCGTGGAGCGTATTTTCCTCCTGCCACTCCTGGCGAATATCAATCTCATCATAGTCACCATCAAAAACGCTTTGTGCCGCTTCACCGCTCAGCATGGGTAAACATTCGCCTTCGCCATCATCTTCGTCGGCAAAAAACTCAGCTTGCCACATGATATCGCCATCCTGTAGCACGTACTTTTGTACGTTCAGCTGCTGGACGCTGGCTTCGTCAGATTCAAGACCTGGATTATCAGCCAGAAACTCTTCACGTGCTGCATCAATGGCTTCTTCAAGGGTGGGGTACAAGGCATTCATATTCGCATCCTGATCGCATGGGTGATTGGCTTAATAAAAAGATATAGGTGGTGTGGTGAGAACTGTCAAAGCATTCGTTTATCGCGAAGTTTCAGGTATGCAACGGCTTGAAGCATCGAGTGTTTCTTACCATAACCACACGGTTGTGGTGCTTCCTGGAACAACAAAAACACGGGGGAACCCTACCGCCAATACGTTTCATGAACAGCAAACCTTAAGTTTTTAAGAATCGGTTGGAGTGTATTAAACTCAAGCGGTTATGCAGGAGCACCATGAGTGAGAATGTCATAGTTTAAAGGGGGTGATTGAATAGACTGCAAGCCATACTTTATAGCGGATGAAACAATATAATTTATATAATTTTTTTATTATAACTAATTGAAATTAAAGAGTAAGGCAAAAAGTGATGCGCGTGAGTATTACGTCTTAAAGTATCGATATTTGTTTAAGTTAGATATCCATAAATGATATTGTTAATCATTATATATGTGATAAATATGTTAATGTATAACAAAGTATAAGAAAACATCCATAACATTCAATGAATAATAACATGCGTTATAAATAAGATTGTCATTATTGAAAGAATGATAAATTATTAATTTGCAAAAGGTAATGGCTTAATATATAAAATGCAAAATAGGATTCTTGCCAGGGCTGTTATGGATAATAGTAATTCAAACAATAGCAGGTTGATGAACTTTTACATTACTTGCTTAGTCAGCTATTTTATTGCTGGTGTGTGTCTTTCTCAGTATCAGTTAGAAGTGCAGAGTGTACCTCAAACAACATATTTAATAATCATCGTTGGGTTATTTTTTCTGTACGGCATTGTTTTTCTTTTTATGCTTTTTCAATACCTTTGCAGGAAAGATCTAACATACCTGATGATATTAGGAATGGCATTCCTTAGTAATAATATCTATCTTATAGAAACTATATATATCGTTCAGGATTTAATTAATGATAGCGTTTTGATAGAAAAACGCACAAATGATATCGCTATCTTCTATTATTTTAGGCAAGTTAGTTTTATCGCATTACTTTTTGTATCATTGAAAGCTTATAAAGCGGCTTCTACAGTTATTGAGACTAAAGAAAGAGAACCATGCTACATAATTATAGCATTGTTGATTATGCTGGCAATTGCATTCCTTTCGCATAACTTATCAAGTTATAACGCTGATGTTACGATTGAAATTACCAGTCACAAAACTGACAATAAAACGGTGCACTGGCATATTGGCTACATATATTCACTGATTATTGCATGGGGAATGGTTTTGTTGTATCTGTCAGTGAAAACAAAAATGCATGGTATCTTATGGAAAAACATCGCGTTACTGTGTTGCTCTGCAATCCTGACGAATGTTCTGCTGTTGAGTCTGGATGAATATAGTATGTATATTTGGTATGTCAGTAGGGGAATCGAAGTTATCAGCACCTTAAGTATCATATCTATATTAATGTACAACACGTTCATTATTCTTAAGAGAGAGGCGGATTCAGCAATAAAAGATGCGATGACTAAGATATATAACCGAAAATTATTCTATAAGGCATTAAAATCATCTTTAGTAAAAGGTGCTGTTTGTATAATGATACTGGATATAGATAAATTCAAACGCATCAATGATTCTTATGGCCATCAGGAAGGCGATCACGTTATAAAGAGCATTGTTGATATTGTCAATAAATCGATCAGGGACTCAGACATTTTTGCGAGAATTGGTGGGGAAGAGTTTGGGCTCCTGATTAAGTGTAAAGATAAAGCTGAAGCAATGTTTGTTGCGGAAAGAATAAGAAAAAATGTTGAGACTGAAACAGCGGAGCCCAATATATATGGCCTGAAAGAGAAAATGACAATCAGCATCGGTGTATATTGTAGTAAATCTGATGATTATTCTGCTGACAAAGTCGTATCATATGCCGATGCTGCGCTGTATGATGCGAAAAACTCAGGTAGAAATAAAGTGGTTTACTATAACAGCTAGAATAATATTAAGCGTTATTGAGTTCACTCTGCGTATCCCCCACATTACGCCAATTAATATGTTGGGGGGACCGTTGAGAATGAATACACAAAATCATCCCAGGACCTGAGATCCCCGGCGGCGGCGCAGACTGTTCCATGAGTAGATTGCGTTGAATAACACAACACCAGCGGTGACGCAGAAGACGGCACGGAAGCCATAATTTGCCGATATAGCAGCTCCCATTAACGGCCCAGTAACGTTGCCTATATCACGAAACGACTGGTTGTAGCTAAAGATACGCCCGGCGATTTGGTTGGTTGAGTTATACACCAGCAAGGTCTGTACGGCAGGCAGCAATGCGCCATCAGCGGCACCCAGTAAAAGCGCAGCACGCCTAGCTGCCAGGGCGTCTGGACGAATGACATTGGGATCAGCAGCAGTACGGAGATAACCAATGCAACGATCAGGATCTTCTCCGGACCAATCCTGTCACCCAATTTGCCGAGCTTTGGTGCACTGATTAAGGCCGCAACACCGGGTACAGAGGCAATCATCCCACTGATAAACGCGATATTGCTGACATTACCTGCAAGCTCCCGTACATACAGCGTCAGGATTGGCGCAATGGAGCCGGTTGCAACCTGAATTATCAGGGTAGTGACAAACAAGCTCAGCACCAGCTTTGGATTCTTTAAAGACGTCACGACTTCGCGAACGTGCAGCATCTCTTTCTTGCTCACTGGCTGGAAGCGTTCACGGATAAAAAAGAGAGTCAGAATAAAACAGATCAACAGCACCAGGGCTGTGATGAAAAATACAGGGCGCAGACCATACTGATCGGCGAGTAACCCGCCCGCCAGTGGCCCAAGTAAAGCACCGCTAACGCCGCCGGTGGAAAGTGTCCCCAACGCCCAGCCGCTTTTATTGCGTGGCACCTGGGTTGCGATCAGTGCGTTGGCATTAGGAATAAATCCACCGAGCAAACCCAGCAGGGCGCGCAGGATCAAGAATTGCCAGATATTTTGCGCCAGCCCCATCAGCAGCATGACGATGGCCATGCCCAGCGCCGAGCGTAAAAGCATGATTTTCCGGCCTTTACGATCGGCCAGTCCGCCCCAGAAAGGTGAGGCAATCGCTGAAAACAGGAAGGTGATACTGAATACCAGCCCTGACCACATATTCAGGGCACTGTGACCCGTTACGCCAAGACTCTCGACGTAAAGGGGTAAAAATGGCATGACCAGACTAAATGCTGCGCCGGTTAAAAAACAGCCCAGCCAGGCAACGGTAAGGTTGCGTTTCCAGTTTATGGGGACATCAGAGGGTGACATAGCGATCCGCAGTGTGATGCGCTGTTTGCGCTATCGAGTAAATATAAATAAGCAGGCTAATTATGCGCCTGGTTGATAGTTGCTGCAATGCGGATAGCAGTTAAACCTAAAAGGGGAGAGAAGGTGTTGCAGCCCACAGGACTGCAACAAAGACTCAGTACAGAGACGGGGAGCCTTCAGGGCGTGTCTTGAAGCGGCGATGTAACCACATGTATTGCTCGGGGGCCATCATAATGCATTTTTCAACGATTTTATTCATCCAGGCCGCCGTTGTTTCAGCATTGTCCAGCGGTGGTGAACACTCCGGTGGTAGCATGATCAATTGATACCCCTTGCCGTCAGGTTTGCGACGGGGAACAAATGGCACCAGGCAGGCATTCGACATTCGGGACAGCATCCAGGTTCCGGACGTCGTCGCAGCCTGTTCAACGGCGAACAAAGGCACAAATACACTGGCGCGAGGGCCATAGTCGTGATCCGGCGCGTACCAGACCACTTCACCTTTCTTCAACGCTTTAATCATCCCTTTCAGGTCTTTACGATCGAGCATTGATTTATTGGAGCGAATACGCCCCCAGGTTTGTAGCCAGTCGAGCAGAGGATTGTCGTTAGGACGATACACACCAATTCCCGGCTCTTGTAAGCCAAACTGGCGTGCACCCAACTCGAGGGTCAAAAAGTGCAGACCAACTAACAGGATCCCACGCTTTTGTGCCTGAACGTCCCGGATATGCTCCATTCCGATAACTTCAGTCCAGCGTGATATTCGCCTGTCGGACCAAAACCAGGCCATGCCGGTTTCCATTACGCCCATACCGACAGACTCAAAGTTTTTTACCATCATCTGCTGGCGTTCCTGCTCGCTCATTTGCGGGAAGCACAGTTCCAGATTGCGGGAAACAATCTTTGCCCGACGTTTCATCAAGCGTAATGCCAGACGGCCTAATGCGCATCCCAATTTATAGAGCACTGGGTAGGGTAACTGTACGATTAACCAAAGGATGCCAATACCCAGCCAGGTTAACCAATAACGCGGATGCAGTAGCGCAGCCGAAAACTTGGGTAAATTCGTCATGTCTATCCTGTCTTCTAACGACCAATTCCCTGTATTGTCGCATTTTTTTGCGCGTATCTAAAATTTACGACGGGAGAGTGGTGATTAAACCATCAATTGTTGTTGCGTTTTTATCGTGAAGTATGAAATGTAGCGTAAAATGTGTGGATGTAAATTGGCGAAGTTTGCTTTATCATGCCGGCCGATTTTCATTTTTACTGATTGCAGGATACGTACACCATGCCAGTGTTACACAACCGCATTTCGAATGACGCGCTCAAAGCTAAAATGCTGGCGGAATCTGAGCCGCGCACGACGATTTCATTCTATAAATATTTCACCATCGCTGATCCTCAGCAAACGCGTGATGCACTGTATCAACTGTTCACTACACTGAATGTGTTTGGCCGCGTATATCTTGCACGGGAAGGCATTAACGCACAAATCAGTGTACCGCAAAGTAACGTTGATGCGTTTCGCCAACAGTTATACGCATTTGATCCTGCATTATCCGGGTTGCGTCTCAATATTGCATTAGATGATGACGGCAAATCTTTCTGGGTTCTGCGCATGAAGGTCCGTGAGCGAATTGTTGCGGATGGCATTGATGATCCTGATTTTGACGCCAGCAACGTGGGTGATTATCTGAAGGCAGCTGAAGTGAATGCCATGCTGGACGATCCGGATGCGGTGTTTATTGATATGCGCAACCACTATGAATATGAAGTGGGTCACTTCGAAAACGCGCTGGAGATCCCGGCAGACACCTTCCGCGATCAGCTGCCGAAAGCGGTAGAAATGATGCAGGAGCATAAGGATAAAAAAATCGTTATGTATTGTACCGGAGGGATTCGTTGTGAGAAAGCCAGTGCCTGGATGAAACATAACGGGTTTAGCAAAGTCTGGCACATTGAGGGCGGCATTATTGAGTATGCCCGCAAAGCGCGTGAGCAGGGGCTGCCTGTGCGTTTTATCGGCAAAAATTTTGTTTTCGATGAACGCATGGGAGAGAGGATCTCTGACGATGTGATTTCGCATTGTCACCAGTGCGGTACCGCATGTGACAGCCATACCAATTGCAAAAACGATGGCTGCCATCTGCTGTTTATACAATGTCCAGCCTGTGCGCAAAAGTATAAAGGCTGCTGTAGTGAACTGTGTTGTGAAGAGAGCGAACTGCCGGAAGAAGAGCAGCGCCGCCGTCGCGCGGGACGTGAGAATGGCAATAAGATCTTTAATAAATCGCGTGGTCGTTTAAATACTAAGCTCGGTATTCCCGATCCTGCGCAATAACACGATGCCGGATGGCGGCAAAAGCCTCATCCGGCATCAATAGGATGTTATTTCTGCTGTACGCCTTCCACCGAGATAATTAATTCGACTTCCTGCGAAGCTGGACCGAGATCGGTGGTAATGTTGAAATCCTTCAGCTTTATTTTCCCTTGAGCTTCAAAACCGGCGCGTGTGCCACCCCATGGATCGCCCCCTTGACCCATCAACTTTGCATCCAGTGTTACCGGTTTGGTGACGCCGTTCAGGGTCAGGTTACCGGTGATATCTAAATCGTTGCCCTCTTTCTTCACGCTGGTGGACGTAAAGGTGGCCTGCGGGAACTTGCTCACATTGAGGAATTCTGCACTACGCAGGTGTTTGTCACGTTCGGCATGATTGGTATCAACACTGTTGGTGTTGATGGTGACATTGACTTTATCGGCAGCCGGATTTTTCTCGTCAAAGGTAAATGTACCGTCGAAGTCTTTAAATGTGCCGTACAGCCAGCTGTATCCCAGATGCTGAATGCGGAAATTAACAAAGGCATGCTGTCCCTCTTTGTCAATTTTGTAATCCGCCGCGATAGCAGAGCCGGTCGTGAATAATAAAGAGGCGAGTGTGAGTCCCAGCAGGTTTTTTTTCATTTTAAGCTCCATAGTCAGATGACGATTTTCCCAACATGCGATTAAGGGTATCGTCGTTATCGATAAAGTGATGTTTCAGGGCCATTAACCCATGCAGAAGTGATAAAACCACCACTGCCCACGCGAGCCACAGGTGCACGCTACCGGCGATGTCAGCTTGCACGCCTGCGTTGGCAAACGTGGCGGGAACATCGAACCAACCAAATACGCTTATTGCTTTACCGTCTGCGGTAGAGATCAGATAGCCGCTGATGCCAATAGAAAAAAGCAGGGTATACAGCGTGAGGTGGCCCAATGCCGCCGCAATACGGGTTAAACGGGAATAGCTTTTCAGTGCGGCAGGGGGAGGGGAAACAACCCGCCAGACAATGCGGACAACCAGTCCCATCATCAGCAACACACCGATACTTTTATGCAGTTCAGGCGCCTGGTGATACCAACCATCGTAATAACTGAGTGTTACCATCCATAAACCCAGAGCAAACATGCCATAGACGGCAATAGCGACCAGCCAGTGTAATGCGGCAGACACCACGCCATAGCGCTGTGGACTATTATTGAATTGCATAAATACACCGTTAGATATTTCAGAAGTGAATGAAAATGGCGCGTAAAAGACATTAATGCAACTAATAAATAACAATGGTGATGATATTTGTTTTTATTTCAATAAAATTGATTGATTGTAGGTGCAATCATCAAATCATTAGTGTGAGTGGCCATTGAGAAGGGCTTGAAAACAAGGAAGGATGAAAATTATGTTATTCAGTTTATTGCAATGAAATTAAGTAACTATCAGTTTTTGTCAATTAATGTCAGCGCATATAGATTAGAAGAACATAATATATATGACGTCCATAATCGCCAGCAGCGACCATAAAATAATGTAGAGCATGAAATGCTCGCGAATATTATTAACCAGATAGTTAAAGATGCGGCGCATCAATGTTATTCCTGTCATTTAAAATGGCCTCACCAACGAGGCCATTGATCAATTATCACTTAAAACGGGACAGCCTGAATGGCGTCAGGTCAAAGGCTGACGGTTTACCCTGGGCAAACTCAGCCGCAATTTCGCCCAGTACGGAAGCAAACTTAAAACCGTGTCCGCTGAGTCCGGTAATCACCAGCGTGTTGTCATGGTCTGGCAGCGTATCGATAATGAAGTCTTCATCTGGCGAGTTATCGTAAGTACAGGATGCGCCATGCAGACAACAGCCGATGCCAGGCAAAATAGCGCGCAGGAATGGGAAGGCTTCCGAACCATCGCTGGCGATAGCGGCAAACGGTTTACGTTCTTCAGGTGAATGAATGACCTGTCCGCCGTTATGCCTGCCAATTTTTAACTCGTCATTTTCAGCCGGAAAACCGTAGTATTGATCGCCATTAGGCAGTTCGCCGGTAAATGCCGGGAATTTGTTTTTGACACTGTAGCGCCCGTCAGCCTGATACCATGCGAATACCTTACGCACCGGCTGTATCGGCAGTTCAGGCAATAATGCCTTGACCCAGGTGCCGGCGCTGACGACAACTTTTTTCGCGTGGTAGTCACCATCGGCTGTTGCAACCGTTACGCCATCATCGTGGTGATGAATTGCCGTGACGGGGCATTTAAACAACTGCGCACAACCTGCCTCTTCAGCCAGGCGAATCCAGGTTTTAATGGCTAGCTCACTGCGCAAAAAACCGGATTCGGCTTCAAACAGCCCGATATAGTTTTCAGGCACGCGAATTTCTGGCCAGCGAGTCATGATGGCTGCTGCATCCAGCTGTTCGACATTGAGCTGCCACTGTTTGGCACTTTGCGCCACGGTCGCTAAAAAGGTCGAATCTGCAGGACCCAGGTTGATAACGCCAGAGCGAACAAAAACAGGCTCTTCATTTTGTGCGGAAAGTTCATCCCACAATGTTTGCGCACGTAGCACCAGCGGAACGTATTTTTCACCTTCGCCATACGCATGACGAATTAATCGTGTATCGCCGTGGTGGCTGCCCTGTTGATGCGGTGGCATATGCGCATCGATCATCAGAACGTTGAGACCGGCGCGAGTGGCGTAGTATCCGGCTGCGGCGCCCACGGAACCGCTGCCAATAATGATTAAGTCGTATTTCATCCGCTTCTCTCTGCAATCGCGATAGTATACCTTAAATAATTCGAGTTGCAGGACCAAACGCCCGGGCCGTTTTGAACAGCGCCCCCGAAGGGGTGAGGCCGTAAGGCCGAATCACGCGGCGACGCAGCGAATCCCAGGGATGGGCCGAGTAATAAAGCCAACGCATATGCAACTTGAAGTATGACCGGTATAGCAGAGTAAATAACTGACCCGGAATATTCAACCTGCAAATAAGAAAGGCACCATGAAGGTGCCTTTTGATGGTGTGATGTATCAGGTTTAATGTCGCTGATACTCATTTACCTGGTAATCGCCAGATTCAATTTTAGCGATTCCGGCTTCTAATATCGAAATAAATTGCCTGGCAACATCAGTGGTTAACCAGAGCGTTTGACCGACCTCAGTCCCATCCGGGTCCGGACGATTCGGGGTCTGGTAGTGCAAACGCAGCATCAGCGCATCGTAGCTATCAACAGTGCTGATGTCCCATCCTACAAGCGGATGAGTCTGAATGACTTCATTATTCTTTTCCATCATGCCCCCTAATTCGTGTTACTAGACAACGGTTTTCGAGGTTCAATGCGTTTTTTTCTGAAGCAACTTCAGTATATCAATAAATAAGGGTATTCATTGAAAATTTAAAGAGGGCGGCGCATAAATTTTTTGTTTTCAGTGTTATATGATTAATAAAACAACATGTCATTCATTTTTTTTTAGCATGTTGTGCAATTATTTTGGTGTTTTGATTAAAAGATAATCAATGTGTTTAATATAAATTATCTGCTAGCGTGGTGAATGCAAGATTGATTTAAAGGATGCACGCATAAAAAAGCCGGGGCGACCCGGCAAACAAACATCACTGCATATCATTTTTTATTCGTTGATGAACCAGTCATCCGCGCTTTCCCAGGTTTCCTGTAGGATTTCGCTGATGCGTTCTTTGTCCTCTTTTGTTGCGCCAATAACCGACAAGTTGTTGGTACCGGCATAACGAACGGTAACGTTACCTTCGTTATCCGGAAAATGATGATGAATACGGCGGGAGAGTTCATCTGCCAGCGCGTCGATAGCACCGGCTGGTAAAGGTGAAGTTTTGGCAATAGTGACTTCAATACGCATAATAGCCCCCTGTTGTTTATACTGGTTATTTATACAGTTAACTGAGTCAGTTGACAACAGGAGGCTACACTTTTTTAGCGTTTTACTGACCAGCGTACCGTTTCACCGCCAAGGAAAGGCACCAACGTATCGTTTTCCAGCGCAATGTTCTCCGGGACCAGGTGCTCCACGCGTTCCAGCTCAATAAAGGTCTCATTCACCGGCAAACCATAGAACTGTGGGCCATTGAGTGAGCAGAAGGCTTCGAAATGGTCCAGGGCGTTCATCTCTTCGAACACAGTGGCATAGCTGCCCAGCGCGGTTGGCGCATTAAAGCAGCCCGCACAGCCGCAACTGGACTCTTTACGATGACGCGCATGCGGTGCGGAGTCGGTACCCAGGAATGCACGATTGAATCCGCTGGCAACCAGTTCACGCAGCGCCTGCTGGTGAACGTTACGTTTAAGTATTGGCAGGCAGTACAGGTGCGGACGAATTCCACCGACCAGCATATGGTTGCGGTTAAACATTAAATGCTGCGGTGTGATGGTTGCTGCAAGAAGCTCGTTGCCATCGCGCACGTATTCGGCGGCATCTTTGGTCGTGATATGTTCAAACACCACTTTTAGCGCGGTTAAACGCTGACGTAAGGGATCCATCACCGTTTCGATGAAACGTGCTTCGCGATCGAAAATGTCGATATCAGCGTGCGTCACTTCACCGTGCACCAACAGTGGCATCCCCAATTTTTCCATGCGCTCCAGTACCGGCATAATGGCATCGACCGAGGTTACACCCTGTGTCGAGTTGGTTGTTGCATTAGCGGGATAGAGTTTCGCGGCGGTGAAGACGCCTTCATTGAATCCACGCTCAAGTTCATTAGGATCCAGCGTGTCCGTTAAGTAGCAGGTCATTAACGGAGTAAAGTTATGTCCGGCGGGTACAGCGTCCAGAATGCGCTGACGGTACGCAATGGCCGCATCAACTGTCGTGACCGGCGGAGCGAGGTTTGGCATAACGATCGCGCGACCATAAGTTTCACTGGTATAAGGCACGACAGTTTTCAACATGTCGCCATCGCGAAGGTGAAGGTGCCAGTCGTCTGGGCGGCGGATCTTTAAAACCTGGGATGGTGCAGTCATTAATATGCTCCGGCTGAGGATAGTCTTTTTTGCCGGAAACAAAGGATAAGCGGAAACGTTTTCGTTTGCACGAAAAAAAAGGGCGCATTAGCGCCCTGTTGTTTATTAATCGGTGAACGGGATAATGATTTCACCCGGTTTAACCTCAATCCCTTTCGCCAGTTTTTTCGCCAATGCTTCGCCTTTGCTGCTGTCTTCACGCAGAATGTAGGCCGGTTGCTGGTTAAAGTAATTCCGCAGCGACTGATTTAAGTAGGGCATCAGAGTTTGCAGTACAGATTGCATTTTCTCTGGTGTGACGGTCGCATCGACCACTTCCATTTCTTGCAGATAAATCGCGCCTTTTTCTTTATTGAAGACTGGCAATGCTTTTAACTTCAACTTCATGGTCGCTTTCTGGCTACCAAAAAGGGAATTCATATCCAGATTGGCGTCGCCTGTCAGAGTCACTTTATTCGGTTCTTCGCGACCAATCTGGCTGGCGAGATTGGTCAGTACGATGTGGGCTTCAGCAACGCCAGGCAGACCAATATCTTTCGAGAAGTCGTTATGCTTAGCCAGTGCCTGATTAATCTCTTGCTCGCTAACCGTGTATTGTGTGAGTTGATTACAACCAACCAACAGGCCGCTGACAATCAGTGCAGCAGCAAAAAAAATCTTTTTCATGGGGTTCCTCAACATGATACTTGTGGCGTAATCGTGACACAAAGCAGCATCCAGCACCAGCGGCCCGGGCACCAGCAGAAAAAACTGAAATTGAGTCCGGGACGTCTGGTCAGCTATCAGGCATCAGGTTCCAGCATGCCGCGTGACGGGCGTTTATGGCTAAACTGCCAACCCAGCGCGAGGAAGGTGATAAAGCCGATAATGCCGAGCATCATCCACGGGAGTTCTGGCTGTGACAGTGCTTTACCCATGTCAAACAGCCAGCCGCCACCGATATAACCGATGGCACCGCCGATGGCTAATCCGAGGCGGCTAAAGCCCATGTAACTGCCCCGTGCGCGCGCATTCGCCAGCGAGGCGCTCAGGGTTTCACGCGCCGGTTCGGCGATGATCGAGCCAATATAGAACGTGCAGATCAGGGTGAACAACTGCTGCAAATTCCCGACGAGGCCAATGGGCATCATGCTCAGAGACATAACCAGCAGACCCGCCATCAGACGATGTTCAAGGCGAAAGCGTTTTTCACTCCAGCGTGCAATCGGGTACAGCAGCGTTAAAGAGAGACATGCCTCGATGGCATACATCCATTTCACGGCGGCCGGTGAGCCAGCGATGTCGTTCACCATGATGGGCAGCATCAGCATCACCTGTACCGCCAGCATGTAATAGCCCGCCAGGACAAAGCGCTTGTCATGCATCACGTGGCTCATCCCTTCGCGCACCGGAATTTTCACCGTCGACAGTTTCCATGCCGGGAGCAGCCAGGCGTTAAACGCCGCGCACAGAACGAACAAAATTGCGCCGGTGGCACATACCAGACGGAAATCGTACTGTAACAGCCAACTGCCGAGCAATGCGCCGACCACGGCACCGGCACTGTCCTGCATCATCAGAATAGAAAAAAAACGCCCGCGCTTTTCCGGGCGGATCAGTTTGACCACCAGCGCCGAGCGGGGCGGGTCGAATAACGTACCACCTAAACCGGAGAGGAAACAGGAGAACCACAATAGCCAGGGTTCGTGTGCAATCCCCATCGTGGCGAACCCGGCGGCACGCATCAGCATACCGGTCACAATCATCGGTTTGGCACCAAAGCGGTCAGCAATTGCGCCGCCAAAAATCCCCAGACCTTGCTGGATAAATTGGCGCAATCCAAGTGCGATACCGACCATCACGGCGGCCCAGCCCATTTGGTCGACGAAACGGATAGAGATCAGTGGGAAAACGACAAAGAAACCCAGCACGACCAGCATATTATCGATGAGCAGGAAATATTTACCCAGGTTCCTTGCCTGCGAGACTTGCGACATTTCCCCTCCAGGGAAAAAACTCGTCACTCGGTGGAGAGTTTAAAAGATAAGCACCTTCTATTCTGCGGTGTCGTTTGTGCTTTTCCCACCCTTGGCGGGACAATATTTTTTTATCAAAAGTCAGTCTTGATAGAGAGTTTTCATCAAAATGTGTGAATAATTCAAAAAATGGCATTTTGCTCTTTTCACACGGTGTATTTGCACAGGTATAGTAATGCGAATTGCGTATTGAAGACGTTACGGGAAGGAGTAGGTATAGAATGTTTGGCTATCGCAGTAACGTGCCAAAAGTGCGCTTAACCACGGACCGCCTGGTCGTGCGTTTGGTGCATGAGCGTGATGCCTGGCGTCTGGCAGATTATTACGCAGAGAATCGTCATTTCTTAAAGCCCTGGGAACCTATCCGCGATGAAAGCCACTGCTACCCCTCTGGCTGGCAGGCGCGTCTGAGCATGATCTCTGAATTCCATAAACAAGGCACAGCCTGGTATTTCGCGTTGCTCGATCCTGACGAAAAAGAAATTATCGGCGTTGCGAACTTCTCGAACGTGGTGCGCGGATCTTTCCACGCCTGTTATCTTGGTTATTCCATTGCGCAGAAGTGGCAAGGGCAGGGGCTGATGTACGAAGCCCTGACCGCCGCTATTCGTTATGTGCAGCGGACGCAACATATTCACCGCATTATGGCGAACTACATGCCACACAATAAGCGTAGCGGCGATTTGCTGGCGCGACTCGGCTTTGAGAAAGAAGGGTATGCAAAAGACTATCTGCTGATTGATGGACAGTGGCGCGATCATGTGCTGACGGCGTTGACTACATCAGAATGGACCCCCGGTCGCTAAGTTTCAGGCGCACGGCCTGAATAATGGAGAAGACGATGAAATACGAATTAACCGCCACCGAAGCCCGTGTGATTGGCTGCTTATTAGAAAAGCAGGTTACTACACCGGAACAATATCCCCTTTCCGTGAATGGTGTGGTGACCGCGTGTAATCAAAAAACCAACCGTGAACCGGTGATGAATCTATCGGAAGCCGACGTGCAGGATCAGCTTGATAACCTGGTAAAAAGGCATTTTCTGCGTACGGTGAGCGGCTTTGGTAATCGCGTGACCAAATACGAACAACGGTTCTGTAATTCAGAGTTTGGCAATCTTAAGCTTAGCGCGGGTGAAGTGGCATTGATCACCACGCTGTTACTCCGTGGCGCTCAAACACCGGGTGAATTACGTAGCCGCGCATCCCGAATGTATGAGTTCAGCGATATGGCGGAAGTGGAGTCGACGCTGGAGAAACTGGCTACCCGGGAAGATGGCCCTTATGTGGTCCGCCTGGCGCGTGAACCTGGGAAACGAGAAAGTCGTTATATGCACCTGTTTTGTGGCGAGGTTGATGAGTCACTCGCTGCGGCAGATGAACCGCAGGCGGCGTCTGGAGATTTGCAGGCGCGTGTTGAAGCGCTGGAAACCGAAGTGGCAGAGTTGAAACAGCGGCTCGATTCGTTATTGGCACACCTGGGAGACTAACGTGGGAAAATTGCGTATTGGCGTGGTCGGGTTAGGGGGCATCGCGCAAAAGGCATGGTTGCCAGTGTTGGGCGCATCTGCGGACTGGACGCTGCAGGGCGCATGGTCTCCCTCGCGGGAAAAAGCGCAGCGTATTTGTGAGACCTGGCGAATGCCATACGTTGATTCCGTACAGAATTTAGCGGCAACCTGTGATGCCGTTTTCGTTCATTCCAGTACCGCCACTCACTACGCCGTAGTGAGTGAATTGCTGAATGCCGGCGTTCATGTTTGCGTGGACAAGCCGCTGGCAGAAAATCTGCGCGAAGCTGAACAACTGGTGGAGCTGGCGGCGCGGAAAAAACTGACGCTAATGGTTGGATTTAATCGTCGCTTTGCGCCGCTGTATCAGGATCTAAAGGTGCAGTTGGGCAATGCGGCGTCAGTCCGTATGGACAAGCACCGTACGAACAGCGTCGGGCCGCACGATCTGCGTTTTACGCTGCTGGATGATTATCTGCACGTGATAGACACCGCGCTGTGGCTGGCAGGAGGAAAGGTTCAACTTAATGGCGGCACGCTGTTAACAAATGACATCGGTGAAATGCTTTATGCTGAACATCATTTTTCTGCCGATCAGCTACAGATAACCACCAGTATGCACCGCCGTGCTGGTAGCCAACGCGAGAGCGTGCAGGCGGTGACGGACGGTGGCCTGATTGACGTTACGGATATGCGTGAATGGCGCGAGGAACGTGGGCAAGGCGTAGTGCACAAGCCGGTAGCAGGCTGGCAAACCACCCTGGAACAGCGTGGTTTTGCCGGATGCGCACGCCATTTTATTGAGTGCGTGCAAAATCAGACGGTTCCGCAGACGGCAGGCGAACAGGCGCTACTGGCCCAGCGCGTTGTCGAAATGCTGTGGCGGGAGGCGATGGCGGAATAACCCCCTGTAACATCTGGCGGTAGTAATTCAATGTAATCCAGGTACTATATGCCAACTCAAAAATAACACCTCTTTTCAACCCTTGGCTGGTTTGTTGGCTTGATAAGACGCAAAGGCGTTGCCAGCAGGCACTGCGAAATTATCGGATACCGGCGCTTATGTCTTATCCGGTAAATGGGCTGATTATGCGGGGTTCTGCCTCAGAGTCTGGAATACAACATAGATGAATTTATTAAAATCGCTGGCAGCCGTCAGCTCGATGACGATGTTCTCACGTGTGCTGGGTTTTGCGCGTGATGCGATTGTCGCCAGAATCTTTGGCGCAGGGATGGCGACAGATGCCTTTTTTGTGGCATTCAAACTTCCTAACCTGCTGCGCCGCATTTTTGCTGAGGGAGCGTTCTCTCAGGCGTTTGTACCGATTCTTGCCGAATACAAAAGTAAGCAGGGCGAAGACGCCACCCGCGTGTTTGTCGCTTACGTTTCCGGGCTGTTGACGCTGGCGCTGGCCGTCGTCACGGTGGCCGGGATGCTTGCTGCGCCGTGGGTGATAATGGTCACCGCGCCAGGGTTTGCCGATACTGCAGATAAGTTCACACTGACCACCCAACTGCTGCGAATTACCTTTCCTTATATTCTGCTGATCTCATTGGCTTCGCTGGTGGGGGCAATCCTGAACACCTGGAACCGCTTTTCCATTCCGGCGTTTGCGCCCACGTTTCTGAATATCAGTATGATCGGCTTCGCGCTGTTTGCCGCGCCTTATTTCCATCCGCCGGTGCTGGCGCTGGCGTGGGCTGTCACCGTGGGCGGTGTGCTGCAATTGGTTTATCAGCTTCCACATTTGAAGAAAATTGGCATGCTGGTGCTGCCGCGCGTGAACTTCCACGATGCCGGGGCGATGCGCGTCGTGAAGCAAATGGGCCCGGCGATCCTTGGGGTCTCTGTCAGCCAGATTTCTCTCATCATCAATACGATTTTCGCCTCGTTTCTGGCTTCCGGCTCGGTTTCATGGATGTACTATGCCGACCGCCTGATGGAGTTTCCGTCTGGCGTACTCGGCGTAGCATTGGGGACTATCCTGCTGCCATCACTGTCCAAAAGCTTTTCCAGCGGTAATCATGACGAGTATTGCCGTTTGATGGACTGGGGCCTGCGTTTGTGTTTTCTGCTGGCATTACCGAGCGCCGTAGCGTTGGGTATTCTGGCTAAACCGCTGACGGTTTCTCTGTTCCAGTACGGTAAATTTACCGCCTTTGATGCTGCCATGACCCAGCGTGCGCTGGTGGCGTACTCGGTTGGTTTGATTGGCTTGATCGTAGTGAAAGTGTTGGCTCCAGGTTTCTATTCGCGCCAGGATATTAAAACGCCGGTAAAGATTGCCATTGTAACGCTGATTATGACCCAGGTAATGAACCTGGCGTTTATCGGGCCGCTGAAGCATGCCGGGCTGTCGCTGTCGATTGGTCTGGCAGCGTGTCTGAACGCGTCATTGCTGTACTGGCAGTTGCGTAAGCAGAAAATCTTTACTCCCCAACCGGGTTGGGCCTGGTTCCTGATGCGACTGGTGATTTCTGTGCTGGTGATGTCGGCCGCGCTGGTAGGGATGCTTTACATGATGCCGGACTGGTCTCAAGGTACGATGTTATGGCGTTTGTTGCGTCTGATGGCCGTCGTGGTGGCAGGTATTGCCGCTTACTTTGCTGCGCTCGCCGTGCTGGGCTTTAAAGTGAAAGAGTTTGTACGCCGGACGGCGTAATGAACATCCGATGCCGGATGGCGGCGCAACGCCGCATCCGGCCAACAGAATAGCGTTGCCTGATAAGCACAAGGCCATCAGGCAATCATCAAATAGAGAATTTCTTCCCGCCGCGATGTGCCGCAGAGGTCTGGCCGTTCGCGCCATACAGCGTCGGCTCCTGGTGCGGTTTCAGCACTTGAATTGCCTGTTGATTGCGTTCGATTTGCCCTTCGAGCAGCCAACCATTGTGCTGGTTGAGATCGCGCAAATGCTGTGTCTTCCTGGTGATAGTCTGCCAGCGCTCGGCAATCTCATCATTGGCGCTGCGCGTGGCATCATTTTCCAGGCGGCGCTGCTGTTCCAGATAATCGAGGGTGGCCAGCAAAGAACTTTTTTCTTCTGTAATTCGCTGTAGCTGGCTACCGTTGATCTGCCCTGCAGAAAGCTGATGCTGCTCAGCATCCATCACCGTTTTCAGGTCATTGAGGACGGTCGTCATCTGATCAAGTATTTCTGACAAACGAGTCATACTTTATTTACTCTGTAGGTAGCTCTGTGCCTCGCGGATCAGCGAGTCGGCAATATTTCCGGTATCCATTTTCAGCTCGCCGTTACGGATCGCGGTTTTCAGCGCTTCGACACGTTCCATGTTGATGTCATTGGTGCCGGGCTGCATCAGTTTGGCCTGAGCGTCACTCAGCATTACGCTGGTGCTGTTTGTCGTCGCTGTTTTTTCCTTCCGCGCTTTTTGTACCGGCGAGTCGCTGGTTTCGCGTGGCTGGACAGTGCTTACTGGCTTCAATGGTGAGGTACGATCAATACTCATTTTTTCTATCCTCATCGAGGGGTTACGCTATAGCGACCCGCTTTAATCATTGGTTGATTATCTATCGGCACTCGCTAAAAAATCTTTAACCTATTATAGGTTAATAAGAATATTCCCATCAGAATCGACGATTCCACTCACCACCTGACCCGAAATCATCCGCACTCGTGCGTTTTGCGCGACGGCTGCATTGTTGAGCGCTTTACCTTCGGCATTGACCCGAAAGCCGTCTCCGTTGGCGATAACCATCACGCGCTGACCCGCTTTTATCCGCCATGCCTGGCGCAACATTGTGAGCTGGATTGGCTGACCCGGAACCAGGTCGCGCAGGCTCACGGCATCCTGAACCTGATTAATGTCCAGTACGGCGCGTGGCGGCAGTTGATCCAGACGACCTCGTTTTAGCGTTACGCTGGCCGCGTTCAGGGCGCTTCCTCGGGCAACAGGGGCCGCTGCGACAACATAGTTGCCGGTGGCTTGCACAGTGACCTGCAGATAGCGTTTTTCATTGGCGCAGCGGGCCAGTACGTTCAAGTTACCCCACAGTTTCGCACTGCCGGATACGCTCAGCGCAGGCTGGTCACAGCTGGGCTGCAAGTTTGGCGGCGTACGGACAGTGACGACCACCTCATCGCTAAACCCGGCCAGGCGCTGGGAAAACCACGCGGTTAACTGCGAATTCAGGTCTTGTGCCAGCGTCATAGGGCTGAACAGCAGTGCTGCCACAACTATTCCACGTTTAAACGTTTGCATCAAAACCTCGCGCTTTTTCAGGTAGTGGCAGGATTCTACCTGTGTGACGCAGTCATCAACGCAACAAATAGCGACGCATTTTGCGTTTATTCCGGCGATAACGCGCGCGTGATGGGATTTAAGCTGTCGGCTGAATTTTGTCATTTGCGGAGGAGATATGCTCGATAAGCTCGACGCCGCCTTACGTTTTCAACAGGAAGCGCTGAATTTGCGCGCCCAACGCCAGGAAATATTAGCGGCCAACATTGCCAATGCCGACACGCCAGGGTATCAGGCGCGCGACCTGGATTTCGCCAGTGAATTAAAAAAAGTCATGGTGCGCGGGCGGGAAGAAACCGGCGGTGTTTCGTTGACGCTGACCTCTGCACAACACATTCCTGCCCAGACTGTCTCGGCGCCATCTACGGAGTTGCTCTATCGCATTCCTGACCAGCCGTCTCTGGATGGCAACACGGTGGATATGGACCGGGAGCGTACGCAGTTTGCGGATAACAGCCTGAAGTACCAGATGGGGCTTACCGCGTTAGGTGGGCAAATCAAGGGCATGATGAACGTGCTGCAAGGAGGGAACTAACCCGTGGCGTTGCTCAATATTTTTGATATCGCAGGTTCTGCGCTGACGGCTCAGTCTCAGCGTCTGAACGTGGCTGCCAGCAACATGGCGAACGCCGATAGCGTGACCGGACCTGATGGTCAACCGTATCGCGCAAAACAGGTTGTTTTTCAGGTCGATGCAGCGCCAGGCGCAGCAACCGGTGGCGTAAAAGTCGCTGACGTCATTGAAAGTCAGGCGCCGGACAAGCTGGTTTATGAGCCGGGCAATCCGCTGGCGGATGCGAATGGCTACGTAAAAATGCCGAATGTCGACGTGGTCGGCGAGATGGTTAACACCATGTCTGCTTCACGCAGCTATCAGGCAAACGTTGAAGTGCTCAATACCGTAAAAAGCTTGATGCTTAAAACGCTGACGCTGGGCCAGTAAAGGAGGCGCACATGTCCGTTGCTGTAAAAATGAATGACCCGAGTACGTCGGGTGTTAATGCTGCCACTGGCAAAAGTTCGCTGACAGGGAGCAACGCGGCTGATCTGCAAAGCAGCTTTCTGACGCTTCTGGTCGCGCAGTTAAAAAACCAGGACCCGACCAACCCGCTGCAAAACAATGAGTTGACTACCCAGTTAGCGCAAATTAGTACCGTAAGCGGCATTGAAAAATTGAATACCACGCTGGGATCGATCTCCGGACAGATCGATAGCAGCCAGTCGTTACAGGCCAGTACGCTGATTGGTCATGGCGTCATGATCCCGGGGACCACCATTCTGACCGGTAAAGGTGCGGAAGAAGGGGCAACGACGACCACGACACCGTTTGGCGTTGAGCTGCAGCAACCGGCAGATAAGGTTACCGCAACCATTACCGATAAAGACGGCAAGGTGGTACGCACCATTGATATTGGCGGGTTGAAAGCGGGCGTTCACACCTTTACCTGGGATGGCACCATGACGGACGGCACGGATGCGCCGAGCGGTTCGTATAACGTTTCGATTGCGGCCAGCAACGCCGGAACGCAACTTGTGGCGCAGCCTCTACAGTTTGCGCTGGTGCAGGGTGTTATCCGCAGTAACGGCGGTAATACGCTGGACCTGGGCACCTATGGAACCACCACCCTCGACGAAGTACGGCAGATAATTTAAGCCTTCACACTTATCAGGAGTAAGTCATGGCCTTTTCACAAGCGGTCAGCGGTCTGAACGCTGCAGCGACCAACCTCGATGTCATTGGTAACAACATCGCCAACTCCGCCACTTACGGTTTTAAATCCGGTACGGCATCCTTTGCCGATATGTTCGCCGGTTCTAAAGTGGGTCTGGGCGTTAAAGTTGCGGGTATTACCCAGGACTTTACCGATGGTACCACCACCAACACTGGACGTGGGCTGGATGTGGCTATCAGCCAGAACGGTTTTTTCCGTATGGTTGACAGCAATGGTTCTGTTTTCTTCAGCCGTAACGGTCAGTTCAAGCTCGATGAAAACCGTAATATCGTTAACATGCAGGGACTGAAACTGACGGGCTATCCGGCGACCGGTACGCCGCCGACAGTTCAGCAGGGTGCGAACCCGGGGCCGATCACGATCCCCAATACATTGATGGCGGCACAGGCAACCAGCAAGGCCTCAATGCAGATCAACCTGAACTCGTCGGATAAAATCCCGACAACGACAAAGTTCGATCCGAAAGATGCTGACAGCTATAACAAAAAAGGCCCTGTCACCGTTTATGACAGCCTGGGCAATGCCCACGAAGTTAACGCCTATTTTGTAAAACAGCCTGATAACAAATGGGCTGTCTATACCATTGATAGCAGCGATCCTAAGGCTGCTGTACCAACCGCACCGACGTCCACGCTGGAATTTGATACCAATGGGGCGCTAATCGGCGGCGGTACATTCAATATCACCACAGCTGCGCTCAATGGCGCACCGGCCGTCACCTTCGCAATGAGTTTCCAGAACTCCATGCAGCAGAACACCGGTGCAAACAACATTGTTGCCACTAACCAGGACGGCTACAAACCAGGCGATCTGGTGAGCTACCAGATTAACAATGACGGTACCGTAGTCGGTAACTACTCCAACGAACAGAAACAGGTTCTGGGACAGATCGTGCTGGCAAACTTTGCCAACAACGAAGGTCTGGCGTCTCAGGGCGATAACGTCTGGGCAGCAACTCAGGCTTCCGGTGTGGCGCTGCTGGGTACCGCGGGTACGGGTAACTTCGGCAAGCTGACCAACGGTGCGTTGGAAGCTTCTAACGTGGATTTGAGTAAAGAACTGGTGAATATGATCGTCGCTCAGCGTAACTATCAGTCGAATGCGCAGACCATCAAAACCCAGGATCAGATCCTTAACACGCTGGTCAACCTGCGCTAAGCGCCTGACGGGATGGCTTAATGGATCACGCAATATATACCGCCATGGGCGCGGCCAGTCAGACGCTGAATCAACAGGCGGTGACGGCCAGCAACCTGGCAAATGCCTCCACACCGGGTTTTCGTGCTCAGCTCAACGCGCTGCGTGCGGTTCCCGTAGAAGGGCTTTCGCTGCCAACGCGTACGCTGGTGGTCGCCTCAACGCCTGGGGCCGATATGACGCCAGGCCAGATGGATTATACCTCCCGTCCGCTGGATGTGGCTTTGCAGCAGGATGGCTGGTTGGCTGTGCAGACCGCCGATGGTAGCGAAGGATACACCCGCAATGGCGCAATTCAGGTGAGTCCAACCGGTGAACTGACCATTCAGGGACATCCGGTGATCGGCGAAGCTGGGCCTATAGCGGTACCGGAAGGGTCGGAAGTGACTATCGCCGCTGACGGAACGATTTCGGCGCTCAACCCCGGCGATCCTGCGAACACGGTGGCGCCAGTAGGACGTCTGAAGCTGGTTAAAGCGACGGGAAGTGAAGTGCAACGTGGTGATGACGGTATGTTCCGTCTGAGTGCGGCAGCGCAGGCTACCCGGGGACCGACACTGCAAGCCGACCCCAGCATCCGCGTGATGTCGGGCGTACTGGAAGGCAGTAACGTCAAACCGGTTGCCGCGATGAGCGATATGATCGCCAGCGCTCGCCGCTTCGAAATGCAGATGAAGATTATCAGTAGCGTGGATGATAACGCAGGCCGTGCCAACCAACTGCTGTCGATGAGTTAATACAGGACATTTTATGATCAATTCATTATGGATCGCCAAAACCGGCCTGGACGCGCAGCAAACCAACATGGATGTGATTGCCAACAACCTGGCAAACGTCAGTACTAATGGTTTTAAACGCCAGCGTGCGGTGTTTGAAGATCTGCTGTACCAGACGATTCGCCAGCCTGGCGCTCAGTCTTCTGAACAGACAACGCTGCCGTCTGGTTTGCAGATTGGTACCGGTGTGCGTCCGGTTGCGACCGAACGTTTACACAGTCAGGGCAACCTGTCGCAGACCAACAACAGTAAAGATGTGGCGATTAAAGGCCAGGGGTTTTTCCAGGTCATGCTACCAGATGGCACGTCAGCTTATACCCGTGATGGCTCTTTCCAGGTGGATCAGAACGGTCAGTTGGTAACGGCGGGGGGGTTTCAGGTGCAGCCTGCAATCACTATTCCGGCTAACTCGCTGAGCATCACCATTGGACGCGACGGTATTGTCAGTGTGACTCAGCAGGGCCAGGCTGCGCCTGTTCAGGTGGGACAGCTCAACCTGACGACCTTCATGAATGATACCGGTCTGGAAAGTATTGGTGAGAATCTGTACACCGAAACGCAATCATCCGGCGCACCGAACGAAAGCACGCCGGGGCTGAACGGTGCGGGCCTGTTGTACCAGGGTTATGTGGAAACCTCTAACGTCAACGTGGCGGAAGAACTGGTCAACATGATCCAGGTTCAACGTGCTTATGAAATCAACAGTAAAGCGGTATCGACCACCGATCAGATGCTGCAGAAACTGACGCAACTCTAAAGTGACGTCCGGTGGGGTGAAAGCCTCACCGGCGCACTGATTTTGAAGATGAAGGCAATGCGAAAATACGCGCTTCACCCATACCCGATTTTGGCCCTGCTGGTGGTTTCACTGACAGGATGCGCCTGGATCCCGGCCACTCCGCTCGTGCAGGGCGCGACGACTGCCCAGCCAGTTCCAGGCCCGACGCCGGTGGCGAATGGATCAATATTTCAGTCTGCGCAGCCGATTAATTATGGCTACCAGCCGTTATTTGAAGACCGCCGTCCGCGCAATATTGGCGATACGTTGACTATCGTATTGCAGGAAAACGTCAGTGCGAGCAAAAGCTCCTCGGCGAATGCCAGTCGTGATGGCAAAACTAACTTTGGGTTTGACACGGTACCACGTTACCTGCAGGGATTATTTGGCAATGAGCGTGCCGACGTAGAGGCTTCTGGCGGCAACTCGTTTAACGGCAAAGGCGGCGCGAACGCCAGGAACACCTTCAGTGGTACGTTGACTGTGACGGTTGACCAGGTACTGGTGAATGGCAATTTACATGTCGTGGGTGAAAAACAGATCGCCATTAACCAGGGCACTGAATTCATTCGCTTCTCTGGGGTTGTTAACCCGCGCACCATTAGCGGCAGCAACTCTGTACCGTCAACGCAGGTTGCGGATGCGCGTATTGAATATGTCGGTAACGGCTATATCAATGAAGCGCAGAATATGGGCTGGTTGCAGCGTTTCTTCCTTAATTTATCGCCGATGTAAGCGAGGTATCCAGTGTTTAAAACTCTTGTTGGAATGGTACTGGTACTGGCTACCACCTTTGCGCATGCCGATCGCATTCGTGATCTGACCAGCGTGCAGGGCGTGCGGGAAAACTCGCTGATAGGCTACGGGCTGGTGGTCGGGCTGGACGGTACGGGTGACCAGACCACCCAGACACCGTTTACGACACAAACGCTGAATAACATGCTGTCGCAGTTGGGGATCACCGTGCCTACCGGCACCAATATGCAGCTGAAAAACGTGGCAGCGGTAATGGTCACCGCGCAGTTCCCGGCCTTTGGTCGTCAGGGGCAAACCATTGACGTAGTGGTCTCTTCAATGGGTAACGCCAAAAGCCTGCGCGGCGGAACGCTGCTGATGACGCCGCTGAAAGGGGTCGATAGCCAGGTGTATGCGTTGGCGCAGGGGAATATTCTGGTCGGTGGTGCAGGCGCCGCAGCGGGTGGTAGCAGCGTGCAGGTGAACCAGCTCAATGGCGGACGTATTACCAACGGCGCGACCATCGAACGCGAATTACCCAGCCAGTTCGGCGGCGGTAACACCATTAATTTGCAGCTGAATAATGAAGATTTCACCATGGCGCAGCAAATTACCGACACCATTAACCGCTCGCGCGGCTTTGGCAGCGCAACAGCGCTGGATGCACGCACGATCCAGGTACGCGTCCCGAATGGCAATAGCTCGCAGGTACGTTTCCTCGCGGATATCCAGAATATGGAAGTGAACGTCACGCCGCAGGATGCGAAGGTGATTATTAACTCCCGTACGGGATCGGTGGTCATGAACCGCGAGGTGACGCTGGATAGTTGCGCTGTTGCACAAGGCAATCTGTCGATTACGGTTAACCGCCAGGCGAATGTCAGCCAACCGGATACACCGTTTGGTGGTGGACAAACCGTGGTGACGCCACAAACGCAGATCGATCTGCGCCAGAGCGGTGGTTCGTTGCAGAGCGTTCGTTCCAGCGCCAACCTGAACAACGTCGTACGTGCATTGAATGCGCTGGGAGCAACACCGATGGACCTGATGTCTATCCTGCAATCCATGCAAAGTGCGGGTTGTCTGCGCGCCAAACTGGAAATTATCTGATGATTGGTGATAGCAAACTGCTGACCAGCGCAGCCTGGGATGCACAATCACTGAACGAACTGAAAGCGAAAGCGGGTCAGGACCCGGCGGCAAATATCCGCCCGGTCGCCCGCCAGGTTGAAGGGATGTTCGTGCAAATGATGCTGAAAAGCATGCGCGAGGCGTTGCCAAAAGACGGTGTGTTTAGCAGCGACTCCACGCGTTTATACACCAGCATGTATGACCAACAGATCGCCCAGCAGATGACGGCAGGAAAAGGTCTGGGGCTGGCTGAAATGATGGTCAAGCAGATGACCGAAGGGCAGGCGCAACCTGCGGATGATGCGCCGCAGGTGCCGATGAAGTTCTCGCTGGAAACGGTGACCAGCTATCAAAATCAGGCGCTGACGCAACTGGTGCGTAAAGCCATTCCCCGGGCGACGGAAAGCAATGATGAGCCGCTGTCGGGTGACAGTAAAGACTTCCTGGCTCAACTTTCGCTGCCGGCAAAACTGGCCAGTCAGCAGAGTGGGGTTCCTCATCATCTGATTCTGGCGCAGGCGGCGCTGGAGTCCGGGTGGGGGCAACGACAAATTCGACGGGAGAACGGCGAGCCGAGCTTTAACATTTTTGGTGTGAAAGCCTCGGGAAGCTGGAAAGGGCCGACCACTGAAATCACCACCACCGAATACGAAAACGGTGAGGCGAAAAAAGTGAAAGCGAAATTCCGTGTTTATAGCTCCTATCTTGAAGCACTGTCGGATTATGTCGGTCTGATATCCCGCAATCCGCGTTACGCAGCGGTGACCGGTGCCGCGACCGCAGAGCAGGGTGCCCAGGCATTGCAGAATGCGGGTTACGCCACTGACCCTAACTATGCGCGCAAATTAACCAGCATGATCCAGCAGCTAAAATCGATGAGCGAAAAGGTGAGTAAAACCTACAGCACGAATCTCGATAATCTCTTTTAAATAGCTCAAGTCTGCTGACCTGCTGCCGATAATACCGAGTATTGAAGGATTACAAGGAACCTCCATGTCCAGCTTGATTAATAACGCGATGAGTGGACTCAGCGCAGCGCAGGCCGCGTTGAACACTGCCAGTAATAACATCTCCAGCTATAACGTTGCCGGCTATACCCGACAAACGACAATTATGGCGCAAGCGAACAGCACGCTGGGTGCGGGGGGCTGGGTCGGCAATGGTGTCTATGTTTCTGGCGTACAGCGTGAGTATGACTCATTTATCACTAATCAGTTACGTGCGGCGCAGAACCAGAGCAGCGGTCTGACGACACGTTACGAGCAAATGTCAAAAATCGACAACCTGCTCGCCAGCAAAACCAGTTCGATCTCAACGTCGATGCAGGGCTTTTTTACCAGCCTGCAGACGTTGGTGAGTAACGCAGAAGATCCGGCGGCGCGTCAGGCACTTATCGGTAAAGCTGATGGCTTAGTCAATCAGTTCAGAACGACGGACCAATATCTGCGCGATCAGGATAAGCAAGTCAATATTGCGATTAAGGCCAGCGTCGATCAAATCAACAACTATTCGAAGCAAATTGCCAGCCTTAACGACCAAATCTCCCGTTTGACCGGCGTTGGTGCGGGTGCATCACCTAACGATCTGCTCGATCAGCGCGATCAACTGGTGAGTGATCTGAACAAGATTGTCGGTGTGGAAGTCAGCATTCAGGACGGCGGCACCTACAACGTGACCATGGCGA
This sequence comes from Citrobacter sp. Cy070, assembly GCF_030332245.1. NCBI lineage: Bacteria > Pseudomonadati > Pseudomonadota > Gammaproteobacteria > Enterobacterales > Enterobacteriaceae > Citrobacter > Citrobacter sp. Cy070. The sequence continues at coordinate 42,491 of NZ_JAOWIG010000090.1, forward strand.
ATGGCTATTCGCTGGTGCAAGGCAGCAATGCTCGCCAACTGGCCGCTGTACCTTCCAGCGATGATCCCTCTCGCACGACCGTCGCTTATGTTGACGGCGTGGCCGGAGAAGTTGCCATCCCGGAAAAACTGATCACGACCGGTTCGCTGGGCGGGCTGTTGACGTTCCGTTCGCAGGAACTCGACCAGACGCGTAATACCCTTGGTCAGTTGGCCCTCGCCTTTGCTGATGCGTTTAACACGCAGCACAAAGAAGGTTTTGATGCCAACGGCGACCCGGGCAAAAACTTTTTCGATATTGGTGGCCCGGCAGTCCTTAGCAATACGAAGAATAAAGGGACCGGTGCGCTTGATGTTAAAATGACGGATAGCTCGTCGGTGCAGGCAACCGACTATAAAATTACGTTTGATGGTACTGACTGGCAGGTAACCCGTCTGGCTGACAATACCAGCTTTAAGCCGACGGTTACTGGCGGAAAAATGTCCTTTGATGGGCTGGAAATCACCGTCAAAAATGGTGCGCTGGCAAATGACAGCTTTACGGTGAAACCCGTGGGTGACGCCATTATTAATATGAAAGTGGCGGTGACCGATGAGTCGAAAATCGCCATGGCTGAAGTGTCCAAAAATGACACTGATCCCAATGTTGATAAAGGTAAAAGCGATAACCGTAACGGCCAGAAACTGCTGGATCTGCAAACCAAGGCAACCATCGGGAATAAAACCTTTAACGATGCTTACGCTACGCTGGTGAGCGATGTCGGGAACAAAACGGCGACCTTAAAAACCAGCAGCACCACGCAAAACAACGTGGTCACGCAGCTTTCAAATCAGCAACAGTCTATTTCCGGGGTTAACCTCGACGAAGAGTACGGGAATTTGCAGCGTTATCAGCAGTATTACCTGGCCAACGCTCAGGTACTGCAAACGGCGAATTCGCTCTTTGATGCACTGCTGAATATTCGCTAAGGGAGAGGAATTCAATGCGTATCAGTACTCAGATGATGTACCAGCAGAATATGCGCGGCATCACCAACTCTCAGGCTGAATGGTTGAAATTTGGCGAGCAGATGTCAACGGGGAAACGCGTGAACAACCCGTCTGACGATCCGATTGCCGCATCACAGGCCGTGGTGCTTTCACAGGCTCAGGCACAGAACAGCCAATATACGCTGGCGCGTACTTTCGCGACGCAAAAAGTGTCACTGGAAGAGAACGTGTTAAGCCGGGCGACGACCGCTATTACCGCGGCACAGGAAAAAATTGTCAATGCTGGCAATGGGACATTGAGTGATGATAACCGGGCATCGTTGGCAACTGATTTGCAAGGGATCCGCGATCAGTTAATGAATCTGGCGAACAGTACCGACGGTAATGGTCGTTATATCTTTGGCGGCTACAAAACGGAAACCCCACCATTTGCCCAGACTGATGGTGCCTATAGTGGTGGAACGCAAAATATTACCCAACAGGTCGATGCCGCTCGGTCAATGGTGATTGGTCATACCGGGGATAAGATTTTTGACTCGGTGACCAGCAACGCGGTTCCGGAGCCAGATGGAAGCAAGTCAGAAACGAACTTATTCGCCATGCTGGATTCCGCTATTGCGGCCCTGAATACGCCGATTGAAGGCGATGATGCGGCAAGAGATGCAGCCAAAGCAGCCATCGATAAATCCAACCGTGGTCTGAAGAACTCACTGAATAACGTGCTGTCTGTTCGTGCTGAACTCGGTACGCAACTCAGTGAACTTAGCGCTCTGGACTCGCTGGGGGCCGATCGCGCGTTGGGTCAAACGCAGCAGATGAGCAATCTGGTTGATGTTGACTGGAATGCGGCGATTTCTTCGTATGTTATGCAGCAGGCTGCGCTACAGGCATCGTATAAAACGTTTACCGATATGCAGGGAATGTCACTGTTCCAGCTCAACCGGTAACGATCCTTTTTGAAACATATCATGAAACTGGATATGTTTGTCTGCCCGCTCCACATACACCCCGGAGCGGGCATTTTTTTAGGCTGCAGTTGTCTGGCTAACAGGTAATTTACCGGTCAGTCTAATTACCAGCGCAACAACGCCGCTGAAAGTGGCCAGTGTCACCACGCCTTCCCAGTTTGCCAGCGCATAGGCCTGACTTCCGAGTACAGAACCCAGCGCCATGCCGATAAACACCATGGTAAATAGCAACGCATTCAGACGACCTCTTGCCTGAGGCTCCAGGCTATAAACCAGGTTCTGGTGGGCGACCAGGCTGGATTGCAGTCCGAGATCAAAGCCTATCGCTGACAGGGCAATCAGCAGCCACTGCCCCTGTACTGGCAGGGCCGGAAGCAAGAACATCAGGGCAAATGAAAGCGTGACTAACAGCGCCCCCAACTGTGTTACCCGTCCGGTACCTACTTTATCTGCCAGATGACCTGCCATAGGGGCTGCCAGCGCCCCGGCTGCCCCTGCAATACCAAATGCTCCCGCCATCGCACTGCCCATGTGGTAATGCTCAGAGAGCATAACCGCCAGTGTTGACCAGAAGGCGCTAAAGGCAATGGACAGGAAGCCCTGTGCCAACGCTGCCCGGCGCAGTGCAGGATAACGCTGCCACAGTTGCGCCATGGAGAACATTAATGCCGGATAACTCAGCGTGGAATGGACCGTAAAGCGGGGCAGCATTTTCCACATCAGTACGGCAATCACGGCAATACTGACGGCGGCGAGTTGATACATTTCCCGCCAGCCATAGGCTTCACCTACCAGCCCGCTGATGGTCCGCGAGAGTAGGATCCCCAGCAGAAGACCGGTCATGACGGTACCTACTGTTTTTCCCTGCTTGCCTTCAGGCGCAAGGATGGCTGCGGCCGGCACGATATCCTGAGCCATGGTCGCTGCCATCCCCATCAGTAAGCTAACCAGCAGTAGCGAATGCAACTGACCGGTAAAGCTGCAGGCCAACAGCAGCGCGGCAAGAGAGACGCTTTTTAGCAGGATTAATGTCCGGCGGTCATAACGGTCGCCCAGCGGCAACAAAAACAAAATGCCCAGCGCGTATCCTGCCTGGGTGAGCGTTGGCACCAGCCCCATGCCGGTGACGCTTAAGGCCAGGTCCTGACCCATTAAAGGTAAAAGAGGCTGGGCATAATAGATTGCGGCAACGCTGAACCCAGCGCCCAGTGCCAGAACAAAAATAACCCAACGGGAAAGTGCGGTGTGTGTGTTCACAAATGATTCCTCAATCACGGGATGTGTGGCTATTTTTATCCTTCAACCGGTAGCACGGTAGCGAGCGCAGTGGTAAAACAGTTATACGTTACACGTATGAATAACGACTAAATGATAAAAACTGAACGTATAGATAGGGTGGAATTGATGCGCACGTTTGTGCGCATCGTCGAGGCCGGTTCGCTTTCAGCGGCAGCAAAGCAAATGGGCACCACCCAGGCAACTGTCAGTCGGCGGTTACAATCCCTTGAGACGCTGTTGGGCGTTAAGCTGATTATGCGTACCACCCATGCAATGAAGCTGACTGATGATGGTGAGCGAGGGTATCAGCATGCCAAACACATTATTGATGCCTGGCTGGCGCTGGAGGACGGACTGAACATCACGGAGGATGAACCGGTGGGGACGTTGCGGGTTCGGGCGCCACATGCGTTCGGCCAACAACAACTCCTTGAGCCGCTTCTGCAGTTCCTTTCCCGCTATCCACAGTTATCTGTTGAGTGGATGCTGAATGATAAGACCGTTGATTTTCTCAGCGACAATATCGACTGCGCTATCCGGGTTGGGGCTGAGGTTGATCCTGCTACGGTCTCGGTTTTACTGGCTGAAGTCCCGCGAAGTATGGTGGCAAGCCCTGAGCTTCTCGCGCAATTTGGGATTTTGACTCACCCTGAACAGCTATCGGCGCTGCCCTGGATCGCGGTAAATACATTTTATCAGCACAGCGTGTCGTTACTTCACCACCGGCGTAACGAAGCTATCACGTTAAATATTTCTCCCAGATTAAGTACCGACAGTATTTATGTCGCCAGAAATGCTGCACTTGCGGGGCTGGGGGTTACGCTTGTCTCAAGCTGGATGGTTGAAGACGATATCGCCAGCGGAAGATTGATTACGCTATTACCTGACTGGCATGCGTCGTCATTGCCCGTGCATTTGGTTTATCCCTGGGCTCGTTATTATCCAACCCGCTTACGCAAATTTCTGGCGTTGATGAAAGATGTTATGCCACAGGTAGCAGGGATGAGGGGCGTTCACGACGTATAAAAAAAGCCGACCCTGAGGTCGGCTTTTTCATGGCTTAGGACTTACTCAACAGACTGCGGTCGCGTTGCTGGCGCGGTTGCCTGATGGCTGGCACTGTGTCCGCCTGCAGCACCTTTGCCTTCAAAGGCGAATACCGGGCGCTGCCACTCGCTATGACGCGGCGCTTCAGGCACATATTCCGGAGCCGGAGCGCGGGTCATCGGTGCGGTCGCATGGCTGTGAAGATGTTCTGCGTCAACACGGGTTGCGACAGCGTCAGACTTAACGACTGCGGTTTCGACGACAGGTGCTGCAACAACTTCTTGCGGCGCTGCAACCTCTTCAACAACAGGCGCTGTTTCCACAACCTCGACAATCTCTTCAACCGCTTCAGGCTGGGAGACAACGACGTCCGCAGGTTCTTCGATAACCGGCGAAGCCACAACTTCAGCCACAGGTTCGGCTTTCGCAGCGATCTCCTCGGCAACCGGTGCGTCAGACTCAGCGATAATTTGCGGTTGCTGCTCGACCGGAGTAGCAATCACTTCCGGATGTGCCGTTTCAGCCACAACGGTCTGCGTTTCCACTACGCTAACATCGGATTGCGCGACGTCTGCCTGTGCAGGGACATCCACAATGTGCTCAACGACAGCTGCAGCGGCTTGAGGCTCTACTGCCACAGATGCGTTTTGTTCCAGCTCCAGTTTCTGTTCGCGCTGTTCTTCAACCTGCATGTCCTGAGTACGGGCAACAGGGTAGCTAATCCAGACTTTGCCGGACGCTAATTCCGGAGAAGCACAGGCAACCGTTAACGGCATCGGCGACTGAACCGGATAGCGTTCGTCACGATAGCGACGACGACGCTGCCCGCTTACGCGCAGATGGCGAGGAGAACGACGTGAGCGACGAGGCATACCGTTATTATCACGTGCTTCGTTGTTGTCTTCTTGCTCTGATGCAACGACTGCGGGTAAATCGACTTTAGCCAGTTCGGTACGTTGAGCCGGGGCAGACTGTTCAACAGATTGAGCAACGGCGGTTTCAGCAACAATGGCTGCGGTCGCCACTTCAGCTTCAACCGGCGCGCTGTCAGCGAATCGAACTTTCTGATTCAACTGACGCTGTTTACGACGAGTCTGCGGCTGACGCACGCGTTCTTCCTGCTCGGAATCCTGCGCAGGCTGTTCAGCCAGGTTCAGCTCTTTAACTTCCTGCTGCGCCTGACGTTTGTCATCGTTGCGACGGCGGTTGCGCTCGCGACGCGGAGCCTGCTGCTCGTCACCGGATTTCGCTTTGTCTGCCACATCGCTGGACTGCTGGCGGTTGTCACGAGTTTCAGCAGTCTGCTGCTGCGCCTGACGACGATTACGACGATTTTCATCGCGGTTTTCGCCGTTTTCTGAACGCTCATTACGGTTGTCACGGTCACCACGGTTGTCACGATTATCACGACGCTCGTTACGGTCACGACGATTGTTCTGACGCGGTTTGCGACGATCCTGCTGGCGTTCCGTTTTCTCTTCAGCTTTCGGTGCCGGTTGTTCAACCGGTTTCACTTCTTCACTGCTGCCAAAGATGGACTTCAGCGCGCCGAAGAAACGGCTAATCAAACCCGGCTGCGCAGCGACAGGTGCGGTCGCGGCAGCAGCTTTAGGCGCGGCAGCTTTCACGGCTGGCTCCTGCAGTGCAGGGGCAGGCGGAACATCAGGCATCGCGAAAGTGGCGAGTGCCGGTTGTTCAGGTTGCTTACGCTCAACGTATTCTTCTTCCGTCGGCAACGCCATCGCTTCTTCGTGCAGTTTCGGCAGCAGGTAGCTCAGGGTAGGCGTTTCTTCCCCTTTGCGTACACGCAGCACGGAGTAGTGCGGGGTTTCCATCTGATCGTTTGGCACGATCACACAGCGCACGCCGTTCTGACGCGTCTCGATGGCATTGACCGCGGTACGTTTTTCGTTAAGCAGGTAGGATGCGATCGGCACAGGAACAATAGCGTGAACTTCCTGTGTATTCTCTTTCAGCGCCTCTTCTTCGATCAGACGCAGAATAGACAGCGACAGTGATTCGTTATCACGTACGGTACCGGTGCCGGAGCAACGCGGGCAGACGTGGTGACTGGATTCACCCAGCGACGGGCTCAGACGCTGGCGGGACATTTCCAGCAGACCGAAGCGAGAAATATGGCTGATCTGAATACGCGCTCTGTCCTGGCGAACCGCTTCACGCAGACGGTTTTCTACCGCACGCTGGTGGCGAACCGGGGTCATATCGATAAAATCGATGACAATCAGGCCACCAAGGTCACGCAGACGCAACTGACGCGCAATTTCATCAGCAGCTTCAAGGTTAGTGTTAAACGCCGTTTCTTCAATATCGCCGCCGCGGGTTGCGCGAGCGGAGTTGATATCGATAGCAGTCAGCGCTTCAGTGCTGTCGATAACGATTGAGCCGCCGGAAGGCAGACGCACTTCACGTTGGAAGGCGGATTCAATCTGGGATTCAATCTGGTAGTGGCTGAACAGCGGGATTTCACCGGTGTACAGTTTGATTTTGCTGCTGAAATCCGGACGACCCAGCGCAGCGATGTGCTGACGCGCCATCTCCATGACTTTTGGGTTGTCGATGAGGATTTCGCCGATGTCCTGGCGCAGATAGTCGCGGAAGGCACGCACGATAACGTTGCTTTCCTGGTGGATCAGGAACGGGGCAGGACGGCTTTCAGCCGCTTTTTGAATGGCTTCCCAGTGTTTCAGACGGAAGCTCAGGTCCCACTGCAGTGCTTCGGCCGATTTACCGACACCCGCGGTACGTACGATAAGCCCCATGCCATCAGGCAGTTCGAGGCTTGCCAGCGCTTCTTTTAACTCGGTACGGTCATCGCCTTCAATGCGACGAGAGATACCGCCCGCACGCGGGTTGTTTGGCATCAAAACCAGATAGCTGCCTGCCAGACTGATAAAGGTTGTCAGTGCTGCGCCTTTATTTCCGCGCTCTTCTTTATCTATCTGAACGATAACTTCCTGACCTTCACGCAACACATCTTTAATGTTGGGGCGGCCATGGGAACTGTAGTTTGCAGGAAAATATTCGCGGGCAATTTCTTTTAACGGGAGGAAACCGTGACGTTCAGCGCCGTAATCAACAAAAGCAGCTTCCAGACTCGGTTCAATACGGGTAATTTTACCTTTATAGATGTTGGCTTTTTTCTGCTCGTGTCCAGGACTTTCGATATCCAGATCGTACAGACGCTGCCCATCTACAAGGGCGACACGCAACTCTTCCTGCTGAGTTGCGTTAATTAACATTCTTTTCATCGTAACTTACTCATTATTCTTACATTGACGACTAAGCTGCGGGCAGAGAAATGCCTTTCCGGGTGTGAACCGATGGCCTCGTGTCTATTCGCGTCGCCAACCTCACGGTTATCGTCAGCTCAAAGAGGCGCAGAGTGTCGGTTGCCTGTATTTCATACGGAAACACAGCGCAATTATCAGGGGAACAGTCTGGGTATTACTCTCCAGAGAAGCTTCCATTGTGCTTGTCGTCTTTCACGCTGTTGGTGCGTTGGCTTCATCTTCTCACCCCAGACACTTACAGGAGTAAGCTTCTGGGGGTTCCCAGACTTGCCGCCTTCCTACAACGCGAAATCCATAGAGCACTTACCGGTAAGGACTGCAACCCGCAGCCCGCTAACTGCCTGAAAGATCAATACGTCTTACGCCATTGCTGCGTTGATGATCGGTCGGGCAAAATTGGGTCATTCCGGAAAAGTTCTTGTTTTAACAAGATTCAACACGGAAACAAGCTCATTATTCCACTGCTAACCTTGTTATAGCAAGATGACTTTTGCCATTTATCACCCGGTTACTCACAGTTTTTACACTTCCGCCTGGTGATTGCTTTAATAACCACCAAATCGGTTCTGTCAAACTTAAGTAATCAGGTATAGCAGTTAATATAAGCATAGAAAAATGTGTGGCGCGAATCTTGATGGCTATTTAAAATCGGCCCCCATGAAAACAGAGACTCCAGCCGTAAAAATAGTTGCCATTACTGCCGATGAAGCAGGGCAACGCATCGACAACTTTTTGCGCACCCAGCTCAAAGGCGTGCCGAAAAGTATGATTTATCGCATTTTGCGTAAAGGCGAAGTGCGGGTGAATAAAAAACGCATCAAACCCGAGTACAAACTCGAAGACGGGGATATTGTGCGTATTCCGCCAGTGCGTGTCGCTGAGCGTGAAGAAGAAGCGATTTCTCCGAATTTGCAGAAGGTCGCTGCGCTGACGGATGTCATTTTGTATGAAGATGACCATATTTTGGTGCTTAACAAACCTTCTGGCACCGCCGTCCATGGCGGCAGCGGATTAAGCTTTGGTGTGATCGAAGGTTTACGTGCCTTACGTCCGGAAGCGCGTTTCCTTGAACTGGTGCATCGCCTGGACCGTGATACCTCCGGTGTTTTGCTGGTCGCCAAAAAGCGCTCGGCGCTGCGTTCACTGCATGAACAATTGCGTGAAAAAGGGATGCAAAAAGACTATCTGGCGCTGGTAAGGGGTCAGTGGCAATCGCATGTCAAAGCTGTGCAGGCACCTTTGTTAAAGAACATTCTGCAAAGCGGCGAGCGTATCGTGCGGGTAAATCAGGAAGGGAAACCGTCGGAAACCCGTTTTAAAGTGGAGGAGCGCTATGCGTTTGCCACGCTTGTGCGCTGCAGCCCCGTGACCGGACGCACGCACCAGATTCGTGTGCATACGCAATATGCCGGACATCCGATTGCTTTTGATGACCGCTATGGCGACCGTGAGTTCGATAAGCAACTGGCGGGTACGGGGTTGAACCGTCTGTTTCTGCACGCCGCTGCGTTGAAGTTTACTCATCCCGGTACGGGGGAGGTTATGCGTGTTGAAGCACCGATGGATAATCAACTGAAACGCTGCCTTGAGGTATTACGCAACAAAGCCTGATGCGCGTTGCGATTTTATCGCGTTAAACCCGTAGGCCGGATAAGATGTTTACGTCGCGCCTGATGGCGCTGTGCTTATCAGGCCTACTTGATTACGCCTGTACAGGAGTTCTTTAATCAGGCGTTCAGCGGGTTCATGTCTTCCCTGCGCAGCATCTGACACAACGCGATCAGCGGCAAGCCAATCAGTGTGTTAGGATCGCGGCCCTCCAGACGCTCAAAGAGTGCGATACCTAATCCTTCACTTTTAAAACTACCTGCGCAATGTAACGGGCGTTCTTTACGCACGTAATCTTCAATTTCCATTTCACTTAAATGGCGAAAATGGACATCGAACGGTTCAACTTCGGTTTGTAGATGACCATTAGCTGAATTATAAAGCGCCAGCCCGGTATAAAACGTGACAATATTTCCACTGGCTTTGGTTAATTGTTGTCTGGCGTTTTCTTCCGTTAACGGCTTGCCGGTTATTTCACCATCAAGAACACAAATTTGATCAGACCCAATTATCAAATGTGATGGAAACCGATGGGCAAGGGATTGCGCTTTTTCCTGTGCCAGGCGTAACACTAAATGTCGGGGTGTTTCGCCGGGTAAGGGGGTTTCATCAACCTCTGGGGCTGCGCATTCAAACGGGATGGCCAATTTTTCGAGCAAAGCGCGACGCCAGGGAGAGGTAGACGCAAGAATAAGTTGAGGCATATTTTTTCCCCCGCATATAGCGTAATGATGAGAGCCATTTTAAACTATGGACTGCGTCCTTCAAGCTGGCTGCGATGGCTTGTCGTGATCGATTTTAAGTCGATGACCCGCAATGTGTGCGAATTATTGGCAAAAGGCAACCACAGGCTGCCTTTTTCTTTGACTATATGACGTTACAAAGTTAATATGCGCGCCCTATGCAAAAGGTAAAATTACCCCTGACTCTTGATCCGGTTCGTACGGCTCAAAAACGCCTCGATTATGAAGGTATCTATACTTCTGATCTGGTAGAGCGCGTCGCCGATTCTGTAGTCAGTGTGGACAGTGATGTGGAATGCTCCATGTCGTTCGCTATCGATAACCAGCGCCTTGCCGTTATAACCGGTGATGCGAAGGTTTCGGTTACGCTCGAGTGTCAGCGTTGCGGGAAACCGTTCCCACTTCATGTTCACACAACATATTGTTTTAGTCCTGTCCGTTCTGACGAGCAGGCTGAAGCACTCCCGGAAGCGTATGAGCCGATTGAGGTTAACGAATTCGGTGAAATCGATCTGCTTGCAATGGTTGAAGATGAGATTATCCTCTCCTTGCCGGTAGTTCCGGTGCATGATTCTGAACACTGTGAAGTGTCCGAGGCGGACATGGTCTTTGGCGAATTGCCTGATGAAGCGCAAAAACCAAACCCATTTGCCGTATTAGCCAGCTTAAAGCGTAAGTAATTGAGGAGTAAGGTCCATGGCCGTACAACAGAATAAACCAACCCGTTCCAAACGTGGCATGCGTCGTTCTCATGACGCTCTGACCGCAGTCACCAGCCTGTCTGTAGACAAAACTTCTGGTGAACAACACCTGCGTCACCACATCACTGCCGACGGTTTCTACCGTGGCCGTAAGGTAATCGCTAAGTAATCACGCATGACTCAATGGATTTCCCACTTTGGTGAGAAAAACAAAGAGTACACGCGTGATGAAGCTTAGTGAGGCTTTCCCCGGGTAACTGGGGAAACACCTAACCGGGCAGCGACGATACCTTGACACGTCTAACCCTGGCGTTAGATGTCATGGGGGGAGATTTTGGCCCTACCGTGACAGTGCCTGCAGCATTGCAGGCACTGAATTCTAATTCGCAACTCACACTTCTTTTAGTCGGGGATCCCGATACAATCACGCCATTACTTGCCAAAGCTGACTTCGAACAACGTTCACGTCTGCAGATTATCCCTGCTCAGTCAGTTATTGCCAGTGATGCCCGGCCCTCGCAAGCAATCCGCGCCAGTCGTGGAAGCTCAATGCGTGTTGCCCTGGAGCTCGTGAAAGAAGGTCGAGCGCAAGCCTGTGTCAGCGCTGGTAATACGGGCGCACTAATGGGTCTTGCGAAACTCTTGCTCAAACCCCTTGAGGGTATTGAGCGTCCTGCGCTGGTCACGGTTTTACCGCATCAGCAAAAGGGCAAAACGGTGGTGCTGGATTTAGGCGCCAACGTGGATTGCGACAGTACGATGTTGGTGCAATTTGCCGTTATGGGTTCCGTGTTGGCAGAAGAGGTGGTTGGGATTGCCAGGCCTCGCGTTGCGTTACTCAATATAGGCGAAGAAGAAACTAAGGGTCTCGACAGTATTCGGGACGCTTCTGCTGTGCTAAAAACAATCCCTTCTATCAATTATATCGGCTATCTTGAAGCCAATGAGTTGCTGACTGGCAAAACGGATGTGTTGGTCTGTGACGGCTTTACAGGTAATGTCACATTAAAGACGATGGAAGGTGTTGTCAGAATGTTCCTTTCACTGCTGAAATCTCAGGGTGAGGGCAAAAAACGGTCGTGGTGGCTGCTGTTATTAAAACGTTGGTTACAAAAAAGCCTGACAAGGCGATTTAGTCACCTCAACCCCGACCAGTATAATGGCGCCTGTCTGTTAGGATTGCGCGGCACGGTGATTAAAAGTCATGGTGCTGCCAATCAGCGAGCATTTGAAGTCGCGATTGAACAGGCAGTGCAGGCGGTGCAGCGACAAGTTCCTCAGCGAATTGCCGCTCGCCTGGAATCTGTATACCCAGCTGGATTCGAACTGCTGGACGGTGGCGAAAGTATCAACTCACGAGTGCACAGGTAACAGTGCCGGCTGAGGGTGCTGTCAACGTACCAGCGATTTGCTCGTGGCGGTATATAACCAAAAAGTGACTGAGCGTACATGTATACGAAGATTATTGGTACTGGCAGCTATCTGCCTGAACAAGTGCGTACTAACGCCGATTTGGAAAAAATGGTCGAGACATCTGATGAGTGGATCGTCTCTCGTACAGGTATCCGCGAACGCCATATTGCTGGGCCAAATGAAACCGTTGCGACGATGGGCTTTGCCGCCGCTAACCGTGCACTTGAAATGGCCGGCATCGACAAAGAACAAATTGGTCTGATTGTGGTTGCTACCACGTCATCAACCCACGCATTTCCAAGCGCGGCGTGCCAGATCCAAAGTATGCTGGGGATTAAAGGCTGTCCGGCGTTTGATGTTGCAGCGGCCTGTGCTGGTTTTACCTATGCACTTAGTGTTGCCGATCAGTATGTAAAATCTGGCGCGGTCAAACATGCGCTGGTTGTCGGATCGGATGTGCTGGCGCGCACCTGTGATCCAACCGACCGTGGGACGATCATTATTTTTGGTGATGGCGCGGGTGCAGTTGTACTGAGCGCATCAGAAGAGCCAGGTATTATCTCCACCCATTTGCACGCTGACGGTAGCTATGGTGAACTGCTGACGCTGCCTAATGCCGATCGCGTGAACCCGGAAAACCCGATTCACCTGACGATGGCGGGTAACGAAGTTTTTAAAGTCGCGGTGACCGAGCTTGCGCACATCGTTGATGAAACGCTGGAAGCAAATAACCTCGACCGTTCTGCGCTGGACTGGCTGGTGCCGCATCAGGCAAACCTTCGCATTATCAGCGCAACAGCGAAAAAGCTGGGGATGTCGATGGATAATGTCGTCGTCACGCTGGACAGACATGGCAATACGTCCGCTGCTTCCGTACCGTGCGCGTTGGACGAAGCCGTCCGCGACGGGCGAATTAAAGCAGGGCAGTTGGTATTGCTTGAAGCCTTCGGAGGTGGATTCACCTGGGGCTCCGCGCTGGTTCGTTTCTAGTATAAGGATTTTAACATGACGCAATTTGCATTTGTGTTCCCCGGTCAGGGTTCCCAAACCGTTGGAATGTTGTCTGATATGGCAGCAAGCTACCCAATTGTTGAAGAAACTTTTGCTGAAGCTTCAGCGGCGCTGGGCTATGATCTTTGGGCGTTGACTCAGCAAGGTCCGGCAGAAGAACTGAACAAAACCTGGCAGACGCAGCCAGCGCTGTTGACCGCATCTGTCGCGCTGTATCGCGTATGGCAGCAGCAGGGTGGTAAAACGCCTGCGCTGATGGCAGGTCACAGCCTGGGTGAATACTCTGCGCTGGTATGTGCGGGTGTTATCGGCTTTGCCGATGCCGTACGTTTGGTTGAACTGCGTGGCAAATTTATGCAGGAAGCCGTACCGGAAGGCACAGGTGGCATGTCTGCTATCATCGGTCTGGATGATGCCGCTATCGCGAAAGCGTGCGAAGAGTCTGCTGAAGGTCAGGTGGTTTCACCGGTAAACTTTAACTCACCGGGTCAGGTGGTTATTGCCGGGCACAAAGAAGCTGTAGAGCGTGCAGGTGCAGCTTGTAAAGCTGCTGGCGCTAAGCGTGCGTTACCGTTACCGGTTAGCGTTCCATCTCACTGTGCGCTCATGAAACCTGCAGCCGAGAAACTGGCTGTTGAACTGCAAAAAATTACCTTTAACACGCCGACTGTTTCCGTTGTGAACAACGTTGACGTGAAGTGCGAAACCACTGCCGATGCTATCCGCGATGCGCTGGTTCGTCAGCTTTACAGCCCGGTTCAGTGGACTAAGACCGTTGAATTTATGGCATCTCAGGGCGTAGAGCACCTGTATGAAGTCGGTCCGGGTAAAGTCCTCACCGGTTTGACGAAACGTATTGTTGACACCCTGACTGCTTCGGCACTGAATGAGCCGGCGGCGATGTCTGCGGCGCTAGAGCAATAAAAGAGGAAAACCATGAGTTTTGAAGGAAAAATCGCGCTGGTTACCGGTGCAAGCCGTGGCATTGGCCGCGCAATTGCTGAGACACTCGTTGCCCGTGGCGCGAAAGTTATCGGTACTGCCACAAGCGAAAGCGGCGCGCAGGCCATTAGCGATTACTTAGGTGCAAATGGCAAAGGTCTGATGTTGAATGTGACCGACCCTGCATCTATCGAATCGGTTCTGGAAAATATTCGTGCAGAATTTGGTGAAGTCGATATCCTGGTCAATAATGCCGGGATTACTCGTGATAACCTGTTAATGCGCATGAAAGATGACGAGTGGAACGATATCATCGAAACCAACCTGTCATCTGTTTTCCGTCTGTCAAAAGCGGTAATGCGAGCTATGATGAAAAAGCGTCATGGTCGTATTATCACTATCGGTTCTGTGGTTGGTACCATGGGAAATGCGGGTCAGGCTAACTACGCTGCGGCGAAAGCGGGTCTGATCGGCTTCAGTAAATCACTGGCGCGTGAAGTCGCGTCCCGTGGTATTACTGTAAACGTTGTTGCTCCGGGCTTTATTGAAACGGACATGACGCGTGCGCTGTCAGATGATCAGCGTGCGGGTATTCTGGCGCAGGTTCCTGCGGGTCGCCTTGGTGGCGCTCAGGAAATCGCCAGCGCTGTTGCATTTTTAGCTTCCGACGAAGCAAGTTACATCACAGGTGAGACTTTGCACGTCAACGGCGGGATGTACATGGTTTAACCACGATTGAAAAATATTTGCGTTATTAGGGTGAATGGCCTCAAAATAGCGCAAAATCGTGGTAAGACCTGCCGGGATTTAGTTGCAAATTTTTCAACATTTTATACACTACGAAAACCATCGCGAAAGCGAGTTTTGATAGGAAATTTAAGAGTATGAGCACTATCGAAGAACGCGTTAAGAAAATTATCGGCGAACAGCTTGGCGTTAAGCAGGAAGAAGTTACTAACAATGCTTCCTTCGTTGAAGACCTGGGCGCGGATTCTCTTGACACCGTTGAGCTGGTAATGGCTCTGGAAGAAGAGTTTGATACTGAGATTCCGGACGAAGAAGCTGAGAAAATCACTACCGTTCAGGCTGCCATTGATTACATCAACGGCCACCAGGCGTAAGTGAACATCTCCAGGCGGTCATTCGACCGCCTGAGTTTTATCTTTTTTTCCCACTTGAATTATTTTTCCCTCCCTGGAGGACAACCGTGTCTAAGCGTCGTGTAGTTGTGACCGGACTGGGCATGTTGTCTCCTGTCGGCAATACCGTAGAGTCTACCTGGAAAGCTCTCCTTGCCGGTCAGAGTGGCATCAGCCTGATCGACCATTTCGATACTAGCGCCTATGCAACGAAATTTGCTGGCTTAGTAAAGGATTTTAACTGTGACGACATTATCTCGCGCAAAGAACAGCGCAAGATGGATGCCTTCATTCAATATGGAATTGTCGCTGGCGTTCAGGCCATGCAGGATTCTGGCCTCGAAATTACGGAAGAGAACGCTCACCGTGTTGGCGCCGCTATCGGCTCCGGTATTGGCGGTCTCGGTCTTATCGAAGAAAACCATACCTCTCTGGTAAATGGTGGACCGCGTAAGATCAGCCCGTTCTTCGTTCCGTCGACGATTGTTAACATGGTGGCGGGTCATCTGACCATCATGTACGGCCTGCAAGGGCCAAGCATCTCCATCGCCACGGCCTGTACTTCAGGCGTGCACAACATCGGTCATGCCGCGCGTATCATTGCATACGGCGATGCGGACGCGATGGTTGCGGGTGGTGCAGAAAAAGCCAGTACACCGCTGGGTGTGGGTGGTTTTGGCGCAGCACGTGCGCTGTCTACGCGTAACGATAACCCGCAAGCGGCAAGCCGTCCGTGGGATAAAGAGCGTGACGGTTTTGTGCTGGGCGACGGCGCAGGTATGGTGGTGCTGGAAGAGTACGAGCATGCGAAAGCACGTGGCGCAAAAATCTATGCTGAAGTGGTTGGCTTTGGTATGAGCAGCGATGCTTACCATATGACATCACCTCCGGAAAATGGTGCAGGTGCTGCACTGGCGATGGTCAATGCGCTGCGTGATGCGGCGATTGAACCTGGTCGTATTGGCTATGTCAATGCGCATGGTACGTCCACACCAGCAGGTGATAAAGCAGAAACCCAGGCCGTGAAATCGGTGTTTGGTGATGCTGCACGTAGCGTGATGGTTAGTTCAACCAAATCCATGACCGGACACCTGTTGGGTGCTGCGGGCGCGGTAGAGTCTATTTTCTCTATTCTGGCGCTGCGCGATCAGGCTGTTCCACCAACCATCAACCTGGATAACCCAGATGAAGGTTGTGACCTGGATTTCGTTCCGCACGAGGCGCGTCAGGTTAGCGGTATGGAATACGCACTGTGTAACTCCTTTGGCTTCGGTGGCACCAACGGTTCTGTGATCTTCAAAAAGATCTAAGCACCAGCAGGTAACTTACCTGGCTCTAAGAGAAAAGGCCCGCTTGTCGGGCCTTTTTTTATTCAGTTTTCAGTCCTTGTCCTGGTTGACTCATCCTGCCAAACTAGCGGACCACGAATAAGGAGCCACTATGTTCTTAATTAATGGCCGTGAGCAGGATATGCTGGCTGCAAGCGATCGGGCGACGCAGTTTGGCGATGGCTGCTTTACCACTGCGCGTATTACCGACGGCGAAATTTGCTTTTTTGCAGCGCATCTCCAGCGTTTACAGGACGCATGCCAAACATTGTTTATCCCCTTCGATAAGTGGTCAGAACTACAAGCTGAAATGGAAAAACTGGCTGCAGGGCACGCGCGTGGCGTACTGAAAGTGATTATCAGTCGTGGCAGTGGCGGTCGCGGTTACAGTGGGGCAAGCTGTCATGAGCCGACCCGTATCCTCTCCGTCTCTGTTTACCCTGCGCATTATGATAGCTGGCGAAAGCAAGGCATCGTGCTGGCGTTAAGTCCTGTTCGTCTGGGGCGCAATCCGATGCTTGCCGGGCTTAAACATTTGAATCGACTCGAGCAGGTGTTGATTCGCTCTCATCTTGAGCAGACGGACGCAGATGAAGCACTGGTTCTTGACAGTGAGGGATGGGTTACGGAATGCTGTGCGGCTAATTTGTTCTGGCGTAAGGGCGATGTGGTTTACACTCCCCGGCTGGATCAGGCCGGCGTGAACGGCATTATGCGACAATTCTGTATCCGGATGCTGGCACAATCGCCGTTCAGTATTGTCGAAAAGTATGCCGGGTTGGAAGAGGTTATGCAGGCCGATGAAATCGTCGTCTGTAATGCGTTAATGCCTGTTATTCCCGTGCGTGCCTGTGGCGACACATTGCTGTCTTCACGTTTGTTATTCGATTTTTTAGCCCCACTTTGTGAGCACCCGAATTAGTCATGAAAAAACTGTTACTCGTTGTCCTGTTATTGCTGGTTGTGCTGGGCATTGCCGCGGGAGTGGGAATGTGGAAAGTTCGCCATCTGGCGGACAGTAAGTTATTGATTAAAGAAGAGACGATTTTTACGCTGAAAGCGGGTACGGGCCGTCTGGCCCTTGGCGAACAGCTGTATGCGGACAAGGTTATCAATCGCCCGCGCGTGTTCCAGTGGCTGCTACGTGTGGAACCCGACCTGTCGCATTTTAAAGCCGGAACCTACCGTTTTACGCCCGACATGACGGTGCGGGACATGCTGCAACTGCTGGAAAGCGGTAAAGAGGCACAGTTCCCGTTGCGCCTGGTTGAAGGGATGCGCCTGAGCGATTACCTCAAACAACTGCGCGATGCGCCGTATATCAAGCATACGCTGAGTGATGATAACTACGAGACCGTTGCCCAGGCGCTGAAGCTGGAAAACCCGCAATGGGTGGAAGGCTGGTTCTGGCCAGATACCTGGATGTACACCGCGAATACTACCGACGTGGCGTTGCTAAAACGTGCGCATCAAAAAATGGTTAAAGCGGTGGACACCGTCTGGGAAAGTCGTGCTGACGGCTTGCCGTATAAAGACAAAAATCAACTGGTGACGATGGCCTCAATTATTGAGAAAGAGACGGCCGTTGCCAGTGAGCGTGATCAGGTGGCCTCGGTCTTTATTAACCGCTTACGTATCGGTATGCGGTTACAGACCGATCCGACCGTGATTTACGGTATGGGGGCACGGTATAATGGCAAATTATCGCGTGCGGATCTGGAAATGCCGACAGCCTATAACACTTATACCATCACAGGTTTGCCGCCGGGCCCGATTGCCATGCCGGGTGAGGCTTCGTTGCAGGCCGCAGCGCATCCTGCCAAAACGCCGTATCTCTATTTTGTGGCTGACGGTAAAGGCGGCCACACGTTTAACACTAATCTTGTCAGCCACAACCGCTCCGTGCAGGATTATCTGAAAGTGCTTAAGGAAAAAAATGGGCAGTAACTATATCGTTATCGAGGGCCTGGAAGGCGCCGGAAAAACTACTGCGCGTAATGTGGTGGTAGAGACTCTTGAGCAACTCGGGATTCGCGACATGGTATTTACCCGCGAGCCCGGTGGAACGCAGCTTGCGGAGAAATTAAGAAGTCTGGTGTTGGACATTAAATCGGTCGGCGATGAGGTGATTACCGATAAAGCCGAAGTCCTGATGTTTTATGCCGCGCGCGTACAACTGGTTGAAACGGTGATTAAGCCGGCGCTGGCAAAAGGCGCATGGGTTATTGGCGATCGTCACGATCTGTCGACCCAGGCGTATCAGGGCGGCGGTCGTGGCATCGATCAACACATGCTGGCAACACTGCGTGATGCCGTGCTTGGTGATTTTCGCCCTGACCTGACTCTGTATCTGGATGTGACTCCTGAGGTAGGACTAAAACGCGCTCGAGCACGTGGCGAACTGGATCGTATTGAACAGGAGTCTTTCGATTTCTTTAATCGCACCCGCGCACGCTACCTTGAACTGGCTGCCCAAGACGCCAGCATTCGTACAATTGATGCAACACAGCCGCTTGATGTCGTGATGGAGGATATCCGCACTACCATCACCGAGTGGGTGAAGGAGCAGGGCGCATGAAATGGTATCCATGGTTACGACCGGATTTTGAAAAACTGGTAGCCAGCTACCAGGCGGGTCGTGGTCACCATGCGCTACTGATTCAGGCGTTACCCGGCATGGGTGACGACGCGCTGATTTACGCTCTTAGCCGCTATTTAATGTGCCAGCAGCCAGAAGGACATAAAAGCTGCGGACAGTGCCGTGGCTGTCAATTGATGCAGGCAGGTACACACCCGGACTACTATTCGTTGCTGCCGGAAAAAGGCAAAAGCACGCTGGGTATTGATGCGGTACGTGAAGTCAGCGAGAAGCTGTACGAGCATTCACGCCTTGGCGGTGCGAAAGTGGTGTGGATCCCGGATGCCGCTCAGTTAACCGATGCCGCCGCCAATGCGTTGCTGAAAACGCTGGAAGAACCGCCCGCGCAAACCTGGTTTTTCCTTGCCAGCACAGAGCCAGCTCGCCTGCTGGCGACACTACGTAGCCGCTGCCGGTTACATCATCTTGCGCCGCCGCCTGAGTCGTATGCAATTTCCTGGCTTGCCCGTGAAGTAACAGCGTCGTCAGAAGCGTTGTTGAGCGCGTTACGCCTTAGTGCAGGTTCGCCCGGTGCGGCACTCTCGCTGTTACAGGCCGAAAGCTGGGCGCACCGGACCGACTTCTGTGCGGCACTGGCGAACACATTGCAGTCCGACGACTGGTATATCCTGTTGGCAGCACTCAACCATGAGCAAGCTGCGACCCGTTTACACTGGCTGGCAACGTTGTTTACAGATGCCCTCAAACGTCCGTATGGTGTTGCCCATTTAACCAATCCTGATGCTCTGACGTTGATATCGTCCATCGCTGAGCGGTTATCCGTCGCGCAGATACAGGCGATACTCGGTGACGTTTGTCACTGTCGTCAGCAATTGCTGAACGTGACAGGCGTAAACCGTGAACTGGTATTAACCGATCTTATTCTCCGTACTGAGCATTATCTGCAACCAGGCACCATACTGCCTGTTCCCCATCTTTGAGAGAGACATTATGTTTTTAGTCGACTCGCACTGCCATCTTGATGGCCTGGATTATCAATCTCTGCATAAGGACGTGGATGACGTGCTGGCGAAAGCGGCCGCACGCGATGTGAAATTCTGCCTTGCCGTTGCCACCACGCTACCGGGGTATCGCAGTATGCGCGAACTGGTTGGTGAGCGTGACAATGTGGTTTTCTCATGTGGTGTTCATCCGCTAAACCAGGATGAAACCTATGATGTCGAGGATTTGCGTCGTTTTGCCGCCGAAGAGGGCGTAGTTGCGATGGGTGAAACGGGGTTGGACTATTTTTACACCCCGGAAACTAAAGTTCGCCAACAGGAATCATTCATCCACCACATCCAGATTGGCCGTGAGTTACACAAGCCGGTTATTGTTCATACCCGCGATGCGCGTGCTGATACGCTGTCAATTCTGCGCGAAGAAAAAGTGACGGATTGTGGCGGCGTACTACACTGTTTTACAGAGGACAGGGAAACTGCGGGTAAATTGCTGGATCTCGGATTTTATATCTCGTTTTCTGGCATCGTCACGTTCCGTAATGCTGAACAGCTTCGTGATGCTGCGCGTTATGTTCCGCTGGATCGTTTGTTAGTTGAGACTGATTCCCCATACCTTGCGCCCGTGCCGCATCGCGGAAAAGAGAATCAGCCAGCCATGGTTCGTGATGTCGCCGAGTACATGGCCGTATTGAAAGGTGTTGCCGTTGAAGAACTGGCGCAAATCACCACAGATAACTTTGCCCGCCTGTTTCACATCGACGCCTCTCGCCTGCAATCAGTACGCTAACTGAGTTTTTTTAAAGCTCGTAATTAATAAACAAAGCGAGTAAAGTTCACCGCCATTAAATGGGCGGTGAATAACCAGTTGGAAACATTCAGATACTCATTTTATCGGAATGTGCGAGTTTTTCGGCCATCCACAGCTGAATTGTGATAGCCGTCAAACAAAAACGAACTGAATTATTTTACTCTGTGTAATAAATAAAGGGTACTTAGATACCCTGTCCACGGCGAGGTTCTCCCCCCTCGCCAATGCGTGAGAACGTAGAAAAGCACAAATACTCAGGAGCACTCCTAATTATGTTTAAGAATGCATTTGCTAACCTGCAAAAGGTCGGTAAATCGCTGATGCTGCCGGTATCCGTACTCCCTATCGCAGGTATCCTGCTGGGCGTCGGTTCCGCTAACTTCAGCTGGCTGCCAGCCGTTGTATCGCACGTAATGGCAGAAGCGGGCGGTTCTGTTTTTGCGAACATGCCGCTGATTTTCGCTATCGGTGTTGCGTTAGGCTTCACCAACAACGACGGCGTATCCGCTCTGGCATCCGTTGTTGCTTACGGCATCATGGTCAAGACCATGGCTGTTGTTGCGCCGTTGGTTCTGCATTTACCTGCTGAAGAGATCGCCGCTAAACACCTTGCTGATACGGGTGTTCTCGGGGGGATTATCTCCGGTGCGATTGCAGCGTATATGTTCAACCGCTTCTACCGTATCAAATTGCCTGAGTATCTGGGCTTCTTTGCCGGTAAGCGCTTCGTTCCTATTATTTCTGGTCTGGCTGCCATCTTCACAGGTGTGGTTCTGTCCTTCATTTGGCCGCCGATCGGTACTGCTATTCAGACGTTCTCCCAGTGGGCTGCATACCAGAACCCGGTCGTGGCGTTCGGTATCTATGGCTTCATTGAACGCTGCCTGGTGCCGTTTGGTCTGCACCATATCTGGAACGTTCCATTCCAGATGCAGATCGGTGAATACACCAACGCTGCAGGCCAGGTATTCCACGGCGACATCCCTCGCTATATGGCGGGTGACCCGACTGCGGGCAAACTGTCCGGTGGCTTCCTGTTCAAAATGTACGGTCTGCCGGCTGCTGCTATCGCTATCTGGCATTCTGCTAAACCAGAAAACCGCGCGAAAGTGGGCGGTATCATGATCTCCGCTGCGTTGACCTCGTTCCTGACCGGTATTACCGAGCCGATCGAGTTCTCCTTCATGTTCGTGGCGCCGATCCTGTACATCATCCACGCTATCCTGGCTGGTCTGGCATTCCCGATTTGTATTCTGCTGGGTATGCGCGACGGTACATCATTCTCCCACGGTCTGATCGACTTTATCGTTCTGTCCGGTAACAGCAGCAAACTGTGGCTGTTCCCGATTGTCGGTATCGGTTATGCGATCGTGTACTACACCATTTTCCGTGTGTTGATCAAAGCGCTGGACCTGAAAACGCCGGGTCGTGAAGATGCGACTGAAGACAACAAAGCGGGCGCGACTGGCGAAATGGCGCCGGCCCTGGTTGCCGCGTTCGGCGGTAAAGAAAACATCACTAACCTCGACGCGTGCATCACGCGTCTGCGCGTCAGCGTTGCTGATGTTGCCAAAGTGGATCAGGCTGGCCTGAAGAAACTGGGTGCGGCGGGCGTTGTTGTCGCGGGTTCTGGTGTTCAGGCTATTTTCGGTACCAAGTCCGATAACCTGAAAACTGAAATGGATGAGTACATCCGTAACAGCTAAGCAGTAATACGTTGGGGAGAACTAAGGCAGCCTGCGGGCTGCCTTTTTTATTGCCTTAATTGGCCTGAACGCGAATCGGCGCGGTGGCGGCGAAAAGCCACGGACGAGCCTCTGCGTTCACGCGGGGGGATAACGTCTCTCTGACCTGCTGGTGGTAATCATCAATCCACTGTTTTTCTGCATCGCTGAGCAAATGCAGTTCAACCAGATTCAAATCAATCGGCACCAGCGTCAGCGTTGAGAAACGACAGAAGCCAGGGCGACTGTTGATAATCTCCACCTGATTCTCAATACGGATCCCATATTGTCCGGCCAGATAATAACCCGGCTCGATGGTAATGATATTGCCCGCAACCAGAGGCCAGGGGTTTACTTTTTTGGCGATGCGATGGGGTTGCTCATGGATGAGTAACTGATGACCCACACCGTGGCCGGTACCGTGATCAAAATCCAGACCTAAATCCCACAACGCCCGACGACTAAAGGCATCCAGTTGATGTCCCTGAGTACCGGTGGGAAACTGCAGTGAGATCAGCGATAAAAAGCCTTTCAACACGGCGGTGTAATGCAGACGACGCTGCGGATCCTGTGGACCAAAGGCGAGCGTTCTTGTTGTATCCGTAGTGCCATTTTGATACTGGCCGCCGGAGTCATTCAGGTACATTGCCTGTGTGGTGATGGGGGTGTTTGTTTTCTCGCTGGAATGGTAATGACACATCGCCGCATTGCTGGCAGAGGCGGAAATAGTACTGAAACTTTGCTCTATAAATCCTGGCTGCTGCTGGCGAAACGCCAGCTGCTTGGCTTGTGCTTCCAGTTCAGTGACAGGATTACCTGCTGCCTCGCGCAGCGGAACCTCATGCGCCAGCCAGGCCAGAAAGTTTACCCATGCGGCGCCATCCTGTTCATGGCATTCCCGATACCCTGCCAGTTCAACATCATTTTTATGAGCTTTAATCAATGTGATGGGGTCGGGGGTCCAGAGAACCTCTCCTCCGTTTTGTTCAATGGCGAACCGCAGCGCGACTGGCGCATAGTCTTTATCAACCAGGAAACGCTTTCCTTGGGCAAGTTGCTGGCAGCGCGGAAGAAAGTTTTCTTGCGGGGCCAGCGTGATCGTCTCCAGCAACGATGCAGGCAGCTGCTGCGTCTTATTATTATCAACAAACCACTCCAGTTCGCCGCTGCGATGGAGCAGGGCAAACGAAAACGGCACTGGTACCATAGCCAGATCCGAACCGCGCACATTCAGCAGCCAGGCGATGTTATCCGGCAGCGTGATCGCAAGCACGTCGGCCTGATGCTGGGCCAGTTGTTCCACTATTCGTTCGCGCTTATGTGCGCTGCTTTCGCCGCTTATCTCAACGGGCATTTCACGAATTACACCACAGGGGGCGGCTGGACGGTCGAGCCAGATCTGGTCGAAGGGATCGCGTTCCATCGGAACCAGTTTGCAGTGAGTGGCCGACAGTGCTTCAAATTGGCTGTTGACCATCAGCAGAGGTTCAAAGCCGATACGCGCACCAGAGGTGACGTAAGCCTGCAAGTAGTCGGCCAGAGGTTCCTCGTGCAAATGATGGATTTCAAAATCATCGAGAGAGACTTCGTTACGCACCTGGACCTGATAGCGCCCATCGACAAACATCAGCGCGCGATCGCGAAGTACCAATGCAAGACCAGCGGAACCGCTAAAGCCGGTGAGCCAGGCCAGTTTATTGTCATGTGGCGTACAATCTTCACTTTGGTGAGCGTCGGCGCGCGGAACAATCATGCCATCCAGTCCCTGCGCTAACAGCAGACTGCGCAGGGCGGAAAGAGGAGTTGAGTTGTGCATAGTTACCTTCAGGCCTTAACGGAACGGCGGTTCGTTGAACGTACGTAATTTACGGGAGTGCAGTCGGTCGCCTTCAGCACGCAGACGGTCGATAGCCCGGATACCTATTTGCAGGTGTTCAGAAATGGCACCTTCATAAAAACGGTTGGCCTGACCAGGCAGTTTGATCTCGCCATGCAGTGGTTTGTCGGAAACACATAGCAGCGTGCCGTAAGGGACGCGGAAGCGGTAGCCCTGAGCGGCGATGGTGGCGCTCTCCATATCGATAGCTACCGCGCGGCTGAGGTTAAAACGTAGCGCAGAAGCGGAATAGCGTAGCTCCCAGTTACGGTCGTCGGTGGTGACGACGGTTCCGGTACGTAAACGCTGCTTAACCTCTTCGCCGGGCATGCCGCTGACTTCTTTGGTAGCGTCATACAGGGCGCGTTGCACTTCCGCAATGCTCGGAATCGGAATATCCGGCGGCAATACGGCATCCAGTACATGGTCGTCACGCAGATAAGCGTGGGCCAGAACATAGTCGCCAATTGCCTGACTTTCACGCAGACCGCCGCAGTGACCAATCATCAGCCAGACGTCAGGACGCAGTACGGCCAGATGATCGCAAATGGTTTTGGCGTTAGAAGGGCCGACGCCGATATTAACCAGCGTGATCCCCTGACCGTCGGCGGTAATTAAATGCCAGGCGGGCATCTGGTGTTTTTTCCACGCCAGATCGGAGATGGCCTCTTCCGGCGCTTCAGTTTCCGCGGTGATCCAGATCCCGCCCGCGCATGACAGCGCGATATACGGGCTGTCCGGATCGAGGATCTGGCTGCAGCCCCAGCGCACGAACTCATCGACGTAGCGGGTGTAGTTGGTGAACAGTACAAAGGGCTGAAAGTGCTCAACCGGCGTTCCCGTGTAGTGACGCAGTCGCGCCAGCGAGAAATCGACTCGTCGCGCGTCGAAGTGCGACAACGGGGAGAACTCCGCCGGATGATAGGTACCATCCGCAGTTTCATCGCCAATCTGTGACAGCTCGGTGGTCGGAAAATGGCGCGTCAATCCGGCGCTCATCGAGCGGTCGAGCGTCAGTTCAGAGCCGTCAATGACATACGGATAGGGAATTTCATGTTGCGACGGCTCGACGGAAATATGCGCATCATAATCCTGATACAGCAGTGTCAGTTGTTCTTCAAGATAAGGGCGAAAAAGCGACGGGCGGGTGATGGTTGTGGTATAGCAGCCTGCATGGGTAAAACGGCCATAGGCGCGGGTTTTGGGGGGATTGGTGGCGCTGCCATCCCAGGTGACACAAAGCGATGGGTAAACAAAAAGACCGTTTTGGCGGGCGATGTCGTCAGGGAGCGTCCCTGTTTCAATATACTTACCAATGGCGCTACGCAGTGCTTTAACCGACTGCTCGTACAGCGCGTCCAGTTTATCCAATGCCTGAGCCGGGGTCAGGCTGGAGCCCTTATTGTTCATGTCTGTCTCCTTGTTCCACAGATGTACTGCTCTCCCGATAGTATGTCACAGGAATGTGAAACAAAAGTCAGACGTTGAGGAAGATTATGCGAAGACCCGATGGCCTTCGCACAAAGGTTTACGCGTGTTGCTTATCTCTCATCAGCATTGCGGTCACGGCCGAAATAAGGCATCCGGTCATCAGGTAAATGGCAACGCTGTGCCAGTCGCCACCGGAGAAAGTCACTAATGCAGCGGCAATAAAAGGCGTAAAACCACCGCCGACAACGCTGGCAACCTGATAACCCACGCCTGCGCCACTGTAGCGATAGCTTGCGCCAAACAGGCCGGTAAACATAGGCTGCTGTACGCAGACCACCATATCGTGCGCAATGTTGGCCAGCATAATCGCGAAGAACACTATCCAGAAAATGGACTGCGCTTCCAGCGCCATGAAGAATGGGAAGGCGCTCAGCGTACCGACCAGCGCACCGGTAATATAGACGCGCCGACGGCCAAAGCGATCGGCAAGCCAGGCAAAGCAGGGGATGGTCAGACAACTCAGACCACCAACCAGTAACCCGATATTCAGAAACAATTCGCGCGGCAGCCCCAGGTTCTGCGTGGAGTAGTTGAGAGCAAATGCGGTAACAATGTACATCGTCAGGAGCTCACACAGACGCAGGGCGATAATTTTCAGAAATGCTCCTGGGTGACGGGTGAGCGCCTCGATAACCGGCAGCCGCTTTTTCACCGGTTGAGGGGCCTGTTTTTGCTGTTCGAATTCAGCCGATTCATCCATTCTGTTGCGCATCCACAACGCGCCCAGAACCAGCACAATGCTGAACAGGAACGGAATGCGCCAGCCCCAGCTCAGGAACTGTTCATCGGTTGTTTGCGAGCTAATCAACGAGACCAGCCCCGTAGAGAGCAGTAGCCCGACGCCGTAACCGACCTGAACGCCGCTACTGTAGAAGGCTTTTTTATTTTTCGGCGCGCTTTCGACCGAGAGCAACGCCGCGCCACCCCATTCACCGCCAACGGCGAATCCCTGAACGGCGCGCAGCGTCACCAGTAGCACAGGAGCCCACCAGCCAATGGTGTCAAAAGAGGGAATAATCCCGATCAGCGCAGTGGCAATACCCATCATCCAGACGGTAAGCATCAACATACGTTTGCGGCCCAGACGATCGCCGAAGTGGCCGAAGATTATCCCGCCTAACGGACGGAACAAAAATCCGACGCCAAAGGTGGCGAATGCGGCAAGTGTTCCCATCGCCGGACTAACCTGCGGGAAAAACTCGCGATTAAAGACCAGCGCGGCGGTGATGCCATAAAGCAGAAAATCATACCAGTCGACTACGGCACCCGCGAAGCTGCCGAGTGCGGCACGTCGGGCACGGTTAAGCGATGAGGTGTCCTGCTGGGGACCCGTGGAGGTGAGGGTGGAATCCATAGTTATCCTGTCTGTACTGTTTTTTAATTATTAGTATTGGAGTTAGGTTACGCACATTGCAGTCGAGGTTAAACGACTGTAATGAGACTACCGCGACAGACGAGAAGATAAAACGATTTTATCCCTTACAAGAGGACAAGATGAAAAATAAGACGATTGAAGAAATTAATAAGCAAAAAGCCCGCTTAAGTTTCCTTAAGCGGGCTTCTCTAAATATGGCTCCTCTGACTGGACTCGAACCAGTGACATACGGATTAACAGTCCGCCGTTCTACCGACTGAACTACAGAGGAATCGTGTGAACGAGGCGCATATTAGCGGGGGCGATGGGGGTTGTCAAAGGGGTAAATGAAATTGTGTGTTCGTTTGCTGACAAATTCAACAAAGCGGCGATCTTTCATGCTTTTTAGACATTTGCCCCATTCTGGTGCGGGTCTACCTCTTGTGGGGCAGCCCGGAAAAACGCGGAATCAGTAGAAGCGATCACTTTCCTGCGCCATCCCTTACTTAACGGGAGCTTAACATTAAATAATCGTCTACAGATGAAACTGGCAAGCATCTTGCAATCCTGAGTTTCATGATTGCCAGCATGGGTTCTGGTATTCCGACAGGAGGCAAAATGAACTTCAGACGACTGAAATACTTCGTAAAAATCGTCGATATTGGTAGCCTGACCCAGGCAGCGGAAGTATTGCATATCGCTCAACCCGCGCTGAGCCAGCAGGTTGCTACGCTGGAGGGGGAGCTGGATCAACAGTTGTTGATCCGCACCAAACGCGGGGTGACGCCGACGGAGGCGGGGAAAGTGCTGTATACGCACGCCCGGACGATATTACGGCAGTGTGAACAGGCACAGCTTGCGGTCAATAATGTAGGGCAGACCCTGAGTGGACACGTCTCTATTGGCCTGGCGCCAGGCACTGCGGCATCATCAATTACCATGCCGTTATTACAGACCGTTCGCGCCGAGCTGCCCGATGTACTGGTCTATTTGCATGAAAACAGCGGGGCGGTGCTGAACGATAAACTGCTCAGTGGTCAATTAGATATAGCGGTGCTTTACGAGCGATCGCCGATCGCGGGTATTTCCAGTCAACCGTTACTCAAAGAGGATCTTTACCTGGTGGGGACGTGCGAATGTCCAGGGCCTGGTGTCGATTTAACGGCAGTCGCGCAGATGAATTTGCTTCTGCCACGGGATTACAGTGCGGTCCGCCTCCGTGTTGACGAAGCCTTCTCACTGCGCCGCTTAACGGCCAAAGTAATAGGTGAAATTGATTCTATCTCCACCCTAACGGCCGCGATTGCCAGCGGTATGGGGGTGACAGTCTTACCTGAATCGGCAGCCCGGGCATTATGCCATGCAGCGAATGGCTGGATGGCGCGGATTACAACGCCATCCATGAATCTGCCCCTCTCGCTTAACATGTCAGCCAGAGGCAGTTTGACACCACAGGCTCAGGCGGTGAAAGAGATCCTGTTGTCGCTGGTTAGCCGTCCGGCACTGGAAAATCGGGAGCTACAGCTGGTGAGTTAGACCTTATTCCAGCCAGGAATAAGATGCAGGTTTTTATTATTTGTTATGCCGGGCATCAGACTTTAACAATAGTGTAATGTCTGATGTACCCGGAGCGAAAAGTGAATTTCCAGCAACTTAAAATAATCCGCGAGGCGGCCCGTCAGGATTACAACCTGACGGAAGTCGCGAATATTCTTTATACCTCGCAGTCGGGGGTAAGTCGGCATATTCGTGAACTTGAAGATGAACTTGGCATCGAAATTTTTATTCGTCGTGGTAAACGTTTACTTGGCATGACCGAACCGGGGAAGGCGTTGCTGGTGATCGCTGAGCGCATTCTTAATGAAGCCAGTAATGTTCGCCGACTGGCGGACCTGTTTACCAATGACACGTCTGGTGTGCTGACCATTGCGACCACGCACACGCAGGCACGCTATAGTCTGCCAGCGGTGATCAAAGCATTTCGTGAGCTCTTCCCGGAGGTTCGCCTGGAGCTTATCCAGGGGACGCCGCAAGAAATTGACGTTCTCCTGCAAAATGGTGGCGCAGACATTGGTATTGCCAGTGAACGACTCAGCAGCGATCCGCTGTTGGTGGCGTTTCCCTGGTTTCGTTGGCAGCACAGCCTGCTTGTTCCACTCGATCATCCATTAGTTAAGGCTTCCCCGCTTACGCTTGAGTCTATTGCTCACTGGCCGCTCATTACCTATCGGCAGGGTATTACGGGGCGTTCACGTATTGATGAGGCATTTGCGCGTAAAGGGTTGGTGCCGGATATTATCCTCAGTGCACAGGACTCGGATGTGATTAAAACGTATGTAGCGCTGGGGCTGGGAATCGGGCTGGTGGCGGAGCAATCCAGCGGAGAGCAGGAGGAGGGGACGTTAACCCGCCTTGATACCCGGCATTTATTTGATGCGAACACCGTTTGGCTGGGGCTCAAACGTGGTCAGTTGCAGCGCAATTACGTCTGGCGATTCATCGAGCTATGCAACGCAGGTTT
This sequence comes from Citrobacter sp. Cy070, assembly GCF_030332245.1. Taxonomy (NCBI): domain Bacteria; kingdom Pseudomonadati; phylum Pseudomonadota; class Gammaproteobacteria; order Enterobacterales; family Enterobacteriaceae; genus Citrobacter; species Citrobacter sp. Cy070. The sequence continues at coordinate 72,343 of NZ_JAOWIG010000090.1, forward strand.
ATCTGTGGAAGAGATTAAACGCCAGGCGATGGAGCCTGATGAAGTGATGATTGATTATCAGATATAAAGCAAAAAGCCTGCTTAGTTTCCTAAGCAGGCTTCTTAAATATGGCTCCTCTGACTGGACTCGAACCAGTGACATACGGATTAACAGTCCGCCGTTCTACCGACTGAACTACAGAGGAATCGTGTGAACGAGGCGCATATTACTGACCTCACCATGACGTGTCAACAGTAAAATTAATACGTCATATCAATTGGTTAATTAATCTTCAAATTCAGTATTAATGTACATTTGATGAGCGAAAATGGTCTTCTTCCTGGCTATCGCGCAACCGAAGCATTGGGTTCTGGCGATAGAACTGGAAAAAACGTTGCCACAATGCCGGAAAACGTGGTGCAAACAACTCGGGGGCGCTGAAGAAATACTCGGATAATACCGCAAAGCATTCTGCAGGATCGGTTGCTGCGTAGGCATCTATACTGCAGGCCGTTTCACCCACCAGATCGATTTCATCCTGGATGTTGTTCATCGCGGCATGGAGATCGTGCTCCCAGTTCGCAATTTCCCTCAGCGGAATAGCCGGAACTCCGCTGGCGCGATCGCCATTACGCATATCAAGTTTATGTGCCACTTCGTGAATAATCAGATTAAAGCCGGAAGCATCGAAGGAATCCTGGATATCAAGCCAGTTCAGGATCACCGGACCCTGTTGCCAGCTTTGGCCTGACTGAATAATCCGTTGATTGTGCACCAGCCCAATATCATCTTCCCATTCGTCATCCACGACAAACGGGGCAGGGTAAATAAGGACTTCATGAAAACCATCGAGCCACTCGATGCCTAATTCCAGAACTGGCAAACAGAAAAGCAGAGCAATTCGTGCACTTTTCAGTACGTCCAGTTCAAATCCTTGTAGCGCAACCAATCTTTTTTGCTGTAAAAAACGCTCAGCCTGGGCAATAAGCCTGGCTTGTTCTTGTTCAGTAAGATTCACCAGAAGAGGAATTGCCAGGGCATCATCCCAGGGCCAGTCATCATTCCGGGCTGTTTCTTGCTCTTTCCAGGGCCACTTAATCATCGTTTTGCTCGCAAACTCGTCACTTGAACGAAATTGACGGAACTGGGTCTGTTAAAATGCCAAATTACCTGGCATCATGGCAACCACCAGAACGGAGAGATGCCAGAGCGGCTGAATGGACCGGTCTCGAAAACCGGAGTAGGGGCAACTCTACCGGGGGTTCAAATCCCCCTCTCTCCGCCACTATTCAAACACTTGCACGCCTTGCTTTCAACGACAGCAGTCACGGATGTTTTTTTCTTTGAGTATCCTCACAAGTTTGTCGTTCTATTGCCTTCGTGACATAAAAATCCGCTTCAAATAAACAAAAAGCCCGCTTCATATGAAGCAGGCCTGATACGTATTGTGCAAAATTAGAACTGGTAGACTAAACCAACGGCAACAATATCGTCAGTTGCGATGCCATTGCTTTCATAGAAGCTGTCATCTTCATCCAGCAGGTTGATTTTGTAGTCAACGTAGGTGGACATGTTTTTGTTGAAGTAGTAAGTCATACCCACATCAACATATTTGACCAGGTCTTTGTCGACGTAACGCCAGTTACCATGGCTCACTTCCTGACCACCTAAATCACTGCCCTTGGACTGCAGGTAAGCGATGGACGGACGCAGACCATAATCAAACTGGTATTGAGCCACAACTTCAAAGTTTTGCGTTTTGTTTGCGATACCGCCATTGCTTTCGCCATTACCGCCGCCGTAATAGGTCATATTGCGGGTTTCTGCATACATGGCTGCCAGGTAAACGTTGTTAGCGTCGTACTTCGCACCAACAGTCCAGGCTTCAGCTGTTTCGCCGCCAGCGTAGTTGTTGCGTTTGTTTATACCATCCTGGTAACCGCGAGCAACCTGGTCATCAGTACGATCAGAACTGGAGTACGCTGCACCGAGGCTTAAACCGAAGTCAAAGTCATAAGAGGTGGACATACCGAAACCGTCGCCGTTTTCTTTCGCCAGTTTGCGGTTTTCACTATTACCAGAACCTTCCTGACCTACGCTGCTACCTTCATTATTACCCTGATACTGCAGGGCGAAGTTCAGGCCATCAGCCAGACCAAAGAAGCCGTGGTTACGATAAGTAGCAACGCCGTTGGTACGACCCAGCATATACACGTCGGTCTGAGTGTAAGTATCACCACCGAATTCTGGCAGCATATCGGTCCAGGCTTCAACGTCGTACACGACGCCGTAGTTACGACCGTAATCGAAGGTGCCGTTTTCAGCAAAGCCCAGGCCTGCGAAAGCCAAACGAGTCCAGGAATCGCCTTTGTCACCTTCGGTGCCGTTGGCCTGAACGTTATATTCCCACTGACCGTAGCCAGTCAGCATATCGTTGATCTGCGTTTCGCCCTTAAAGCCCAGACGCGCATAGGTTTGATCGCCGTCGTTATCTGTATCGTCAGAGAAATAACGCAGACCATCGACTTTTCCGTACAGATCCAGTTTATTGCCGTTTTTATTATAAATTTCAGCCGCATTTGCTGCGCCTGCAGCTAATAAAGCTGGGAGAAGCAGTGCCAGTACTTTTCTTTTCATTATGTATTCCCTTTATTTAATAATTAAAATGAATATGTAGTGATGTCCTGAAAACTACATTTTGATACTATCTATGAAGTTCATTTAATTTAAAATATAACATGTAACAATTATATTTTAGATATTTCAAAATGTTTCAATTTGAGTTTTTTAAATTATTTTTATATGTATTTATTGTTTTTATTCAACACATAAATACATGATTATCAATTGATTTATATCTTGTGGCTTGATATTTATTGTGTGTATTTTATATGTTTTTATTATTGTTTTTATGCTTGTCAGGATAATTTATTATCAATGCTGTATGTGGAGATTATAAATTGATATTTGTTATGAATATTATTTAATAATTGAATTTTGATATAAAAGAAGGCAGACAGTGGTTCAGGGTAAAAATTATTGCTAAGGTGGTTTTCTTTATGTAAAGGGAGAGAGCATGGAACTCCACGACTGGCAGTCGAGATTTGAAGCCTGGTTACGTGAAAATCATTCAGGGCACGACGCTGCCCATGACATCTTTCACTTTCGCCGCGTGTGGCAGACGGCTCAAAAGCTGAGCACGGATGCGAACGTAGACTGGTTGGTCGTACTGACCGCGTGCTATTTCCACGATCTTGTCAGCTTACCGAAAAATCATCCGGAACGTCATCGCTCATCGGTACTGGCAGCCCAGGAAACCCGTCGTGTACTGTCACAGGACTTTCCTGAATATCCTCAGGATCGGCTGCATGCGGTGAGTCACGCTATCGCAGCGCACAGTTTTAGCGCAAAAATTACGCCCACGACACTTGAAGCCAAAATCGTGCAGGATGCCGATCGACTTGAGGCGCTGGGGGCTATCGGTCTGGCGCGCGTGTTCGCCGTTTCTGGCTCGCTGGGTGTGGCATTGTTTGATGCGGAGGATCCGTTTGCCCGGCAGCGTAGCCTCGATGATAAACAGTACGCGCTTGATCATTTCCAGACCAAACTGCTGACGTTGCCACTGACAATGCAAACTGAACAAGGGCGGCATTTGGCACAGCATAATGCTGACTTTTTATTGACGTATATGGCAAAACTCAGCGCAGAATTAAAAGGAGAATATGAAATGTTGGATCTTGCGGCGATTCAACCTCTTAAAGCATATCTGTAGTCGTCATTGCTGAAACGTCAATTGCACCAATTTATGTTAACCTGTCGACTATCCATTTCGGCCGGTTAAACGTATGCAGGATAATTTTTCAGTAGCAGGCTCCATGAAACCGATGACAGATGATACCGGAGTTACCGTTCAGGTGATTTTGGCTAAGTTGCTTGAAATATACGATGTGAAAACGCTGGTTGCTCATCTGAATGGTGTTGGTGAGAATCGCTGGAGTCCGGCCATCTTTAAGCGTGTGGTCGCCAATGAAACATGGCATCGGCTCAGCGACGCTGAGCTGGCTCATCTGAACGCCATGCTACCGACGCCGCCTGCGCATCATCCACATTATGCTTTTCGCTTTATCGATCTTTTTGCTGGTATTGGCGGAATTCGTCGCGGTTTTGAAGCGATTGGCGGGCAGTGCGTGTTTACCAGCGAGTGGAACAAGCATGCGGTGCGCACCTACAAGGCGAATCACTACTGCGATCCTCTGCAGCACCACTTTAATGAAGATATTCGTGATATTACGCTCAGCCATCATGAGGGGGTGAGTGACGAGCAGGCTGCAGAGCATATTCGTCAACATGTTCCCGAGCATGATGTCCTGCTGGCCGGCTTCCCTTGCCAGCCATTTTCTCTGGCGGGTGTATCAAAGAAAAACGCGTTAGGGCGTGCCCACGGTTTTGCCTGTGATACGCAAGGCACGCTTTTTTTTGACGTGGTGCGAATTATCGACGCGCGGCGACCGGCTATATTTGTGCTCGAAAACGTTAAAAATCTGAAGAGTCATGACCAGGGAAAAACCTTTCGCATCATCATGCAAACGCTGGATGAACTGGGCTATGACGTGGCGGATGCAGCAGATAATGGCCCTGATGATCCGAAGATTATCGATGGGCAACATTTTTTACCCCAGCATCGCGAACGTATCGTGCTCGTCGGCTTTCGACGTGATCTGAGCTTGAAGTCAGACTTTACGTTGCGCGATATTGTCAGCCGCTACCCTCAGCGTCGAACGAAGCTCGCAGAGCTGCTTGAACCGACTGTTGATGCGAAATATGTGCTGACACCGGTCCTGTGGAAATACCTGTATCGCTATGCGAAAAAACATCAGGCACGGGGCAATGGGTTTGGCTACGGTATGGTCTATCCCGGCAATCCCGATAGCGTAACGCGTACATTATCCGCACGTTACTATAAGGATGGGGCTGAAATTTTGATAGACCGTGGCTGGGATATGGCGCTGGGTGAACAGGATTTCGATGATCCCGCCAATCAGCGACATCGTCCTCGTCGATTAACGCCAAGAGAGTGTGCTCGCCTGATGGGGTTTGAGTCTCCTCAGGGTTACCAGTTTCGCATTCCGGTATCAGATACCCAGGCTTACCGCCAGTTCGGTAATTCGGTGGTCGTCCCGGCATTTGCGGCGGTAGCCAAACTGCTGGAGCCGAAGATCAAGCAGGCTGTTGCGCTCCGTGAGAAAGAACAGCAGCATGGCAGACGTTCACGATAAGGCGACACGCAGTAAAAATATGCGAGCGATAGGGACCCGCGATACGGCGATCGAAAAACGTCTGGCCGACATCCTGACGGAGCAGGGGGTAACGTTTCGCGCGCAGGATGCAACGTTGCCCGGTCGCCCCGATTTTGTGGTGGATGACTACCGTTGTGTTCTCTTTACCCACGGCTGTTTCTGGCATCAGCATAACTGCTATCTCTTTAAAGTCCCGGCAACCCGCACGGCGTTCTGGCTGGAGAAGATAGGAAAAAATGTGGTACGTGATAAGCGGGACTGCGAAAAATTGCAGTCGTTGGGATGGCGGGTCTTGATTGTCTGGGAATGCGCCCTGCGTGGGCGTGAGAAACTGGATAACGAGGCACTGTCTGAACGGGTTATCGAGTGGATCTGCGGCGGCGGTGCCACCGCGCAGATCGACACTCAGGGCATTCATTTACTGTAACGACTTTTCCGATGGGGCTGCGACCGCGTCAGCTTTGACCGGGAATAAGTATTTCCCCAGCGTCACCAATACCACGGCAAAAACAATGACTCCGAGCGCCAGCCACTCTATCAACGCCAGGCTTTCACCTCCCAGCCCCGTACCTAACAGAACCGCCACTACCGGGTTGACGTAGGCATAGCTGGTGGCTAACGCCGGGCTTACATTACGAATAAGGAACATATAAGCGTTAATCGCAATAATTGAGCCGAACAGGGCGAGATATGCCACCGCCATAAAACCGGAGAAGGTTGGCATCGTGGTCAGCTTTTCTCCACTGAGCAGCGATGCGCACATCAGTACAATACCCGCGGCTAACATTTCAATAGCACCGGCCATCATGCCAACGGGCAAGGTTATACGTGAGCCGTACACAGAGCCAAATGCCCAGCTCATTGAACCAATCAGGATTAATACTGCCCCCCAGGGATTACCACTCAAGTTACCACCGCTGTTAAGCATGATGATCCCGGCGAGTCCAATTGCGATCCCCATCCATTCCAGTTTGCGTGTTTTGATGCCAAAAAAGTGGCTAAAGCACAGCGTAAACAGCGGGACGGTGGCAACCACTACGGCGGCAATACCGGAAGGAACATTTTGATGTTCTGCAACAGTAACCAGCCCATTACCCACGGCCAGCAGCAGGATACCAATTAACGCGGCGTTCAGGAGCTGGCGCAGAGGCGGTAGCTTGTGTCCGCGAAGAAGTAAAAAAAGTGTTAATAACACTCCAGCAGAGAGAAAACGTACGCCAGCCATCATCAACGGCGGCCAACTTTCAACGCCAATGCGAATAACGAAGTACGTGGAACCCCAAATGATGTACAGCGCAAATAGCGCACTGAAAAGCGGTAACAATTGCCTGAAACGCATAATCCCTCACGGTGGAAATAAAAAGGTGCAACATAGTAAACGTCAAAACTATCATGCTGGCGAGACTTATAATTGCCTGCTGTTGTTAAATAATTGTTGACCAGAAAGGTCTGTTTCAGCATGGCGTGTTTTACTTCATACTTATGTCTGCAAAACAATAATATTGAGGATTAAAATTTTGGCAGGAAGTAGCTTACTCACCTTGCTTGATGACATCGCCACGCTTCTGGACGATATCTCAGTGATGGGAAAACTGGCCGCGAAAAAAACGGCGGGTGTGCTGGGAGACGATTTGTCGCTTAACGCGCAACAGGTATCGGGCGTGCGGGCAAACCGCGAGCTTCCGGTGGTCTGGAGTGTGGCTAAAGGATCTTTCGTCAACAAAGTTATCCTGGTGCCGTTGGCGCTATTGATCAGCGCCTTCATTCCATGGGCGATCACCCCCTTATTGATGATTGGTGGGGCGTTCCTCTGTTTTGAGGGCGTGGAAAAAGTGCTTCACACCCTGGAAGCGCGAAAACAAAAAGAGACCCCAGAGGAGCGTCAGCAGCGTCTGACATCGTTGGCGGCGCAGGATCCTCTCACCTTTGAGAAAGATAAAATCAAAGGGGCGATACGTACCGACTTTATTTTATCTGCAGAGATTGTGGCCATTACGTTGGGTATTGTGGCGGATGCGCCGTTGTTGAATCAGGTACTGGTTTTGTCGGGTATTGCTTTGGTGGTGACCGTTGGCGTATATGGTCTGGTCGGTATTATTGTGAAGCTCGATGATATTGGCTACTGGCTGGCAGAAAAGCGCAGCGCACTGGCTCAGGCCATGGGTATGGGATTGCTGGTGGTTGCTCCCTGGCTCATGAAATCACTTTCCGTGGTCGGCACGCTGGCGATGTTTTTAGTTGGTGGCGGCATTGTGGTACACGGCATTGCGCCGCTGCATCATGCGATTGAGCAATTTGCCCAACAGCAGAGTTCATTCATTGCTCTGATGCTTCCGACTCTGCTTAATCTGGTGCTCGGCTTTATTATCGGTGGGATCGTGGTGGTGCTGGTAAAAATGGTTGCCAGGTTACGCGGAGTTTCGCACTAATTGTCGCCTGCCAGACTACGCAAAACGTCTCTTTGTCGTCTAAGGTGAAAAGGTTTCTCTTGATACAGGAGGCGGGTATGGTCTTTTCTGTCAGTGAGGAAGTCACCGCGAAAGAGGGTGGCCCACGCATGATCGTTACCGGGTATGCCAGCGGAATGGTGGAGTGCCGCTGGTATGACGGTTTTGGCGTCAAACGGGAGGCATTTCGTGAAGATGAACTGGTTCCTGGCGAACGCAGTCCGCTGCGCCAGGATGCCTGAATACCGCAGGCTGGCGTAACCTGGTGATCTCTCAACCATTAGTTATATTTATCATTTTGGTGAGAATTATTTACTTGTCAGGCAAAAAAATTGCAGATAAGGTTGGTTTCGCATCAGATTTCCTGGTGTAACGAATTTTCAAGTGCTTCTTGCATAAGCAAGCTTGATCCCGACCCGATACGGGCCGGGATTTTTTTCGCCCAAAGTCAGCGATTGATCTCCGTCACGCTAAAATCATGGATATCAAGCTCGAACGCGTCGGCCAGTTCATGCCATGTATGATAATCCCGGCCATCAACGCTGACGCGATCGGGGTCATCATGGCTGCGATGAATTTCGCTCTCGCAGATTTCGTTGATAGCTTTCAATAGCGCGTCCACATCGACGCTGACGTCACGTTTGGCCGTATCGCTGTACTCTTTCGCGGTTTTCATCCTCATACCTCTCAACCGTTAAGGATACCGGGGCACGTATCAGAATCTCTGATGCGTACAAGTTAAGTATAGACCGTCGAGAAAACCCGCAATCACGCGAGCAGGGCGCTGCCAGGAAAAGGAATTTGTTCTACACTGGCACAAAGCCACAGGAGGAAAACGATGAAGGTGAATGATCGGGTTACAGTCAAAACGGACGGTGGGCCGCGTCGGCCAGGCCGGGTACTGGCGATTGAAGAGTTTAGTGAAGGCACCATGTACCTGGTTTCTCTGGAAGACTACCCGCTCGGTATCTGGTTCTTTAATGAGTCAGGCCATCAGGATGGGATCTTTGTGGAAAAAGTGGAGTAATCCAGACGCTGATTCTGACTGGTGGTAAACCCACCAGTCAGAATGTCCTAACGCATATTCACAAAGATACCATTGGTGACGTTATCTGTGAGTCGTACAACGTGATAGATAACTTGTTTATTATGTGTCTTGATCTTTCGTTTTATATTCCCCTTATGGGATGAGACTGTCTTCGCCTTGATATTCATTTGATCGGATATCTGTATTGTTCCCTGGCCGGCCATCCACATACGTAGCATGCTGGATTCGGTACGGCTTAATGATAGTGTTGGCAGGTTCACATCAATGACAATATCCACTTCCTTTTTCAGAATATCGCCAAGAAGTTCATCCAGTGAATCTGGTTTAATCGACTTAGAACTGATTAATAAATTTTTTCTTACTAAGAGATACTCATCAAAATGGACATTGGCAATCGCCATAAATACAATAAATAAAGTGCTGGGATGTTGATTAATGATTTGCTTAATTCTCTGGCTGTTATCCGGATCGTGAATAAAGCAGTCTTCATTAATAAACACCACAGACGGCTGCAGTGAGACACAGGCGACGCTGAGTTCATCAACGCTTGAAATATCGTTGATTTCCCTTTTCTTCACCCCCCGACTTACCAGATATCCGGTCAACCCTAGCCGGGTGTAACTGCATAAATCCATAATAATCGTTGACATGGCATACCCTCACTCAATGCGTAACGATAATTCCCCTTACCTGATTATTTCATCACAACTAAACGGAATAATAACGACCCAATATGACGCTTTCGCTGTTTTCAGGCGAATTTACTATCCCGTAAAGTTGCGTATAATTTGCCAGGAAACATCTTAAAGTAAAGTAAATGTTGCGTTATGTGAGTGAGGCAAAAACAAATAAACCGCGACAGCGTTATCCTGGTGGATGTTGCCTGTATTTGAATTTAGGACAATCCTTAGTAAAACAGGATAAAAAATAAGGGTTATTATTTTGAAGGCATTTCACTGATGATGTCAGCCAGCAAATTAAAAATCTCACTGAATAAGCGCTCACAGAAGGGGGCAATTAATGGCATTAGCGCGGCCATTAATGAAATACCCACGGTCAGGGTGAGTGGGAAACCAATGACAAATATCGATAGCTGCGGCGCCATACGGTTTAACAAACCGAGTGCGAGGTTGAGTGTGAGTAGCAGCGTCATCACCGGCAGAGCCAGCATCAGACCATTGAGGAAGATGAGTCCCCCCGCCCGCGCCAGCGCGAGAAAGGCATTGCTATTAACCGGATTGCCACCGATAGGCAGAGTATGGAAGGTATCCACCAATAGCGAGATAAGCCACAAGTGACCATTAAAGGTGAGAAACAGCAGCATCGCCAGCAAATCTATCAGACGTGCCAGAACGGGCATATTCAGGCGGCTGCCCGGGTCGAAGAAGGTTGCGAAGGAGAGACCCATTTGCAGACCGATGATTTCCCCGGCGGTACGCACCGCGGCAAACGCAAATTGCATGGTGAACCCTAATGCGATGCCGATCAGGATTTGCTGCATCGCCTGCCATATCGCGCCGACAGAAAAGATGGGCACGTTTACGGGGGGAAGCAGCGGAGCGATAACCATGGTAATCATTAACCCCAGCCCCAGTTTTACCCGTTTGGGGATGGCGCGTTCGCTGAGTATCGGAGCCGTTGAAATGAGCGCCAGTATGCGCAGCAGGGGCCAGAAGTAAAGATTCAGCCAGTGGAGCCACTCAACGCTGGTCACCTGCAACATAGCGTCGTTTACCCGATGATGTAGGGAATATTGCTGAACAGCGTACGCACGTAGTCGAGCAGCAAATTAAGCATCCACGGACCGGCAACGATGATGGCAATAAAGACCGCGACAATTTTCGGAATGAAGGACAGCGTCATTTCGTTAATCTGGGTTGCCGCCTGCAAGATACTGATGATAAGACCCGTAACGAGGGCAACCAGCAACAAAGGTGCGGCAAGGGCAAGGGCAACTTTCATCGCCTCAGTGCCCATCATCATGACCGATTCAGGAGTCATTTCGCGCCTCTAACTGTAAAAGCTTTGTGCAAGCGAGCCGACAAGCAGCTGCCAGCCGTCAACCAGCACAAACAGCATGAGCTTGAATGGGAGTGCAATGGTGGCAGGTGGCACCATCATCATCCCGAGCGCCATCAGGACGCTGGCGATAACCAGATCGATTATCAGAAATGGAATGAAAATGGTAAAACCTATCTGGAATGCCGTTTTCAACTCACTGGTGACATAAGCCGGCAGCAAAATGCGCATCGGTACGGCTTCAGGCCCCTGTAACGGGCCGCTGTTTGCCAGGCGGGCGAACAGAGCCAGATCGGCCTCACGGGTCTGACGCAGCATAAACTCACGCAACGGCTGTGCGCCTTTCTCCATGGCTTCCTGCATGGAGATCTTCTCTTCGCTGAAGGGTTGATACGCATCAACGTAGATTTTGTCGATCACCGGCGACATGATGAAAAAGGTCAAAAACAGCGCCAGTCCAAGTAAAACCTGGTTCGGCGGTGCTGACGGTGTTCCCAGCGCATTACGTAACAGGCCAAAAACGATGATGATGCGGGTGAAGCTGGTCATCATCAGCAAAATAGCGGGCAGGAACGTCAGCGAGGTGATAAACACCAGCGTTTGGACGGGCAATGACCAGCTTTGTCCGCCGCCGGGCAGCGGCTGGCTAACCAGACCCGGTAGTTGGGCCAGGGCTGCTGGGCTGAACAGCCACACACCCGTCAGCGTGAGGGATAACAAACGGCGCATCAGGATCTCCCAGGACGCTTCAGCAAACTCTTCATCATGGCCTGGAAATCCGCAGGGGAGGCCGCTTTTTCTTCTGCACTGGCAGGTGCCGGGGGGAGGGTATGCAGAACGTTGATCTGCGACGCTGTGACCCCCAGTACCAGACGGGCATCTTCGACCTCAACAATTACCACCCGCTCACGTGGGCCTAATGAGGTACTGGCTGAAACTTTCAGTCCACGCGTACCGACGCTTTTGGGGGCAAATCCCAGGCGCTTAATCAGCCAGGCGGCTCCCAGGATCAACGCAATGATCCCCAGCAGCGCGCCGCTGACCTGCACTAACGGTGAGCCGGGTACAGCAGCGGGCTGAGCGACGGTGGCCTGGGTATTCATCGTTAACGGCTCAGACGACGCATACGTTCAGATGGGGTAATAATGTCAGTAATACGTACACCGTATTTATCTGCGACTACCACAACTTCACCCTGAGCAATCAAATAACCGTTGATCAGAATATCCAGCGGCTCGCCCGCCAGACCGTCCAGCGCGACGACCGAACCCTGCGTCAGGCGCAGTAGCTCTTTGATGGTCATGCGGGTGCGGCCCAATTCAACGGTCAGCTTGACCGGAATATCCATGATCAGGTCGATATCCTGCAGTGCACCGCTGACATCGCCGCCACCTAACTGCTGGAATACCGCATCGGCCGCACTTTTGGTGGTCGTTGTTTTTTGCTCGTTTAACGCGTCAGCCCACAGATCGTCCAATGCACCAGTGTTCTCATCGGACGGATTATTCATGTCACTCATTTGGGCTGTTCCTCATTCAGCGAATTCAAAATCGGGTTTATCAAATGTTCTACGCGTAACGCATACTGACCATTTACGGTGCCATATTGGCTGGTCAGTACAGGTACGCCGTCCACATGAGCAATAATGCGGTCGGGTTTTTCAATCGGCAGTACATCGCCGGGTTTCAGCTTCAAAATCTGGGACAGCCGCAGCGGAATGTCAGCAAAGTTTGCTACCAGTTCCAGCTCAGAATGCTGAACCTGACGCACCAGATTATTGCGCCAGTTCTGATCTTCATTACGCGAGTTTTCCAGCGGTGGGTTTACCAGCAGTTCGCGCAACGGTTCAATCATGCTGAATGGCAGACAGATGTTAAATTCACCGGTCAGGTTGCCGATTTCAACGTGGAACGGGGTGTTCACCACGATGTCGTTCGGGGAGGTGGTGATATTGGTAAACTTCACCTGCATCTCGGAACGGACATATTCCACTTCCAGTGGGTTGATAGCCTTCCACGCGTCGCTGTAGCTTTCCAGCGCCAGTTTCAGCATGCGGTTGATGACGCGTTGTTCAGTGTGCGTAAATTCACGGCCTTCGACTTTCGTCGGGAAACGACCATCACCACCGAACAGGTTATCTACGGCGATAAACACCAGACTCGGTGAGAACACCACCAGACCTGTCCCGCGTAACGGTTTCAGGTGGATTAAGTTCAGGTTGGTCGGAACCGGCAAGTTACGTGCAAACTCGTGGTATGGCTGGATACGGATCGCGCCCACGGTAATATCCGGGCTGCGGCGTAGCAGGTTAAATAACCCCATACGGAACTGGCGCGCAAAGCGTTCGTTAATGATCTCCAGCGCCTGCAAACGCTCACGAACGACGCGGCGCTGAGTGTTGGGATCATAAGGACGAATATCGCTTTCATTTGCGATACCGGAAATGGGTTCGTCTTTAGTTTCGCTATCGCCGTTAAGCAATGCGTCGATTTCAGCCTGAGAAAGAATACTGTCGCCCATGTCTTTACCGCAGAATAAAAGCTGTATAAAGAACGTCGGTGACAACCTGTTTCGGCTGCCCGACAACGAGCGGAGTCGCGAGCGTCTCTTTGATAGCGGCAATCAGCTGCTGTTTGCCTTCTTCTGTTGCGAGCGTGGCGGCGTTCTGGCGAGAGAACAATAGCAGCAGACGGCTGCGCACTTCTGGCAGATATTCGTTCAGACGCGAGCGTGTCGCCTCGTCTTTCATGCGCAGTGTGATACCGATATACAGCACGCGATCCGCATCACCTAAATTGACGGTAAACGTATCCAGTGCAAAGAACACTGGGGCAGGCGGTGGAGCCGGTTCCGCTTTTACGCTGGCGGACGGTTGCTGCTGCATGCGCCAGTAGCTATAGCCCGCAGTAGCGAGGGCGGCGAGCGTAATTAACACCAGCAGAGGGATCCAAATAGCGCGTTTACTCTTTTTGTTAATCGCGGAGTCAGTCATCAGATACGGGCTTCCTGTTTCGGTACAGCTTATAGGCTGATTATCCCGTGTCCTGACCACGACAAAGCGTGGAAAAGACGCGGATAATCATGCTACCTCTGGCGTTAGGCGAAGATGTCTACTGCACCATCACCGCGAGCCGCGGCTTGCAGTGCGGCAGGTGTGGCCAGAACAGCATCATCTTCGGGAGCAAAAATATCTTGTCCATGCGCACGCCCAGCCTGTTGTTGCTGTGAAGACGACTGTTGCTGACCGGCGAAACTTTCGCTGCTGATACTGCTTTGCCCCAGTTGGATCCCGCTTTCAGCCAACTGCGTGCGCAGCATGGGTAATGCCGCTTCCAGCGCCGCGCGAACGTGGCTATGAGGCGAGACCATTTGCAGTTGCGCCATGTTGTCATCAAGCTTGAGGGAAATCTGCACTTGCCCCAGATCCTGCGGATGCAAACGCAGTTCCGCACTTTGCTGGCCCTGGCGGGTGAACAGCGTGACGTGTTGACTCAGTGATTGCTGCCATTCATGGCTTCCCAGCGGGGCGCTCAATACCGGAGCCGCGGCAGTCGGTAACGGCTGCGCATGTGTCTGTGTGCCAGCCAGCGGAGCTATTGTTGCGCCAACGTTGGTTGGTGACGGTGAACTTTCAATCTCTGCGCGCGTTGCTGCCGCTGCCGTTAATGGGGTGAAACCAGCATTGTTGGTCTGATCCGCGCCACTGGCATGCATCGCTGTATCTGCTTTACCTTTTTTCCCTTCGCCGGTCAGTAATTCACTGGCGCTATCGGCAGTCGTGCTGGGGGCATTACCACGTAACAGCACCGACAGCGTAGCATCCGCCGGGGCTGGGGTGGCATCAACAGCCGGAGTGGTTACCTGTTGCCCTGGCAGCATAGCGAACAGCGCACTCAGGTTGGCGAGATCGTCATCGCTCAGACGGGCGGTTTTTTCATCCTGCTGTGCGGTTTTGCCCAGTGTTGTCAGGGCATTAACCTTCAGTGACGGCGTGAGCGCAGACAGCAACTGTTGTGCATCAGTCAGGTCGGCCAGCGACGCCTCGGTCTGGACCTCTTTTTGTGTCAGCAGATCGGCTAATTTTAGCGTCTGTGCGGTATCACCATTCTTTTGCAATAACCCTTTTTGCAGTTTGCTGCCTGCGGCCTGTAAATCGGCCAGTGACAGCGGGGCGTCTTTACCCTGTGCATCGCCTGCACCTAATGCACCTGCCAGCAACGCTAAAAAATCCTCGGGGGAATCTACCGCTTTGCCTGACTGAAGACCTGCGGCTACGTCGGTGTCGGTGGTAATCAGTTGGGGTAAAGTAATCATTCGGGTTTCCTCATAGCTGCACGCTGAGCAAATTCATCCATTTTTTTCTGATCCAGGCGGTTTTCAGCCAGTAACGCGGCTGTGGTTTGCCTGTCCTGCAGAGTCTGCCATGCCTGCAGTCGCTGCTTTTTATCGCGCCAACTGCTCAACGCCTGGTCCACTTTCTGCGTCCATTGGTTGAGCTGTTGGCGATGTTGCTCAATCGCTTTTTCCAGCGTCTGAATAAATTGTTGATAGTTAATCCAGCGATTACTGGTAATACCCTGACCCATATCGCTATTAAGATTGTTGCGATATTCATGCTGATAATCGATCAGCATCTTCAACTGCTCTTCCGCCTGCTGACATCCGCGGCGCATCTCGCCTAATAAGATAGCTGCGTCATCGACTTCTTTTTCAGCCAGGTCTTTAAGTGTTGCCAGCGCACCATGTTGTGCCATGACCTATGCTCTCCTGCTTAATCACACACCAGGGAAAATCAGATCCAAAGCCTGCAGGGAGTCTTCCCAGTCGGCTCGTTCAAAGATGCCTTGCTGTAAAAATGCTTCCAGCTGTGGCCATAAGGCAATGGCTTTATCCAACATGGGATCGCTGCCTTTGGCGTAGGCGCCTACGCTGACCAGATCGCGGTTACGCTGGAAACTGGACAGTAGCTGCTTAAAGTTGCGTACCCGCGCATAATGTTTCTCGCTGATCAATGCGGTCATTGCGCGGCTGATTGAGGCTTCAATATCAATGGCCGGATAGTGACCGGCCTCGGCCAGATGACGGGACAGGACAATGTGGCCGTCGAGAATGGCACGGGCGGAGTCAGCAATAGGGTCCTGTTGGTCGTCGCCTTCGGTCAGTACGGTATAAAATGCGGTCACGGAACCGCCGCCATGAATACCGTTACCAGCCCGTTCAACCAGTGCGGGTAATTTAGCAAACACCGACGGCGGATAGCCTTTCGTTGCCGGAGGTTCGCCGATCGCCAGTGCAATTTCACGCTGTGCCATTGCATAACGGGTGAGGGAATCCATAATCAGCAGCACGTGCTGGCCGCGATCGCGAAAATCTTCGGCGATGCGCGTGGCGTAGGCTGCACCCTGCATACGCAACAGCGGGGAAACGTCCGCCGGAGCGGCAATCACCACCGAGCGTGCACGTCCCTCGGCGCCAAGAATATTTTCAATAAAATCTTTAACTTCGCGTCCACGCTCGCCAATCAGACCGACAACAATGACGTCAGCCTGGGTATAGCGTGCCATCATGCCGAGCAGGACGCTTTTACCCACACCGGAACCAGCGAAAAGCCCCATTCGCTGACCGCGCCCGACGGTTAACAGCGCATTGATAGGCCGTACGCCAGTATCCAGCACGTGTTCAATCGGGGTACGTTGCAGGGGGTTAAATGGCGGGGTGATTAGCGCCCCTGTTTCCGTGGTGTCGGGTGCAGGCAACCCATCAAGCGGCTTCCCGCTGCCATCGAGAACACGCCCCAGCAGGGCAGGGCCCAGCGGTAATTGTTTCCCGCTTTGCAGCCCTTCGCCGGCGATGTTTTTCGCGTAAACGCGCGCGCCCGGCAGAACGCCTTCGACCTCTTCGAGCGGCATCAGAAACAGGCGTTGACCATTAAAGCCAACCACTTCGCTTTCGACTTCCTGGGTTTCGTTGCCATCCTGACGCTCAATGACGCAGGTGGCACCCAGCGGCAACTGCAGACCTGTGGCTTCCAGTACCAGCCCGGTGGCGCGGGTCAGACGCCCGTAACGACGCACCGCAGGCAGCAGCGACATTTTTTCTTCGAAGTTGTCCAGCGTGTTGAGCCAGCGAGTCAGGCGAGTGGTCATTACACGACTCCCGGCGCTGCCAGACGGCAGAGTTCTTGCCAGCGGGTGGCAACACTGGCGTCCAGATCGCCTTCATCAGCAGAGACTTTACAGCCACCGTGATGCAACGTTGGATCGCCACGCAGTCGCCAGCCGTGCAGACTGAGGGTCGCCCCCAGCATCTCTTCCACCCGCTGCAGATCGTCCGGATGGACGCGCAACTGCGGTTTACCGCTAAACAGCGGCTCCTGTTGCAACAGCTGTTGGATTTGCTTAATCAGTGCGGCGTTATCCACGATGGGGGTCTGGCCGATAACCTGGCGCGCCGCTTCCAGTGCCATTTGCATCAGGCGCGATGCAATGACGCTGTCCAGAGCATCCAGTGTATTCTGAAACTCACTGACCAGTTGCTGCATGCGGGCATGAATCGGCGCATGTTGGGCGCGAGCCTGGTTCTGACCCTGCTCCAGACCCTGGGCCAGTCCGTCCTGATAACCTTGTGCGTGCCCTTTTTGCCGACCTTCAGCCAGACCGGCATTATATCCTTGCTCATGGGCCTGGAGCTGCATTTGCGCCAACTGCTGCTCAAGCTGTTGTTCCGCAGATAGCTGTGGCTCTTCTGTCTCGTCGGACGGCTGATCGTCGGTATGATCGGCCAGTATGAACTCCGCCATTGGCGGGGCGAGATCGTCAGGCGTCCAGACTTTCCATGGCAGATCGTTAGACATAGGTATCCTCGCCGCTGCCGATCACCATCTCGCCGGTCTCGGCCAGACGACGTACGATAAGCAGAATTGCTTTCTGTTCGTTTTCCACCTGCGACAAACGTACCGGACCGCGGTTGGCAAGATCGTCGCGCAGGATATCGGCGGCACGCTGCGACATGTTGCGCAGGAACTTCTCGCGTAATGGTTGCTCGGCACCTTTCAGGGCTATCAGCAGCGATTCGGAATCCACTTCCTGCAACAGACGCTGGATGCTGCGATCGTCGACATCCACCAGATTTTCGAACAGGAACATCTCGTCGATAATTTTCTGCGCCAGCTCGCCGTCGAATTCGCGTACCGCGGTAATAACCGCTTCTTCCTGCTGCGTCTTCATCAGGTTGATAATTTCTGCTGCTGTCCTCACGCCGCCCATTTTGCTGCGCTTGAGGTTCTGGCCGTCGAGCAACCCGTTCAGCACTTCGGTCAGTTCTGCCAGTGCGGCAGGCTGTACGCCGCCGAAAGTCGCGATACGCAGCATGACATCGTGGCGTAAGCGCTCGTCGAACAGCGCCAGAATATCGGCGGCCTGGCCCCGTTTGAGGTGAACCAGAATGGTGGCGATAATCTGCGGGTGCTCGTCGCGAATAAGATCGGCGGCGCTTTGTGGCTCCATAAAGTTGAGCGTTTCAATGCCGCTGGTGGTATCGCGAGTTTCCAGAATGTCTTCCAGCAGGCTGGAGGCACGTTCTTCGCCCAACGCTTTTACCAGCACGGAGCGCAGGTATTCGTTGGCGTTGATGTTCAGTGCGGCAAACTGCTCGGCTTCTTGTTCAAATTCGGCCAGAACCTCCGTCAACTGCTTGTTGGAGATCTGACGCACGTTGGCCATTGCCGTACTGAGGGCCTGTACTTCGCGCGTGGAAAGGTGCTTAAAGACCTCCGCCGCGCGATCTTCGCCAATGGTCATCAATAAGATGACGCTTTTATCGGTGCCGCTAAGATTACTCATGTTCGTTATTTATCCACTGGCGAATGACCAGCGCCACGACGCGCGGATCGTTATCTGACATTTCACGAATACGCTGGCTCATGACTTCAGCACCCAGCCGCTGGTTGTTACGGCGCTGCTGGGTCTGCTCGTCTTTGCTGAGGCGAACTTCAACCGCTTCTTCCGTTTCCTGGCGAATACGTGTTTGTTCTTGTGCGGCTTTGACCTCTTCGCTGCGACGCATCAACTGCGGACGAACCGCTTTACGCCACAGGATCCAGGCCACCAACAGAACCAGCAACCAACGGCCAGCGGACATTAGCTGATCAATAAAGGACTGCTGCTGCCAGAATGGAAGCTCTCCGCCCGCGTCATCACTTGCGGTGAAGGGGGAGTTCACGACATTCAGGGTATCGCCGCGTTTTTCAGAGAAGCCCATGGCCTCGCGGGTCAGGTCCTCAATTTGTTTCATTTGGTCGGCGGTTAACGGCAGCGGTTTGCCATCCGGTAACGTTTTATAGTTGACCACTACCGCCACCGACAGGCGCTGTACATCACCCACATTCATCTTGGTGTGACGAATGGTACGGTCAACTTCATAGTTGCTGGTTTCGTTACGCTGCGTGCTGCGCGGTCCGGCATTGGCGTTATTCGCCGTTTGCGTGGTTTGCGCATTCTGCGGGTTTTGCTGATTTGCCGGTGGTGTATTAATCGGGGCCGTATTCGCCGGCGCGGGCTGGTTAGACAGTGCGCCCGGTACGCCGCCAGGCGCTCCGCTTCCTATCTGCTCGCTGACGTTAAGCTGGCGTGAACGCAGAACAGCCTGTGAGTCGTCGCCATTTGGGCTGTACTTCTCTTCGGTTTGCTCTTTGTTGGCGAAATCCAGCTGGGCAGTAACCTGTGCATGTACGTTGCCGTTACCGACAATGGGCGACAGGATTGATTCAATACGACGCTGTACGCGACCTTCAACATCGCTGGCATATTTCAGCTGCGCATCGTTCAGGTCGCGGCTGCTGGTGTTCGACTGGGTTAACAGATGTCCTGCCTGATCGACCAGCGTCACGTTGCCCGGCGGCAAGCCCGCGACAGCGCTGGAGACCAGATGCGTTACCGCGCTAATCTGACCTTCGTCCAGTGCTCGACCCGGCTCCAGGTTTACCGTGACGGAGGCAGAAGGGGCTTTTTGTTCACGTACGAACAGTGACGGTTTGGGCATCGCAAGATGGACACGGGCGCGTTTTACCGGCCCCAGTGTTTCAATGGTACGGGCTAATTCGCCTTCCAGAGCTCGCTGGTAGTTGACCTGCTCGCTAAACTGGCTGATACCAAACTTTTCCTGGTCCAGTAACTCAAAGCCCACCGCGCCGCCTTTCGGCAGGCCTTGCTGTGCCAGGCGTAAACGCAGTTCATGAACTTTATCAGCAGGGACTTCAATGGCGCCGCTTCCCTCAGTGAAACGATAAGGAACGTTCATCTGCGTCAGCTGCGTGACAATCGCGCCACCGTCCTGATCGGATAGGTTGCTGAACAGTGTGCGGTAGTCAGGTGCTTTGGCCCACAGGACCATCGCAACGATGATAGCGACGGCAGCGGCACCCGCCACAATCAGAGGGATTTTGGGATTCGCGCGCAGGCGATTTAACCACTCGAGAGGTTTCAGTTGGGTTGCAGTCGATGCTGTCGCACTCATCTCGCACCTCGTGGCTTATCGTGGACGGCGTTTTTTGCAAAGTGGAACAAGACTCACTCCCGGGTCAGCAAACTCGAAAAATTGACGGTCTCATTATTTGCGGTTTCGAATTTTTCTATGCGTTAAAAACCGAGGTTTTTTATCGTTATTTAGCGCCTTTATCTTATTGACGAGCTGGTAATCTCTGCTACGTAAAAAATCATCCAGGGGATCAGAATGTCGGCAATACAGGGGATTGAAGGGGTTATCAGTCAGCTACAGGCCACGGCAATGTCAGCGAAAATGCAGGATGTGCAGCCACAATCGACCGTGAGTTTTGCCGGTCAACTGCACGCGGCATTGGACAGAATCAGCGATGTGCAAACCGCCTCTCGCGTTCAGGCTGAAAAATTTACCCTGGGTGAACCAGGCATTGCGCTGAATGATGTGATGACCGATATGCAGAAAGCGTCGGTTTCGATGCAGATGGGTATTCAGGTGCGCAACAAACTGGTATCAGCCTACCAGGAAGTGATGTCCATGCAGGTGTAGGTGCAACAAGCAGAGAATGTAGGCCGGATAAGCGCAGCGCTATCCGGCCTACACTTATTTTTGAATCAGATAGCGAATCGTTGGCCCATCCTGCTGAATATCCAGCACCGTATACCCATGGTTACGCGCATCCAGCGGAATATTGTTGATTGACTGCGGGCAATCGCTGACCACTTCCAGAATTTCACCTTTCTTCAACTGCGGCATGGCTTCCAGCGTGGCAACCGCCGGGTAAGGGCACGGTTCACCGACCATGTCGAGGCGATAATCAGGGACGATATTTTTCATGCGGATTCCTTAGCAGGCGTCAGCCCGGCGCGGCGGAAGAAACGTTTTTCCCAACCGATGATGAGCATCAATGCAATAAACAACAGCAGATAAGTCACCAGTAGCCCGCCGAGCGGCCCAAAGGTGTCGAGCAGATTCACTTTATCCCAGCGAGTGGCAAGGGCAGGGGCAAAGTCATCCCAGTAGTAAGCCAGAATGGTCGAGCCGATAACGTTTCCCAGCCCCACCCACCAGTAATGCACCTGGCCTTCAACCGCGCGGTACATCCAGCCGGTCTCACACCCGCCCGCCAGCACGATACCGAAACCAAACAGTAAGCCGCCGATCACCGCATTTGGACCAGCCCACATAATCTTCGGCTCAACGCCCAGTTGCACATAGCTAAAGATACCAATGGCGCTCACCGCCATGCCGAAGATAATGGCTTTTGCCATATGGGTGCGCCCGGAAATCCACAGATCGCGGAAGGCCGAGGTAAAGCAGATTTGCGCCCGTTCAATCAGCAGGCCGAACCCAACGCCAAACAACATGGCCAGACCCAGCTTCGGCTTGTCCATTGCGGTCAATAGCGCCCAGCCGATCATACCGATAAATACCAGCATACCGAGGCGGAAACGACGACGCGCCTGGTCCGGTTTTTGCGTCAGCGGCGAGGCGGCGGAAACTTTCTGCATTTTGACCGGAATACGAAACATCGGTAGCAGGGTAAAGCGGGCGCCAAACCATGAGCCCATAGCCGTTGCCAGCGCGAAGAACCAGGCATGCAGCGAGAACTGTGGAATGCCGGTAAAAAACGCGGCCAGGTTACAGCCCATTGCCAGACGGGCGCCGAAACCGGCGATCATCCCGCCGACCACCGCCTGCAGAATGCGGATACGACTGCGCGGCATGCGTAATTTGACGTTGTTGGCCCACAGTGCGGCAGCGAAACAGCCGCCGAACATACCGAGGATCATCATCCCGTCGATACGCGTCAGGGGCGAACCTTCGAGGTGGATCAGTTTATAGTATCCCCACTCTTCGGCGTGCACGCCAAACAGTTGCAGGATTTGCCCACCCCAGCGGGTAAATTCGCCGGTAACGGCCCAGAAGGTTCCCGTAATGCCGAAATAGTAAGTGGAGAGAATACCCGCTGCGATAACCGCAGGGGCAGGGGCCCAAAATTTAATTAACCAGGCCTGTTTGAAGTGTTGCCATGACATGCGTTTTGCCTCTGAACTCAGAAGGTATGTAACAAGAAGCGTGGATATTACACCGATCAGAATTTTTGACTATGAGTAATAAGAGGTAACACCGTCTGGATCAATCTTTCTCCGGGCTGCCGAAAGGCTGGCGACATCAGGGCTTTAATGCCACAATCCCCTTTTCTTCGCATGCAGGATGAATGATGAAAAAATTAGCAATCGTTGGTGCATTGTTGGTGCTTGCTGGCTGCGCCGAGGTACAAAATTATAATGACGTGGTGAAAACACCAGCTCCTGCCGGTCTGGCAGGATACTGGCAGTCAAAAGGTCCGCAGCGCGCGCTGGTGAGCCCGGAAGCGATCGCCAGTCTGATTGTCACAAAAGAGGGGGATACGTTGGATTGCCGTCAGTGGCAGCGAGTGATCGCGCTGCCGGGCAAGCTAACGATGCTCTCTGGCGATCTCACCAACGTGACGGTGAAACGCGAGCTGTATGAGATTGAGCGTGACGGCAATACGCTGGAATATGACGGTATGACGCTGCAGCGGGTTGATCGCCCGACGCAGGAGTGCGCCGATGTGTTAAAGAAAACGCCGTTGCCTACGCCATTGCCATAAGCCATACGCCCCGGTAGCCAATGGCCACCGGGGTTGAGTTTTAAATCACTTCTTCAATGACCCACACGCTGACGCTCCCGGCGTTACAATAAAACGTTGCTTCGCCATTTTCATCGGTGACCACGCTTTCCTCGCGATTTCCCAGATAATCACGCCAGGTTTTATTGCCGTAATTCGCGCCGAGATTGATGGTCTTTTCTCCGTCATCGCCGTTAGACAGAACAACCACGCAGCCGGGATCGTCGTCCGTTCCGCTGCGGCTAAAGGCGATACAGTTAGGATGATCGAAAAAGAGCGTCTGTACGCCGTGAGCGAAGCGCTGACGTGCGAGGATCAGTTCATCAAGCTGTTCGATGATGGGCATGTCGATAGGATAAGTTTCGCCATCGTCGCCAGTGTCTTCGTAATGTGCCCCGTAAAGATCGGGGTAGAACACCGACGGCACACCGTTTTCGCGCAGCAGGATCAGCGCGTAGGCCAGCGGCTTAAACCACGCCTCGACGGGGGCTTCCAGCGCCTGTAACGGCTGGGTGTCATGGTTCGCAACCAGCGTCACCGCATGAAAGGGATCGACCTCCACCAGCGTATCGGTGAAAATCTGGCTCATGTCATAATCGCGACCCTGGCGGGACGCTTCGTGAAACTTCATTTGCAAAGGGGCATCAAACAGCATGGTTTTCCCCTCGACCTGGTTAATATAGGTTTGCAGTTTATCGACATCATGGGACCAGTATTCCGCGACGATAAACAGCGGCCTGGGTGCCACCTCCTGGACGTGCTCGATCCACTCTTTATAGAACCATGCCGGGATATGTTTGACGGCATCCAGGCGAAAACCATCGCAATGGGTTTGATCCATCACCCAGCGTGCCCAGTATTTGAGCTCTTCGGTTACGGCATGATTGCGAAAATCGATATTTTCGCCCATCAGATAGTCAAAGTTGCCCAGTTCGTCATCGACCTGATCGTTCCAGCCTTCGCCGGTATAATCATTCACGATTTTAAAAATGCCGTCCTCGGTGGGATTTTCAATATGATCGATGCCGCTAAAGCATTTGTAGTCCCAAATGAATTGAGAGTACTGACCCGCACGGGCAGGGAAGGTGTACCGCGTCCAGGCCTCGCATTCGACAATCTCATCGTCAATCTGCGTGCGGTCATCGGCGTTTACGCGCTGAACCTGAATGTGTTCTTTCTCGTCGGCCCCCATTTTGTGGTTGACCACCACATCCAGCAGTACCGCGATATCGTTGTGCTTTAACGCGTCGATTGCCGCCAGTAACTGATTTTTATCGCCGTATTTGGTGGCAATAGTGCCTTTCTGGTCGAATTCGCCTAAATCAAACAGATCGTAGGTGTCATAGCCAACGGAGTATCCGCCGGACGCACCTTTGTAGGCAGGAGGCAGCCATACCATATTGATGCCGATATCATTAAGTCCGTCCGCGCGTGCGGCGAGTTCCGACCAGAGCTGGCCGCCATCAGGGTAATACCAGTGGAAGTACTGCAATAAGGTGGGGTTTTTCATCTTCCGTGCTCCAGAAGCCGTTTGGCCGACCTCTGGAGTATGGAAGATTATTCAGACGAAGCGGGAAATTATTGTGGGGCAGTTGGCGCATCCGGAACCAGTAACATACCGGAAAGTCGACCGTAGGCGTTATTTAGCGTCTTCTGGCGGGTTGACTGACCGATCAGCGTGCTGAGTTCATCCAGACGCTGCTGTAGTAATGCTTTGAGCAACTGTTCGTTATCCAGCGTCTGTTTAATATACCCGGCAATCAAATCCTGAACGCTTCGCGTGATGCCAGATGGAGTTTGTTCTTCCATGACCACTTCAATACTTTGCAGATAGCTAACTTCCTGTTCCAGTAAAAGGTCCCATTCACCTCGCTGCGCCAGTTCCAGCAGCGAGTGACTGAGCAGCGCAATGCGCTGCCAACGGTTGATAAACTCCACGGCTGAGGTCATTAACGGGACTCCTGGGACGACGCGTTTGGTGAGATCTGTTTCCAGGCATCCGCGATGTTTCCGAGCAACCCTTCGACTTCTTCAATCGCCTGACAATCATTATTCAGATTTGCGTGCAATAAACGGCGAACCATATAGTCGTACAACGAAGAAAGATGGGTGGCGATCTCTCCTCCTTTTTCGTGGTCCAGGCCCGCCTTCAGACCATTA
The DNA here is from genome assembly GCF_030332245.1 of Citrobacter sp. Cy070. NCBI lineage: Bacteria > Pseudomonadati > Pseudomonadota > Gammaproteobacteria > Enterobacterales > Enterobacteriaceae > Citrobacter > Citrobacter sp. Cy070. The sequence goes on from NZ_JAOWIG010000090.1 coordinate 97,445, forward strand.
TCGATGATATTGATTGCCTTGCTTAATGCCTCACCTTTGGCAACGATATCGCCTTGCTGCATAAACAGACGAGCGCGCACCAGGGCGCTATGTGCGCCATCAAACAACATTTCGATCAACTGATGCGGGTTGGCGCTCATCACGGCGCTTTCCACGCTGACCTGTGCATAGGCTTTGGTACCGCTCGCGGTATACATGCTTACCTCGTGTTATCAGGAATTATTCATCGCTGAAAATTGTTGGCCCAGATAGGTACTGGTGCTGTTCAGCTTACTCATCATGGAATCGAGTTGGGTAAACTGTGCTTTATAGCGAGCCACGACTTCATCAATGCTGTTACTCACGGTCAGATACTGCTTAGTCAGCAGTTTCAGGTTGGCGTTAATATTGTCTTGCGCATTGTCGATAATACCGTCATCGGCCAGATAGCTTTTTACTTCGGTGGCAATCTTGGTGGTAATACCGGTTTCTTTGCCGTCACCCACCAACAGTTCACGGGTCGCTGCTGTGTTATCTTTCAGTGCCTTAGCCAGTTTTTCTTCATCAATTTTTAACTTGCCAGTGCCGCCATCCTGAGTAATGCCAATCTCAGACATGGTTTTAAACGGGGACTCGCTGCCGCTGTTAGCAAATGGCGCACGAATACCGTTTTGAATGGTACGGAGAACACTGTCGCCCAGTAACGCGCCGTTATCTGCACTGGCCGCTTCACCCGGTTCAACTTCTTTATATTTAGTCAGCGTACCAAAGGTATCGACCAGTGAGTTATAGGCTTCCACCCAGGCTTTAATTGCCGTTGTGGCCTTTTCATCACTTTTTGTTACCGTGATAGAGGCATCTTTGACTTCTTTGGTCAGTTGCAGCGTGATGCCCTGCGGTGCGTCAGTTACGGTATTGCTTTGACGTTCAATATCAATGCCGTTGACGGTCAGTTGCGCATTTTGCGCACCGACCAGTTGCTTCATTTTGCCGCTGCCCGCTTTGCTGTCATAGGACAGTAAATCGCTCAGTTTCGAATCATTCGAGACTGAGATGGTCATTTCGCTTTCAGTGCCGCTTTCAGCGGTTAACACTAACTGATAATCGTCTTCCTTAACCTTTACCAGACTTGCCGAAATACCGCTGTCCGCATCGTTAATGGCGTCACGAATATCCTCCAGAGAGGTTTCGCCTTTGCCTAACTTGATTTCCAGGGGGTCTTTACGACCCGGTTGTGAAATCGTTATGGTGCGTTCATCAACACTGGTATCGCCCAACTGTTCTTTGGTAGAGGTAATTTTGGACGTGGTTGATAGCGACTGTGCTTGTGCCAGTTTGGACACGCTGACGGTATATTTACCAGGAGCAGCACCGGCGGTCGTACTGACCTTTAAGTCTTCTGTGCTGCTGGTTGCCGTGGTGCTTTTAAACAGGTCGGCATTGTTCAGTGCGGTATTCGCCGTTTGAAATTTTTCTAATGCACTTTTCAGCGTACCGTACGCGGTCAGACGCGAGGTGTTAGCGCTCTGCTGCTGGGTAATGGGCGTTAAGCGCTTTTTCTCAGCAGTGGTTAAGTTTGTCAGCAATGTGTCCAGTGGTAAGTTCGAGCCAACGCCCAGTGATGTAAATGAAGGCATGCCTAATTCCTTGTGATTGCAAACAGTAGTTAACCGCTATATCGGCAATCTGCGCGCAAAGTTTAATAATAGTTTTGCAAAAATAATGCGCGGAATAGTGGTAATTAAAGCGGGTATTTCCGGGGCTAAGAAAAAAATGGGCGGAAAGTAAAAATTTTCTAAAGTTCGAATTTAAGGTGCCGATACATGGGTTACGGTCAGAAACCGTGGGCAACAGCCCAATAACATCGAGTTGTAATTGATAAGGAAAAGATCATGGCACAAGTCATCAATACAAACAGCCTGTCGCTGTTGACCCAGAATAACCTGAACAAATCTCAGTCTTCTCTGAGCTCCGCTATCGAGCGTCTGTCTTCCGGTCTGCGTATCAACAGCGCGAAAGACGATGCTGCAGGTCAGGCGATTGCAAACCGTTTCACCTCTAACATCAAAGGTCTGACTCAGGCGTCCCGTAACGCCAACGATGGTATCTCCATCGCGCAGACCACTGAAGGTTCTCTGTCTGAAATCAACAACAACCTGCAGCGTGTTCGTGAGCTGGCGGTTCAGTCCTCTACTGGTACCAACTCCCAGTCTGACCTCGACTCCATCCAGGCTGAAATCACTCAGCGTCTGAACGAAATCGACCGCGTATCCGGTCAGACCCAGTTCAACGGCGTGAAAGTACTGGCGAAAGACAACACCCTGACCATCCAGGTTGGTGCTAACGATGGCGAAACCATCGATATCAACCTGAAAGAAATCAACTCCAAAACCCTGGGTCTGGACTCACTGAACGTCCAGAAAGCCTATGACGTTAAAGCTACTGCAGTAACTGAAGGTACAACGAAAGGCTATACTCCAAGCACGACTGATATTGGTACTCTGGACTCTGCTGCGTTTAAAGCCGCTATTGGAAACTCTACTGGTGATACATTAACCGCTACATTTACCTTCAAAGATGGTCAATATTATGCGGATGTTACAGGCAACACGGCTACTGAGTCATCTAAGAATGGTAAATATGCTGTCGATGTAGATAGCACTGGTAAAGTCACGTTTGGAGCAACGCCTACTCTAGTTACTCCTTCCGGTGATGCCGCAGCAACCAAAGTTATGACTGAGACGGTTGGTACACCAGTAACTGTAACTCCTGCAGCAATTCAGGCATTGAAAGATGCCGGTGTTGATGCAACAGCAGCTGATGGCGCAAAACTAGTCAAAATGTCTTATACCGACAAAAATAATAAGACAATTGATGGTGGTTACGCTCTGGATGTGGGCGGCAAAAAATATGCCGCAACCTATACAGATGGCAAAGTAGAACTTAAGACAACTTCTTACACTGATGCTTCTGGTAAATCGGCAACCGCACTTAACCAACTGGGTGGCGTTGACGGTAAAACTGAACTGGTAGAAATTGCCGGTAAAACCTACACGGCTGCTAAAGCAAAAGGTCACAACTTCCAGGCAGAACCTAAACTGTCTGAAGCCGCTACTGCAACTACCGACAGCCCGCTGGCGAAAATCGACGCGGCGTTGGCTCAGGTTGCTGACCTGCGTTCCGACCTGGGTGCGGTACAGAACCGTTTCAACTCTACCATCACTAACCTGGGTAACACCGTCAACAACCTGTCTGAAGCCCGTAGCCGTATCGAAGATGCTGACTACGCGACCGAAGTGTCCAACATGTCTCGTGCAAACATTCTGCAACAGGCGGGTACTTCTGTTCTGGCGCAGGCCAACCAGACCACGCAGAACGTCCTGTCTCTGCTGCGTTAATTTACACTTATCGCGCAAACCCCGCTCCGGCGGGGTTTTTTACATTCCGCTTTACCCGTAACCCCCAAATAACCCCCCATTTCACCCACTATTCACCCGATTAAAACCCCTGCAGAAACGGATAATCATGCCGATAACTCATTTAACGCAGGGCTGTTTATCGTGAATTCACTGTATACCGCTGAAGGTGTAATGGATAAACACTCGCTGTGGCAGCGTTATGTACCGTTGGTGCGTCACGAAGCATTGCGCCTTCAGGTGCGCTTGCCGGCGAGCGTGGAACTGGATGACCTGCTACAAGCGGGCGGCATCGGGTTATTGAATGCAGTTGACCGATATGACGCTTTGCAAGGAACGGCATTTACCACTTACGCAGTGCAGCGTATTCGTGGGGCTATGCTGGATGAACTACGCAGCCGGGACTGGGTGCCGCGTAGCGTTCGGCGCAATGCCCGCGAAGTGGCACAGGCGATGGGGCAACTGGAGCAGGAATTAGGGCGTAACGCGACGGAAACTGAAGTGGCGGAGCGTCTGGGGATCCCTGTACAAGAGTATCGTCAGATGTTGCTTGATACCAATAATAGCCAACTCTTCTCCTACGACGAGTGGCGGGAAGAGCATGGCGATAGTATTGAGCTGGTGACAGAAGAACATCAGCAAGAAAACCCGTTACAACAGCTTCTTGAGGGGAACCTCCGTCAGCGCGTGATGGATGCGATTGATGCATTGCCGGAGCGCGAGAAGCTGGTATTGACGCTGTACTATCAGGAAGAGCTGAATCTGAAAGAGATTGGTGCTGTTCTGGAAGTGGGCGAATCACGGGTCAGTCAGTTGCACAGCCAGGCTATCAAACGTCTACGCACCAAGCTGGGTAAGCTATAAGGGGTAATCTTTGCCCCTGAACAATGCCGCATAACGTATTGACTACCAGGAGTTCTCATGACGGTGCAGCAATCAAAAAGACGGCCACTAAGCCGCTACCTCAAAGATTTCAAACACAGCCAGACGCATTGCGCCCATTGCTTTAAGTTGCTTGACAGGATCACGCTGGTTCGTCGCGGGCAGATTGTGAATAAGATAGCCATCTCCCGCCTGGACACGCTGCTTGATGATGCTGAATGGGCGCAGGAGAAAAAAGAGTGGGTGGCGTTATGCCGTTTCTGCGGTGATTTGCATTGCAAAGAGCAAAGCGACTTCTTTGACATCATCGGCTTTAAACAATTTTTGTTTGAGCAAACCGAAATGAGCCACGGCACGGTGCGCGAATATGTTGTTCGCCTGCGTCGTCTCGGCAATCATCTGACCGAACAAAAAATTTCTCATGACCTGCTGCAGGAAGGGTTCCTCGACGAAAACCTCGCCCCGTGGCTGCCAGAAACCAGCACCAATAATTACCGCATTGCGCTACGTAAGTATGAGCAGTTTAAAGCCCATACACATATGGGGCATATGCAGAAATCCGCCTGGACAGCCAGTTCTGATATATATTAAAAACGAATAAGGTGTAACAGAGTCGTGTTTGTGAATTACGGCGAACGTTCTACACTTCGGTCATAAATGATGGTCACTAATGACAATATTCGGGGTAACTATGAAATTAGCACTTCTGGGACGTCAGGCGCTGATGGGTGTAATGGCTGTTGCACTTGTCGCGGGTATGAGCGCAAAAACATTTGCGGACGAAGGTCTGTTAAATAAAGTGAAAGAGCGCGGCACGCTGCTGGTGGGGCTTGAAGGGACTTATCCCCCGTTTAGTTTCCAGGGTGACGATGGCAAACTGACCGGTTTTGAAGTGGAATTTGCCGAGGAGCTGGCTAAACATCTGGGTGTGAAAGCCTCGCTCAAGCCGACCAAATGGGACGGCATGCTGGCGTCGTTAGATTCCAAACGTATCGATGTGGTGATAAACCAGGTAACCATCTCTGACGAACGGAAGAAAAAATACGATTTCTCTACCCCGTATACGGTTTCTGGTATCCAGGCGCTGGTGAAGAAAGGTAATGAAGGCGTTATTAAGACTGCTGCCGATCTGAAAGGTAAAAAAGTCGGCGTTGGTCTGGGAACCAACTATGAAGAGTGGCTGCGTCAGAACGTGCAGGGCGTAGATATTCGTACCTATGATGATGATCCGACCAAATATCAGGATCTGCGCGTAGGCCGTATCGATGCCATTCTGGTTGACCGTCTGGCAGCGTTGGATCTGGTGAAGAAAACCAAAGACACACTGGCCGTGACTGGTGAAGCTTTCTCCCGCCAGGAATCTGGTGTGGCGCTGCGTAAAGGCAATGAAGATCTGCTGAAAGCCGTGGATGCAGCCATTGCCGATATGCAAAAAGACGGCACGCTGAAAGCCCTGTCCGAAAAATGGTTTGGAGCGGATGTGACGAAATAATCATCATCCGGATAAAAAAGGCGCCTTTAACAGCGCCTTTTTTTATTCCATTGCGCCTGAACGTGCATAATAAAAAGAACATCACAACAACTTCTACTCTCAGGCTTTTGGGCTGCTTGTTGCCCACAAGATGATGAGTAAACACCGGAGGCTCTATGCCACTGCATAACTTAACGCGCTTTCCCCGTCTGGAATTTATTGGCGCGCCCACGCCGCTCGAATATCTCCCGCGTTTCTCTGATTATCTCGGCCGCGATATTTTTATTAAACGCGATGACGTCACGCCGATGGCGATGGGCGGCAATAAACTGCGCAAACTGGAGTTTCTGGCGGCGGACGCGCTGCGTGAAGGCGCAGACACATTGATCACCGCAGGGGCTATCCAGTCGAACCACGTGCGTCAGACGGCGGCGGTCGCGGCGAAGCTGGGGCTTCACTGTGTGGCGCTGTTAGAAAACCCAATAGGCACGACTGCGGAAAATTATCTCAGTAACGGTAACCGCCTGCTGCTGGATCTGTTCAATACCCAGATTGAAATGTGTGATGCGCTGACCGACCCGAATGCGCAGCTTCAGGAACTGGCGACGCGGATTGAAGCGCAGGGGTTCCGCCCGTATGTGATCCCGGTTGGCGGTTCTAACGCGTTGGGTGCATTGGGTTATGTCGAAAGCGCACTGGAAATTGCTCAGCAGTGTGAAGGTGCCGTAGAACTGTCATCCGTCGTGGTGGCGTCGGGCAGTGCAGGAACGCACGCCGGGTTGGCGGTAGGGCTGGAACAATTGATGCCGAACGTTGAGCTTATCGGTGTCACCGTTTCGCGCAGTGTTGCTGACCAAAAACCAAAAGTCGTTGCGCTGCAGCAGGCCATTGCCAGTGAGCTGGAGCTGACTGCGGCGGCAGATATTTTACTGTGGGATGATTACTTTGCGCCGGGTTACGGTACGCCAAATGAAGAAGGCATGGAGGCGGTAAAACTGTTGGCGCGTCTGGAAGGCATTTTGTTGGATCCGGTGTATACCGGTAAAGCGATGGCAGGCCTGATTGACGGTATCAGCCAGAAACGCTTTAAAGATGAAGGGCCAATCCTCTTTATTCATACCGGTGGGGCACCTGCGTTGTTTGCCTACCATCCACATGTATGACAACCAGGTAGAAAAACACTAATGCAAGAAAGTATCCAACTGGTCATTGATTCGCTGCCGTATCTGCTGAAAGGGGCGGTATTTACGCTCCAACTGAGTATCGGCGGGATGTTTTTTGGCCTGGTGCTGGGGTTCATCCTGGCGCTAATGCGTTTATCGTCACTGTTGCCTGTGCGCTGGCTGGCGCGCTTTTATATCTCTATCTTTCGCGGTACGCCGTTAATTGCCCAACTGTTTATGATCTACTACGGTCTGCCGCAGTTTGGTATTGAGCTGGACCCGATCCCGGCAGCTATGATCGGTCTGTCGCTGAATACTGCGGCTTACGCGGCAGAAACGCTGCGTGCGGCCATCTCCTCCATTGATAAAGGTCAGTGGGAAGCCGGGGCGAGTATCGGTATGACACCGTGGCAGACGATGCGCAGGGCGATCCTGCCGCAGGCTGCGCGGGTTGCGCTTCCACCGCTGAGCAACAGCTTTATCAGTCTGGTGAAAGACACATCACTGGCCGCGACCATCCAGGTACCGGAACTGTTCCGCCAGGCGCAGCTGATTACTTCACGCACGCTGGAAGTGTTTACCATGTATCTGGCGGCCTCGCTGATTTACTGGGTCATGGCGACGGTGCTTTCTGCGCTGCAGAACTATTTTGAAGAACAGCTCAACCGCCAGGAGAGAGAGCCGAAATGAGTACTATTGAAGTCAGAAACCTGGTGAAAAAATTTCACGGGCAAACGGTACTGCACGGCATTGATCTGGACGTTAAGCCTGGTGAAGTCGTGGCGATTATCGGGCCGAGCGGTTCAGGTAAAACCACGCTGCTGCGCAGTATAAATTTGCTGGAACAACCGGAGGCGGGCACCATCAAGGTTGGAGATATTACCATTGATACCGCGCGTTCCTTAAGCCAGCAGAAAGGACAGATTCGCCAGTTGCGCCAGCATGTGGGGTTTGTGTTCCAGAACTTTAATTTATTTCCACATCGCACAGTACTGGAAAACATTATTGAAGGTCCGGTAATTGTGAAGGGCGAACCGAAGGCGGAAGCGACAGCGCGCGCGCGTGAACTTCTGGCAAAGGTTGGGCTTGCGGGTAAAGAGAGCAGCTATCCACGGCGGTTATCCGGCGGTCAGCAGCAGCGTGTCGCTATTGCCCGGGCGCTGGCTATGCGTCCGGAAGTTATTCTTTTTGATGAACCGACCTCCGCGCTTGACCCGGAACTGGTTGGCGAAGTGCTTAATACTATTCGTCAACTGGCGCAGGAAAAGCGCACCATGGTCATTGTGACGCACGAAATGAGTTTTGCGCGTGACGTTGCTGACCGGGCGATATTTATGGATCAGGGCAAGATAGTGGAGCAGGGGCCTGCAAAATCATTATTCACGCATCCGCAGCAACCGCGAACCCGTCAGTTTCTTGAAAAATTCCTGATGCAATAAAAGGTCAGAGAGCACTCATCGAAATAGTTTTTTTGGTGAGTGCTTGTTGCATAACTATTTATAATTACTGCTTTATTATTATTGCTTCATCCTGTCAGCATTGTGGGCTGTTACATTACACTCAAGTAATTTCTTATTTGTCCGATAATTTGCATATATAAAATACATTTATGTGTTAGCTTGTTTCGTACATTTGGATGATTATCAATCTCAGGGGCATTACCACTTAGTATGCAGGATCATGATTTCTTCACCTGGCGACGGAGCATGCTGTTACGCTTTCAGGAAATGGCGGCGGCAGAGGATGTCTATAACGAATTACAACTTCAGACGCAGCACTTAGAGTTCGATTTTTATGCGCTCTGTGTCCGGCATCCCGTACCCTTTACCCGACCTAAAACGGTACTTCATACGACGTATCCCAAAGCATGGGTCGCACATTACCAATCAGAAAATTATTTCGCTATCGATCCGGTACTGAAACCCGAAAACTTCAGTCAGGGCCACTTACCGTGGGATGACGCCTTGTTCCGTGACGCACAACCGCTGTGGGACGCCGCGCGTAATCACGGTCTGCGCAAGGGGATGACGCAATGCTTAATGTTGCCAAATCGGGCGCTAGGCTTTTTGTCCGTTTCACGCGCAAGTGTGCGTAATGGCCGCTATGCCCAGGATGAAGTCGAACTTAGGATGCAACTGCTGGTACGAGAAAGTCTGTCAGTACTTATGCGGCTGGAAGATGACATGGTCATGGCGCCGGAGATGCGTTTTAGCAAGCGCGAAAAAGAGATTCTGAAATGGACCGCTGAGGGGAAAACCTCTTCCGAGATAGCAATGATTCTGTCGATCTCTGAAAATACCGTTAACTTTCATCAGAAGAATATGCAGAAGAAGTTTAACGCGCCAAACAAAACACAGATTGCTTGTTATGCCGCTGCAACAGGGCTTATCTGAATAAAATGTCGTTCTGAGTGTCAGACGCAAAACCGGCTGAGAGCATCGCTGTCAGCCGGTTTCTTATCACTGACGATAGGCCTGTTTAATTTGTTTAACAGTGCTGGTAAATACCGCGGCCTGTGTTTCGTCCTCAATCAACGCGATCTGTTTTTCCATTTTAAGAATCACGCGTCCTGCATCGGCTTGTCCCATAGCCTGCAGCATCAGCGTTAACATGGCCTTCAGGCAGGTGACTTCATTAGCCAGTTCTTGATTATTCTCAGCAGTGGAAAAATCAGGCGTACTCATTTATTTTCCTCGTTATGTTTCAATGAAAAAGTGCGATGGCAAACGTCAAGGCGGCGGAGTATACCATAAGCTCGGCTAAAAATATCTGAGGTTGTTTTTTGCACAAACAAAACCCAATGAGATTAAAATAAACAAGATGTTGCAGTGCATATATTTTCTCCATTCATTGTTTATTCCGAGTATTTTACTCGTTAATTATTGTTACAAGCTTACCTTCCTATTTAGCATTCAGCGTAAGAATATGAATTTTTTGTCACTATTCTGAAACAGCTATGCAGATATAAGCGCGGGCAAACAGCCTTCAACCGTGAAAGTTTCCACGGTTCGTACAATCTAATTTCCAAAAACGAGAGCAAAATCGAAAGTCGGGTGTTTTTTAGATTTCAAAGTTGAGATAAAACCCGTTAACATAGGACCGATTAACTATCGGTAGCGTTATCCCTATTCTGGAGATATTCCTTTGATCAACGTTTTTCTTGTTGATGACCACGAACTGGTGCGCGCAGGGATACGACGCATTCTGGAAGATATAAAAGGCATTAAAGTTGTCGGCGAGGCGTGCTGCGGCGAAGATGCGGTCAAATGGTGCCGCACTAACGCCGTCGACGTTGTGCTGATGGACATGAATATGCCCGGTATTGGCGGTCTGGAGGCAACCCGCAAAATTGCGCGTTCCTCGGCTGACATTAAAGTGATCATGTTGACTGTTCATACCGAAAACCCATTGCCGGCAAAAGTTATGCAGGCGGGAGCCGCGGGCTATCTCAGCAAGGGGGCCGCCCCTCAGGAAGTCGTGAGCGCGATTCGTTCGGTTTTTTCCGGGCAGCGCTACATTGCTTCCGATATTGCGCAACAAATGGCGCTTAGCCAGATTGAGCCAGAGAAAACGGAAACCCCGTTTGCCAGTTTGTCTGAACGCGAGTTGCAGATTATGCTGATGATCACCAAAGGCCAGAAGGTCAATGAGATCTCAGAACAACTGAATCTTAGTCCCAAAACAGTGAACAGCTACCGCTATCGAATGTTCAGTAAATTAAACATTCATGGCGATGTGGAGCTGACTCACCTGGCAATTCGCCATGGCCTGTGTAATGCGGAGACATTAACAAGCCTGTGACCGAACAGTTCGATGCTAAAGCGTTTCTGAAAACCGTGACCAGCCAGCCTGGCGTCTATCGTATGTACGATACCGCCGGGACGGTTATCTATGTTGGTAAAGCGAAAGACCTGAAAAAACGGCTCTCCAGCTATTTCCGCAGCAATCTCGCGTCGCGTAAAACCGAAGCGCTGGTGGCACAAATTCAGCAGATTGATGTCACGGTGACGCACACCGAAACTGAAGCATTATTGCTTGAGCACAATTACATCAAGCTGTACCAGCCGCGCTATAACGTATTGCTGCGCGATGATAAATCCTATCCCTTTATTTTCCTCAGTGGCGATACCCATCCGCGTCTGGCGACGCATCGCGGCGCCAAGCATGCTAAAGGTGAATACTTTGGACCGTTTCCTAACGGTTATGCCGTCCGCGAGACGCTGGCGCTATTGCAGAAAATTTTCCCAATACGTCAGTGTGAAAATAGCGTTTATCGCAACCGTTCACGCCCGTGTTTGCAATATCAGATTGGCCGCTGCCTTGGGCCATGCGTCGCCGGTCTGGTGAGTGAAGAAGAGTACGCACAGCAGGTCGACTATGTACGGCTGTTTTTATCCGGCAAAGACGATCAGGTGTTAACGCAACTGATAACCCGGATGGAGAAGGCCAGCCAGAACCTTGAGTTTGAAGAGGCCGCACGCATCCGCGACCAAATTCAGGCGGTTCGCCGTGTAACTGAAAAACAGTTTGTTTCCAATACTGGCGACGATCTGGATGTTATCGGCGTGGCATTTGATGCCGGAATGGCCTGTGTACACGTCTTGTTCATTCGTCAGGGTAAAGTGTTAGGCAGTCGCAGCTATTTTCCTAAAGTACCAGGGGGAACGGAGCTGGGCGAGGTAGTTGAAACCTTCGTTGGGCAGTTCTATTTACAGGGTAGCCAGGTGCGTACCTTGCCCGGGGAGATCCTGCTTGATTTTAATCTTAGCGATAAGACGCTGTTGGCTGACTCTTTGTCTGAACTGGCCGGGCGGAAGATTAACGTCCAGACGAAACCGCGAGGCGATCGCGCCCGATATTTGAAGCTGGCGCGTACCAATGCGGCTACGGCGTTAACCACCAAACTTTCCCAGCAGTCCACTATTACCCAACGTCTGACGGCGCTGGCATCCGTGCTGAAACTGCCTGCGGTGAAACGCATGGAATGTTTTGACATTAGCCACACGATGGGCGAGCAGACCGTTGCCTCCTGCGTGGTTTTTGACGCTAACGGGCCGCTGCGCGCAGAGTATCGTCGCTATAACATTACGGGTATTACGCCGGGTGATGATTACGCGGCGATGAACCAGGTACTGCGTCGGCGTTACGGTAAGGCAATAGAAGAAAGTAAGATCCCGGATGTTATTTTGATCGACGGCGGTAAAGGCCAGCTAGGGCAGGCGAAAGCTGTTTTTGCTGAACTGGACGTGCCCTGGGATAAACAGCATCCTCTGTTACTGGGTGTGGCAAAAGGGGCAGATCGCAAAGCTGGCCTGGAAACCCTGTTCTTCGAACCGGAAGGTGAGGGGTTTAGCCTGCCGCCGGACTCCCCTGCGTTGCACGTTATTCAGCATATCCGCGATGAGTCTCACGATCACGCCATCAGCGGACACCGTAAAAAACGTGCGAAGGTAAAAAGCACCAGCACGCTGGAAACCATCGAAGGCGTTGGCCCTAAGCGCCGACAAATGTTGTTGAAATATATGGGGGGTTTGCAAGGGCTTCGTAACGCCAGTGTCGAAGAAATTGCAAAAGTGCCGGGTATTTCGCAAGCTCTGGCAGAAAAGATCTTCTACTCGTTGAAACATTAAGCCCTCTGTAGCAACATAGGGGTAATTTCACTGACAACAGATAGTTATCCGTCATATGCAATTTAATATCCCTACATTGCTCACGCTGTTTCGCGTCATTCTGATCCCATTCTTTGTATTGGCGTTTTATCTGCCATTCACCTGGGCTCCCTTCGTTTGTGCGCTGATTTTCTGTATCGCAGCCGTTACCGACTGGTTTGACGGTTTTCTGGCGCGCCGCTGGAACCAAAGCACCCGTTTCGGGGCGTTCCTCGATCCGGTGGCAGATAAAGTCCTGGTGGCTATTGCGATGGTGCTGGTGACGGAGCACTACCACAGCTGGTGGGTGACATTGCCTGCCGCCACGATGATCGCGCGTGAAATTATCATTTCAGCGCTGCGTGAATGGATGGCAGAACTTGGCAAGCGTAGCAGCGTGGCGGTGTCGTGGATCGGTAAAGTCAAAACGACATCGCAAATGGCGGCGCTGGCATGGCTGCTGTGGCGCCCAAATATCTGGGTAGAGTATGCCGGGATTGCACTTTTCTTTGTCGCCGCGATTCTGACTTTATGGTCAATGTTCCAGTATTTGAGCGCTGCGCGGGGAGATTTGCTTGATCAGTGATCGTTTCGCCGCAAATTTCAGCAAACGATCGTAAGTGGTGAAAAATATCGTTGACTCATTGCGTCAGGTAAGTAGAATGCAACGCATCGAACGGCGGCACTGATTGCCAGACGATAACAAAATCAAGTGATTAACAAAGTTACTTGGTGATGCGGGAATAGCTCAGTTGGTAGAGCACGACCTTGCCAAGGTCGGGGTCGCGAGTTCGAGTCTCGTTTCCCGCTCCAAATTTAAAACATCGGCATTTGCGGATGTTTGGCTGTAAAGCCAGAAGATTTTGGCGCGTTAGCAAAGCGGTTATGTAGCGGATTGCAAATCCGTCTAGTCCGGTTCGACTCCGGAACGCGCCTCCAATTTCTTCCCGAGCCCGGATGGTGGAATCGGTAGACACAAGGGATTTAAAATCCCTCGGCGTTCGCGCTGTGTGGGTTCAAGTCCCACTCCGGGTACCATGGGAAACATCAGAATAATCAAAGCAATAAGCAGTGTCTTGAAACCACCTCCGGGTGGTTTTTTTGTGCCTGAAATTCATGTCCTGTGCATATCCTGTGCTCACGGGGTGCAATGAGCTGCAATCTCCAGCCTGGCAATGCCGAATCGAACGTGTCGCCTCCAGCATAGAGAACCAGGTTGCTTTGCCTGTTTTCCGGTACGCTTCCGGGAAGGGGGGCCCGCTGAGCAAGCTGTAATGCTCTAGCCACCCTGAGTACAAAGTTGCTTAATTCGTGCAATCACCTCATCTCTGTACTTCTGGTGTCCGCGCATAGCCCGTGGATGGGCAATTCTGAAACAGATTGCATTACCTGTTTTGAACTCCCATAGCTTCCCCGGAATGACTGAAGAAGTCTCATAGCCGCCCAGCTCAGTAAGCACCTGTTTTATGATGTAGTCTGTTCTCCGGGCTCCAGATGCAAAGATGATGAAATCAGGCTCAAGGTGTTTAATTTGTACCGCCAGTAGCTTCAGCGAGGCTAATATGACTTCCTGCACTTCATTTTGAGGGCGATTGAGAGGGGTCAGTCCGTCGTAATCCCACGCCAGTAGATTGGCATACACGATAGCCTGAGGAGGGATATTAAGCTCCCGGGCCAGCCTTAAATGATATTGCGTGAAGCGGCTACGTGATTTGAGGTTTGTGGTGCCATCATTTTGTACCGGAAGTTGATTCCTGTAACGATCTACAGCTTCTTCAACCACCTGCCCGATGGTGACGTCAGGTATAAGTCCCAACACCCGTGATATCGTATTCTTACCATTCAGCGTATTCCAGCCTGCGGTTTCACGTCCAACCAGCATGATTTTTACCGGTGAATGCCAGTATTCTTCAAACGGCACGGGTAAAAAGACGCCTGAGTATTTATCTTCATTCAGGTTAAATGACTGGGCGTCAACTTCCTGTAATATCCGTTTGTACGCGTCTAATAGCCTTTCCATTCTTCAATCCTGCCCCGTAATAAAAACACTTACAGATATATATTATTTTCATGATATCAATCAGATACATGAGGATAAATATGCAAAAATCCTTCCGATTCACCAATTCGTCCATCAAAGCCCTTCCGGCAAACACAGATACCCGATCTACAGAGCTTGAGGTATCCGATACTGAGGTCATTGGCCTCAAATGCCTCTCAGGTCGAACGGGTAACAAACGTTTCCTCCTGCGCTACACATTCCACGGTACCAAAAAAAGTATCAGTATTGGCAGATTCCCTGAAATTGATGTGGGGACAGCCCGTCAGATAGCCCGTCGTCACAAGGAGGCGATTGCTCTGGGAAATGACCCTAAGGCAGAGCGCGATAATTATCGTGCGATGCCAACGCTTAGTGAGTTTTTTCACCTGACCTATGTTCCGTTCATCAAGCGCCATAAAAAGTCCTGGGATAAGGATGTTCAGCGTTTCACGCAATACATTGAACCTCGTCTGGGGAAGATACGTTACTGCGACCTTCGGGCCCGGGAAATCCAGCAGGTGCTTTTCGACATGCTTGAGGGTCGTATTCACGGCCAGCAGTATGCACCGTCTACCTGTAACAGGGCACTGGCTATTCTGAAAACTATGGGGCGTTATGCGCTACGACAGGATGTCCTGGAGAAGAATGAAGCCGATAAGATCCCTTTGCTGAAGGAGAATAATCAGCGGACGCGCTTTTTTGACGCCGATGAGATCAGAAGGATCCTCGACGCTGCGGCACGATACCCCAATAAGGCAGCCGGGGGACTGATAGCCATGCTGCTGTTAACCGGTACACGCAAATCAGAAATGCTGAATGTCATGCACAAACATATTGATCGGGATAACAGGTCGTTATTCATTCCTTATACTAAGAATGGTCGCAGCAGAACTGTGTATCTCAGTGATGTTGCATTATCTATTATTGATTCGATCCCACGGGCTGGCAGCAACCCCTATCTGTTTGCCGTAAAAGATAATGGAAAACCAATATCAGAACCCCGGTGGGCCTATGAAAAAATACTGGCAGAGTGCGGGATAGATAAAAGTGAAGTCTGTTTCCACACTACGCGCCATTCCGTCGCATCATTACTTGTCTCCAGCGGACAGTACAGTCTGTATGACGTTAAAGCCCAGCTTGCGCATGCCAGTATTCAGAGTACGGAGCGCTACGCAAAACTGACACCAGAGCGAATGCGTCAGACCGGGCAGGGTGTTACCGACCTTCTTTTACCCCCCGTAGCTACCAGTAAAGAACAGTGATTTTTGCATCTCTTAAACGTGGAGAATGATTATGCCGTTAAAGTGCCCTAAGTGCGGTAGTCGGAATACAGTCACAGAAACTGCCGGAAATATAGCAAAGGTGACTCGCGATGACCGGTATCTGACATCGACATCCGGTTATATTAGCCCGGAGCAATTACCAGAATTGCTTAAAGCAATCATCAGGGCGATACAGCGTCTATTTGGATTCCTTAAACAGCGTGAAAGGAATAATGCTCCAGTGCTTATCTGCAAGGATTGTGGATATTATGAAAGAATTTAGATGACGCCTGAAGGCAATTCCAGATTCTTTACCCTGTCTGTGTAACCCCGATACTTAAAACGTATCGGGTTTTATTGTTTATGAGGATTATTCAATGAAATTTATCTCGAGCTGGCAAGACCTGCCGTCGCTCCTTCTTCCCGATTCAGTTATGTCTGTCTTGAGAAAAGAACTGATACTTCCATTTGATGATGAACTTTCCGCAATGAATTTTTGGGGCGAGGTGGGTGTAACATTAATGTACATTGAACCCGGTGATGTTCCCGAAGATATTAAACGACACGTACTGGATGTAATTCATCATTTAATTGCAAACCCTGAGTTCGTGGTCCATCTGACAGATGAATATTACTTGATGCTATCAATTACAGAAGATAATGGAAATGGTATTTATCTGTTGTTTCATCCCAATTGTCCTCTGGGCGGGATTGATAAATTAATGTCTATGGCGGAATCCCGTCTGTAAATCAGATTAAAATCAGGAGATGAAAATGAGAAAATCAAAGTCAGGAAAAAATAATAATGAACACGAGAAGCTGGAGTTAAATAATGATTTAAGTGATATTGAAAAAGGTATCACTGAAGATGGCCAAATATTACCTGAAGAGAGTTATAAGCTGCTCATTGAATCAGGTCAGGCGGAAAAAATCAGCCCTAAAGCCAGCGGTATTCTGACATGGCAACTGGCTATGTCTGAAACGGATAATGAACTTTACCTGCGTCTCATGGCAAATGGCAGCGGTGGATTGTTCTCTAAAGACTGGGTCCCACTTTCTAAGATTGAAAGTGTACTCGAAGTTCAACCGACAACGGGCTTCACATCAGGCGTATTCAGATCATTATTTAAAGGAGCAAGTGCCAATAATGCCGGTTTTCTGGCTGCTGTTTTACGCTCCCCGGATATATGTCTGCTTGAGGCGCACCCTGAGAAGTTGTTTACGCATGTTTTATATGCTGACTGGCGGGCGCGTCTTAAAACACTCGGTAAGGTTGGCGATTGAGAAAGGATTGCGAAGAATTAATTCTTTACCAGAACTGTTATACAACCAGAAACTACTACACATCTCTACTCACCTTTTACAGGAAAATCTATTATGCAAACCCAGTATGTCTTAAAACAGGCAGGATTAACGCTGCCTGTCACTAAATTATTTCAGCAGCACATCGTTACGCTTCTGGCAGAACAATCTCAGCAAACATCGGTCAGGGCAGTAGTCATTAATTTTCGTGACCCGGACTACAGTGCAGAATCCGGCGGATTTCATCCGGTTGAAATGCGGTTCATCCGCCAGGATAACGAATGGTATTTCGATTATGTCACAGACTTTAGTTACATGGGACGAGTCTATCCGGAGCTGGAAAAGGAAATGGACTTTTGTTGGTCAGGTCAATACGTCTTCCATTATCTGGCTGGGGATATTTCACTGGCGGCAGAGAGGAATGAACTCTGGTCCTTATGGGAGGGTAATTTTATGGATTACCTGTCTATGGGGATTTACCGGGTAACGGTAACTGTGGAAAGTTGTTGACCTGTTATGAACAGGAAGAAAACTGGCATCTTTGTAATCCTCTTCATGCGCAGTACATCGCAGCATGATGATGATACTGGTTGTACCGGACCGTTCGCATAAACATGTGCAGACGCGGGGGATCTCAGATCCCTCGTGGTTTTACCAACATTCCCCCTAAATGACCAATCAGGGGGATGTCTGTTAATCATTACCCCAACGGACGTTTTACACCCTTAAAATTATGTCGATATTACAGTTGGTTAGACGCAATTGTGAGTGAGGGTTCTTAATTTCAAATCCATAAAGGTACGGACTATGGACCGAACACGAGGCGAGAAAATAGCCGAGAGACTGGGATGGATCTTACTTCAGCTTTATACGGGCAATACCCTGTCAGTCGATGACATTTGCCAGCAGTTTTCCGTGTGCCATCGCACAGGGCAGCGTGACTTATTGAGAGTGGAAACCGTAACAGAGGTGATTGCACCCGGCAAAGTGCGACTGGCCCCTCTGATAAGAGAGCGCGTCAGACAGGGTATCTGAGGGTTTTTTATTAATACCAGATAATACAGACCGGCTGAAAGCAGATATTTTTGGAACCCCCTAAAAACGAGGTATCGAAATATTTTTATCAACCAGGACATAACCTGTCCCTCCCTCATATTACCCTTCGTCTGAAATATATATCACACGCATAATTTACCGAGGCTTCATATCATGAAAAAGATTGTTATTACATTTTTTGTTATAGGATTTTCTACCACCTCGTTTGCAGCCAAAATATCGCTTGAAACGGCAGGGCTCTGCTATGAAGCGACCCGACAATCAACAAAAATGGCCATGCTATTAGACCCGGACGCTGCTGAATATAAACATCTCAATAACAATACGAAAGAGTTATTCGGAACGCTGTCGGGGGGCGTGGGAGAAAAGGATACAAAGAAAATACGGGATGCCTGGAAAACCGTCCTGGATAATGCCGGAATGGAAGGTCGCATGGCTAAATCTGATGGATATCGGGAAATGAACCGATATCCACAGGAGGTGATTATGCAGGAAGCCAATAAATGTGTCCGTCTGGCTCTTAAAGCAGGACTTGTTAAACTCTGAGTCCTTAAGAATAATATCGGGAGCATAAGCTCCCGTATTCTTCAGGCACAATATAATGCCAGTCAGATTTTTCGTTTTTCCAGATGACACTGATAAGATGTTCCACCTTGGTCGGCGATAAACCAGTCTACCGCTTCTCCCGTAAGTCTGTTAATCGAGACATGTGATACACCCCCCCAATTTTTTTTATCTCTTGAACCCTCGATCACATACTCTATTTTTTCATCAGTGATTATGGGATGTACAACCCGGAACCAGGTATCATCCCGTCCTTGTGGTTCGCCATCAATATCAACAATTACGGCTTCAGTAAACCAGGAAGTACTTTTCCCGTTAGCAACACACGTACTACCTGAATTGGCACTTATGTTGAAACAGAGTTTGTTTTGTGACAAATAGGGGCTCGGCCAAATACTTGCAGAGTCATCCCCACTTTTGTCTTTAGGGCTGCACGCAATAAGGGATGATTCAGCCAGGGCAGGCAAGCTTACGAGTAGGGATAACGCAAGATATTTAAATTTCATGGGGGGAGATGTCCTTATAGGTGGTTCTGCTTCCAGGTGCAAAGCTAAACCACCATTCTTAGCTTTACAGATATAATTTGAAAACCTTGTGGGATCTTCGGGTTAGGTTGTGTCTCTTAACCTGAGATAACTTACACGGGAGCCATCGCCCCCGCTATGTTTTTATATATTCAGCCGAAAATCCAGTTCCAGGCCTTTTTTAATCCACTGACTACGGCCTTTTTGGCGGCTTTTACGACCACGCGCAAAGGCACTGGCAGGGTATTATCAATAATATCATCAAGAACGCGATCGACGGTATCACCAAATCCTTCCGTTGCCTCTTCTGTAACTGTACGGGTTTTGTGCTCGTCTCTCACCTGAGAAGCGACGCCGCTTTGAGCGTGCTTTGGGAGCGCACGAACCATTGCCTCCACCAAATGGGTCACATTGTATCCCTCACTGGCGGCGACAGCGATCACCGGATGGTCAGTAAACCCAAATCGCTGTGTGATATATGCTTCTTTATCGAGGATATTTTGCATCTGGGATGGAGAAGGCCGGGCGTTGACAACATCCCACTCACGGAATGGCTCAATTTTGTCGACCTGATTAAGCACAAACAGTGTTTTAGCCTCACCGCCAGCAGGGGCCAGCACATTTTTGTAGAAATGTTCATCCGCAGAAAAGGCGCGATCATCGCCTTTAATCACCCAGAGAACCAGATCCAGCTGTGGTAACAGATTACGATAAAGTTGTTCATATTCAGCGTCACGCTCAGCATTTTCGCCCACACCCGGAATATCAATCAACCGCACTGAGCGTTTGCCAAACTGGATGCGCATTTCCTGCGTTTCACGGGTACAGGCGGCGACATCGCTGACTGCACAAATATCACCCTTAAAAATCGCATTACATAAACTGGACTTCCCGGCTCCGGTCTTTCCCATAATGCCAATGACCGGCTCATAACTGATAACGTCATTGATGCGTCGGGCAATACTGTCCCTGATATTTTCAGGTAATATTTCAAGAGCATCCTTCACAGGATTTCGATTTTTAGTTTCTGTATTATTCATCTTGAGCACCATTCTCCATTCTCGCTTTAATTAACGCACACTCGTAATAAGAAATAATTACTTTTAGCAAGGCATTCACTTTTTCCAGATCACGGGGTGCCGCGTAACCGACGATCCCTTTTTTCATAGGGCTGAAGCGTTCCTTGCGGGAAAGGTTCATTGCGGCCAGTTGATCATCAATACCGTGCATTAACAAATGACCGTTTTCACCAGCACTGAAGTGATTGCAAATCATCTCGGCATGCCTGAGTAGGTTTTCGGGAACTACATTGAATGGCGCGTCAAGCCAGGCTTTAAGATGCGCATTCTGTTCATTATCATTGGCGTCAAGAAGACCGCTGAGTAAGTCCGTTGCTATGTTTTCGAAAAAATTCTCGAGCGCTTTTTCATCTTTATTCATTAGAGGTATCTCCGGTTGATTCCGTACTTTCATTCTGCTCGTATCGTTTCAGGGCAAGGCGTATGTCTTGCGTAACCTGATTACGAATCGATGCTGGTTTTAGAACTTCAACCTCGGGCATCCAGTATTTGATGAGAGGGATAATTTGGCCGAAGTGAGCCACCCGTGAAATCACGAGCAAATCACCGCTTGCGGAAGTGTGAATAATTTCCTGACCCGGCAACAGCGCGCGGCGCAAGAACCACGGGGCTACACGTGCAGAAACTGACATCAGTACTTCAGTAAGCTCTGCGCCATACCAGATACTTTCCGCATTCTCGATTTGCAGATGAATTTCCGGCGACATGGCAAATGACATGTTACTGGGGAGAACCTTTTTCATGTTTGAAATGACGAAACTTTTCAGCACTCCTCCCTCAATGGCAGCGAGATACCAGATCCCTCTGTCACTGACGAGACGATAGGGTTCAATGGCGCTGTAACTTTTCGCTTTATACATAAAGCTTATTTTTTTGCTGCCGCGAATCGCGTCTGACAATGTATTCAACGTAGACATAAAAACCCCACAATTTTCGTAGGGACGCTGTTTGATCAGAAACGGATTATTTTCGGCATTGCCCAGCAATATGCCTAACAGGCGGTCATCCCAGCGTGGAAATAACCCTTCAATACCCAGAATACGCGTAAAGCGGCGCAAGTCAGTATTGCTGCGCTGTCCCAGAACACCAACGGGAAGATGATATTTCTTACCACTGCGAAGAAGGTTGAGATAAGCCAGTCGCTGCGTAAGATCACGCCGGATGGTCTTATCACAGACATTAAACTCTTCAGCGAGCCCACTCACCGTGACTGATTCACCGTTGTTAAGGCGAGTCAGTATCAATCCAAGGCGATACCCAAGTTTGTCATGCTTATCCATTCAGGCATCCAATCAATTGAAGCTGGAAGGATATTTTCAGCAGGGTGCTGGACAAGATGAGTCCAGGCTGAAGCAGGATTTCTAAAAAATAAAAACCATAAAATTCAGTGATATATTTTCAGCATGGTTTTTGTGGACTCAAACTGTCCATTTCGGGGTCGTTGCGGGAAGCGGCTTTATTACCGGTGCCTCATTACGCCCAAACAGTAAAGCCCACGACAGGGAGCGTGGGCTTAGCAAACAGGTATTCAGCGTGAAGGATTTACAACACTGCCGAGGGCAATGCGAAGCCGGGATATACCGGCTTTATAAGGTCCATCAGGCGATTCATTCGGGAAGTCAGGGAACCAAAGATAATGGGTGGGAGCTTAGCCCGACCTGCATTTTTGACATCACTGGCTGTTACAGAGTAGCCTGCGGCGACCAGCCATGCTGCGACCTCAGTGCTGGTTTGTCGCTTTCTGTCGTCCGGCGTGAGCCCCCATTGATGTTGAGCCAGGGCCCGCAGGAAAAGGCGAACAAGGACATCATCGCTTCGATTTTGTCCTACTTTTAGTTTCAGTGGGGTAAAAACGTTTCTGCAATAGAGAAAATCACACCAGTCTTCCCAGTCGGCTTCATCTTTCAAAGCATGTGTCTGCCGCCAGTCATCGAATAGCTGGCGTTGCTTAAGTGCCTGTGACATATCATCCCACGGACGGGAATGCATTAACAAATGCCCTTCATTCATAGTGGGTGTTATCAATTGGCGTTTGAAGTCGAATTCCAGGTTTAACCTGATCTCGGACTCAACAGCGACCAGATCGCTTTCATTCAACCACATATCACGGGTTGAAATGAGAGACCCTCTGCGTAGTTTCTGACCCGGAGCCCTGTTCATATAGAGAACTACCATATAACGGTTATAGTCGTCGCGTGGAATATCAGCAGGGGGTTTAACGCCTGCACGTGCATGGACGATTGGGAAGCCTTCTGATTCCTTATAGGTCAACTGCCCCCGGGTTTTCATGGCGACCAGTTGTCGGACCTGATGTTTACAGGTCAGCATAGACGAGCCCGGATCCGCAATGTCGCATAACGCCTGAAAACGTGAAGATAGCGGACCAGACATATCGATATTCTCGAGAGAGACATCTGTCAGAAAACCATCTGTAGTCACACTGACCACGGTTGCATTCGGCGGAAGTGCATTCATCAACTCGCCCACCACCGCGCGGACAAATCCCGTGACATGTGCAGCAAAAAATGGCTGGGTGACTGACGAAGGCGGCAGAGGGCTGTTCAGCCCACGGGCGGTATCAAATGCAGTCTTTGCGTGAAGACCCTGAGCGAGTTTTCCATACAAAGAATTTCCGATCTCTTTCCAGAATTTCTCCTCCAGAGACCCTTTATCATGGCGATTACGATTTTCGCGAACCTGTTGCACAAAGGGTAAAAACACGGAGCTTGCTGGTTTTGTCGGGGACGAGGCATTATCAGATTTATATTGACGCCATGGGATTATAATACCGTGCTGAATAGCTATTTCCGCACCCAGAGACAGTGCGAGGGCTATTTCCGGGGCGGTCGCCCATGACTCACCCGTCAAGGGAAAAAACAACCCATACTGGTCTGTTCTGACAGGCAGACAGGGGTAACGTACTGTGTCGGGGAATCGAAAACTGACCAGCGCAAATCCCATGGTATGTCCGCAAAATTCCTCAGGATTTTGGCTCGTATAAAGATTGTCATAATCGGGTTGCAAAACATCTAACAGGCCAGTGGTGTATGCGCCTGCCAAATCGTAGTCATACCATTGGCTTTCAGGGGTGATGCCCATCATAAAGCACTCATTTCGACCGCCGTGATAGCAGTTTATGGCGAACGTCTCATAGAGTTCCCTTGCGGGTATACTCTGCGTCGATTTTAACGTTCTGAATCCATGAGTATCCGGATTCCAGCACTGTTGCGATATTGTCCGGGTACCCATACAGACTTCAGGAGACTGGCCGCTTTCCTTAATGGTCTTGAGAAACCGGGAAACAGCCATCGCACCAATCGTGGTGGGGATGCGCTCAATCATCAGACTTTCAGTGCAGAACGATTTGACCTGTAAGGCATAGCGCACGGCAATTTCGGCATCACGAACTGCATAAGCTTCGAAACCGCGTCGATCGCCTTTTAAATACTGGCGCATATCGCTGATTGAATAAGGTGCTGGAATGGTGAGTTTCGGCAGACCAAGTAATTGGCCACATTCCGCCAGCCCCATCCCACCCGGCGTGATCAACAACGTATCGGTGAACGTCACATTGCTGCAACGGGGCGGGCTGGTCCGTTTATCAAACGTGATGAGGCTATTTTTTTCACGACGATTTTCGACTTCATCAAAATCAATACCGTAGCAGTTTTTAAAACTGCTAACTGTACTGCGAATTCCTTTCAGCAGTATTTTGTGATCGCTCCAGAAATCGGAAAACGAGGCAACATCAGCCCGCAGGAAATGAGCATACAGCGTAATCGAACCCGGCCATTCGTTAATCAGCTCATTCTTCAATAGCGGCGTCAGGGTTTTCGCGAGAAAGTTTTTCAGCGACAGGCGATCTTTTTTGTGGGCGCTGGCGGGGTACAGGATTCCGGGAACACCCGTTCCATCAGGCAGCACGACATAACTCTGATAAGACAGAATGTCGTTTTGCTTTGTCTGTGGGTTATAGACATATTCAGTGTCAAAGCCGATATCAAGATGTAACTGGCTGCTGACGTCCAGCCGTTTTTTTGATTTTTGCGGTATTAACGGAAAGTTATCACGTGTTTTAGCTGACCGGGCGACAGGTTGCGTCACTCCCGCCGCATCTGCGAGCAGTGCATTCATGTCAAACATAAGTGTTTTCTTATTCAGGTGAGCGGTGTCAATATCGACACCGCTAATTAAAGGGAAATCAGGCAAGGGCTGTACGAATCTCAGCAAACAGTTGCTCTTTTAGAGCATCGTCTTTCGTTGCTACGAAAGATACGAAGTTATCGTTGACTTTAATGACGACGCCATTCGGGGTCTTTTCTACCATCGGCAGGAGTCGCGAGGAGAGAAGACAATTAGCATGCAACCAACGAAAGCCCATTCCTTCAAATTCGCGACCACCAAGAGTGGTAGCCAGTTCCTGAAATGCCTCATCAAGAGTGTCAGATTTGGCTGATTCACTGACTAGTGTTCCGCCATAACGGTTAGTGAGCGTCAGGATAGCCCGCTCTGCGTTCTGGAACAGGCTGACGCCGTAGACGAACTTAAGTCGGGCAATGCAGTTATTACCCCGGTAGACTGCCTCTTCAGGCAGGTTACTTTCGAAGTTGCGGGCATAGGTGTTAAACGCAGTTTTCGCTGCTTCATCCGTATCAAAAGACTCGGTGTGCAGCAGGCGGCACGCCCGACTAATAAAATTGAGGCGGTTTTCAACGAGACTGATGCTGATGACATCAGAGACAGGGATAAGTATGTCGCTGGCGTTAACCAGGTAGTCAAAGCTGAGTGTTTTTGAGGTTTTCATTGTTTTTACTCCTTGAAAGTCAAATTAGCGCGAAGTCTGCGTATTTGTGAGTTGCTGCTGTTCCCAGGCTTCCACCTCAGCCACGGGAAAACGGATAGCACGTCCCAGCCGGATGAACGGAGGGAGCTTGGCCGGATTTCGGGTGATATCGCTGGCGATCGTGCTGGGCGAAATTCTCCAGCGTTGTGCAAGTTCTTTACAGTTGAGATACATATCAGGGCTCCTCAGAGCTAAAAGTCTTTAGGGGTTTGTCAGTCACTGCCGGGCCCTGCAGTGGTGTGCTCTAACCATACGAGCTGCGCAGTTTGATTACACGCCATAAAACTCACAGCTCATGTCTTCAATTTTTATTTATAACTATCAACCACTTGTGATACTACCGCCTGAGAGTCTGCTGCATTATGAAAGGCATACCGGCGGGTGGCCGTGAGTGAATGGTGATTCAGTAAACGGGAAGCCATGGCGATATCGCTGGTTGCCTGTAGCACGCGGGTGGCAAACGTCCGGCGGAGATCGTGCATTCGCAGATTTTCAATGCCAGCATCCCGGCAGATTCGGGAAAAGGTTTCACGCGGATAGCTCAACTGACGAGTTGCATCGGTCAGGCGTGGAAAAACCCAGGACGTACTGAGTGCCAGTTTCTCTTGTCGCCGAATAATGGCTGCTGCGGGAGCAGCAAGCGGGCAGGTGAATGGATGTCCAGATTTGGTATCCGGAAGAAGTAATTGCTGTGCATCTGGATGCCAGTAATCCCATTTCAGCGTACAAACTTCACCAATACGCATACCGGTATAGAGTGCAAGCAATATGGCATCAGCAGCGGGCGTATTCAGGGCCTCAGCGGCAGCAATAAATAATGGAATTTCAGTGGCAGAAAGTGTGCGATACCGGACGTTGTTCTCTTTCAGATAACGAACGTGGGTCATCGGAGAATGATTTATCCATTCAGCGCGTACAGCCAGAGAGCATATCTTAGAGAGTAGTGCTAGGAGGCGGTTTATGGTTGCCGGACGTAATGTTGAACGCAGGTCAGCCGCGAATTTTTCGATTTCACCGGCAGTAATATCACGCAGGCGACGCTGTCCCCAGAAGGGACGGATATAGCGATTGAGCTTCGACAGTTCAGACTGAGGGCTTTTCTTATATAGCTGCATATCAGGAAGCCATAAGTCGTTGATAGCCTGTTCAACGGTATAACGGCGGGACTGTAAGGCAAGGCGCTTTTTGCGACCGAGCAGAATCATGGTATGCAGGCGGGCATCCTCTACACCGAGGAGTGGAAAAGTGCCCAGTGTTTCATAAATCCGTTGATTGTTGATGGTCGCCCGAAATGCCAGAGTGATGCTATTTTGATAAACAAGTGCCCGCAGATGGGGGCAGTGAATATCACGGTATTCCTGACAACCTATCTTCGGATGTGGCAGTTGTTGAAGTGATTTAGTGCTGAAACGCAGATCAATAATGGACATCGTAGTTCTCCTGTGAATGTGTGCCAGGAAAAATACGATGTCTGGTGAACTAATTGCGAGTTGTCATTTTCACAGTTCATCATTTCAATTTAAAACTGTGCTTTTTATTTACAGAGGTCAATTCTCTGTGGGTTGTGACGCCATAATTTCATTTAGCCTGAGCAAGTGATAGTAATCGGGTGACATATTCCTCTTTGCTGAGACGACCTACATCGTTAATCTGTGAACTTAGTCCCAGTGCTGTCGATTTTAGATCTAACAATCCTTTAACAGTTTTACTCTTACCTTCAAGGAAAAGGATGATTTCTTTGGCTGTGGGTTTCCATTTGGGAAATAAAAGTAGTGCAATGTAAATATAGGTCTTGTGTAAGATCTGGTTTATGTTTTTTTGTATTCCTGTCATGTTTTCTTTGTTTCGGGGAATGGTTTCATCAATAACAAATCGGTCGGGGCTGGTTAATGTAATTGCATCGTTTTTTTCATTAATAAAGTGTTGCATGACCTCATGGGGTAACATTGCAAGAGTAATCAATTGAAACATAGCGGGGTGGTTGAGGCAATTATCTTTAATAAGCCCGGAGTTTTTCATCTTGTCTAATATTTGCAATAGAAAGTGAAAATAAAATCCATCACAAAATCTTGCAAAGAAAAGGAGGGCAGCATCCTGGGCTTGCAGATTTGAAACTTTCGGGAGTGAATTAGTGAAATCCGAGGATTTGATATAGTTTATGATTTTTCTGCGGGCAATTTTGAGTGCTATATTATGAATCGATATTGAAAACTTACCATTCCAGATGTAGAGTTTGTTAT
The DNA here is from genome assembly GCF_030332245.1 of Citrobacter sp. Cy070. Taxonomy (NCBI): domain Bacteria; kingdom Pseudomonadati; phylum Pseudomonadota; class Gammaproteobacteria; order Enterobacterales; family Enterobacteriaceae; genus Citrobacter; species Citrobacter sp. Cy070. The sequence continues at coordinate 124,915 of NZ_JAOWIG010000090.1, forward strand.
TTTGATATGTCTTTACATCCACAAGTGTATCAAGAATATTTAGTAATGTGAATATCGGATGTGTTGGGTCGTTGGTTGCGTTATTGAGTAATTGTTCCAGAAATGCATCGACTTCCTTTAAAACATTACCCGGAATTCTATTTTGTTTAGTGGAATTAAGGCCGTAGATATTAATGGACAGTACGTCGAACTCCTTACGTTGTAGTTTGCACCATTTTTCAAGGTAATCAGTATGCTGAAAAAAATTAATATAATTGGATAATAATGCGGAGGGCGCGAAAATCTCGATAGAGGCTAATGAGGGGCGCATCTTACATGTGCCATCTGGTTGTTCTTGAGTCATCAGGTGTAGCAAATCATCCTCAGTAAAAATTTCGGATAATTTATCAATGTCATTCTGATATTTAGCGAGAAGGTTAGCGTTTTTTTGTTCTCGTTTAGGGTGTTCAAGAAAGTTTTCAAACATAATGTGCCTCGTTTATTTAGGTCAGATACCCTTTTACTGATGAAGGTTTGCAAGGTAGTGCTGTGATTACAAGAGCATGAGTAGGCTATTTACCCCAACAGCAGTTTTACACCATAGCTTACATTGAGTCTATCCCACTAATATCATTAGAATTTATTAACTTGTAAACATGAGGAAATTAGTAAGTCATCTGTCGGTATCAGGTGGACAATTTCCGTAAAGATACTGTGATTCAGGTGTGTCCAGGGGCGTTTCTTGAGGTATCATTTACCACAATTTTTTACGATGCAAAGCCCTGCATCGCTAGCTTTTCTTCATACCAGGATGATTCATGAACGACAAAATCAGTCAGGATACGATCAACAAAGCCCTGTGGGCCGCGTGCGATACGTTCCGTGGCACCATCAGTGCTGACACCTATAAAGACTTTATCCTTACAATGCTGTTCCTTAAGTACATTTCGGATGTCTGGCAGGACCACTATGACGATTACAAAAAACAGTACGGTGATGCGCCGGAACTGATTGAAGCGATGATGGCGAACGAGCGTTTTGTGCTGCCGAAAAGCGCCAGCTTTTATGCTCTTTACGAGCGTCGCCATGAGCCGGGCAACGGCGAGCGTATTGATCAGGCACTACACGCTATTGAAGAAGCTAACGGCACCAAACTGAAAGATGCCGGGAAAAGCGTGTTCCAGGATATTTCGTTTAACACTGACCGTCTTGGCGAAGAAAAACAGAAGAACACCATCCTGCGTCAGCTGCTGGAAGACTTTGCCGGTGAAGATCTTAACCTGAAGCCAAGCCGTGTCGGTACGCTGGACGTTATCGGTAATGCCTATGAATATCTGATTAAGAACTTTGCAGCCAGTGGTGGGCAGAAAGCCGGGGAATTCTACACCCCACCAGAAGTTTCCGATCTGATTGCTGAACTGCTCGATCCGCAACCGGGTGATACCATCTGCGATCCGGCCTGTGGTTCTGGTTCGTTGTTAATGAAGTGCGGACGTAAAATTGTCTCCGGACATGACAGCCGTAATTATGCGTTGTTTGGTCAGGAAGCGATTGGCTCCACGTGGTCACTGGCGAAAATGAACATGTTCCTGCACGGCGAAGACAACCATAAAATCGAGTGGGGCGATACCATTCGTAACCCGAAACTGCTCGATAAAAATGGTGATTTGATGCTGTTTGATATCGTGACCGCTAACCCGCCGTTCAGCCTGGATAAGTGGGGACATGACGAGGCTGAGAACGATAAGTTTGGTCGTTTCCGTCGTGGTGTACCGCCGAAGACTAAAGGAGATTACGCCTTTATCTCGCATATGATAGAAACCCTGAAACCGGGGACTGGTCGTATGGGCGTGGTGGTGCCACACGGCGTACTGTTTCGTGGCTCCAGCGAAGGCAAAATTAGGCAGAAACTGATTGATGAAAATCTGCTGGATGCGGTGATTGGTCTACCAGAGAAATTGTTCTACGGTACGGGGATTCCGGCTGCGATTCTGATTTTCAAGAAGCAGAAAGTGGATGACAAGGTGCTGTTTATCGACGCCAGCCGTGAATTTAAGGCTGGTAAAAACCAGAACCAGCTCAGTGCAGAAAATATCCAGAAGATCGTTAACACCTATCGAGAAGGCGATAACGTTGAGAAATACGCCTATCTCGCCAGCCTGAAAGAGATTCAGGACAACGACTATAACCTTAATATTCCACGCTATGTCGATACCTTTGAAGAAGAAGATGAGATTGATTTGCTAGCCGTTCGTGCTGAGCGGGAAGAATTGAAAACGGAACTGGCGAAGCTGGAAACGCAGATGGCAGGTTATCTGAAGGAGCTGGGTTATGGTGCCTAAGGGGTGGGAGCAGAAAAAACTGGAGGAGCTTTGCTCACTTGATGCGCCGATTACATATGGTGTTTTAAAACCCGGAGAGTATTTTTGCGGTGGCATTCCACTCTTGCAGATTAAGGATCTTTGCGATGGCTCTGTCTTGTCTAATGGGTTACATCTCATCCCCCCTGAATTGGATTATGAGTATCGACGGTCCCGTATAATCAAGAATGACATACTTATATCCTTAGTTGGAACAATAGGTCGAGTAGCTAAATATCAGAGTTCATCAGAAGCCAATATTCATAGAAATATTGGTAGGATTCGTAGCAACCAGCATGAGTATCTTTTCCATTATCTACGGTCAGATGATGTTCAACGAGGAATAACAGATTCGGCGTCGGGAAGCTCACAATCTGCGCTTAACCTATCGACTCTTCGTAGTATGCTAATTTTAGTTCCACCTGTAATCGAGCAGAAGAAAATCGCCAAAATCCTGTCCACTTGGGATAAGGCGATTTCGGTGACGGAAAAGCTTCTTACCAACAGTCAGCAGCAGAAAAAAGCCCTGATGCAGCAATTGCTTACCGGGAAGAAACGCTTGCTGGATGAGAATGGGGTGAGGTTTAGTGGTAAATGGGAGAAAAAACTTCTTTCAGATGTAGCTGATGTTTATCAACCAAAAACAATATCCCAGTCTATGATGTCTGATTCGGGGTATCCAGTTTATGGCGCAAATGGAGTTATTGGATTTTATCAAGAGTTTAACCACGAAACTGAACAAATAGCCGTAACTTGCCGGGGTAGCACATGCGGCATAGTCAATTGGACTCAAGCAAAATCGTGGATTACCGGAAATGCAATGGTTATCAATACGGATAACTATTCCTACGTGAGTAAAAAATTTCTATTCTATACTCTGAATGGCAGTGATCTGAAGTATTTAATATCCGGTTCCGGTCAACCACAAATAACCGGAAACATTAAAACGCATATCATTAATTTGCCCTGTATCGAAGAGCAACAAAAGATCGCCACCGTGCTGTCCGCAGCCGACGCCGAAATCTACACACTTGAGAAAAAACTCGCCTGCCTGAGAGATGAGAAAAAAGCCCTGATGCAACAGCTACTGACTGGCAAACGTCGTGTTAAGGTCGATGAGGCGGTTGCCGAATGAAACTGACGAAAAGCGGTCCACTGACTGACCGGGAAATCGACTGGCTGGAAGAAATATTAATGAAGTATGGAATGGATGATTCTGTACTCTGTTTCTCTGAGCTGGATGGATTGCTGACGGCGATTTTATCAGGTCCAAATATGGTTTCACCCAATATCTGGCTGAGTGCTATTTGGGGAGGAGGCGATTATCATCCGAAATGGTCATCTGAGAGAGAGATGGAGCGTTTTGTCAGTCTGTGTTTTCAGCATATGAACGATATCGCTGGTTGCCTTTATGACGCCCCTGAACTGTTTGAGCCGATTTTCAATGAGCGTGAGGTAAAGGGGGAAAAATATACCATTGTGGAAGAGTGGTGTTTTGGTTATATGAAAGGAAAGTCACTGGATGACTGGTCTGGTCTTCCCGGTGAGTTACGGCCTTCTCTGGAAGTGATCGCTCTTCATGGCGTGGAGAAGAATTTTCCTGTACTTGAGAAAATGACCGGAGAGCAGTTTGAGAAAAGTATTTCCCTTATTCAGCCTGCTGCACTGGCACTTTATCAGTACTGGTTGTCAGTGAGAATGTCAGAGGCATCATCCCGGCCTGTTCCAGTGAAGGGGGCAGAAAACATGCCCGGGCGAAATGACCCGTGTCCGTGTGGCAGCGGTAAAAAATTTAAGAAGTGCTGTCTGCATTGATGAATCTTCATGTGACCAGTAGCGAGTAGCGCCAGAAAGAAAAGGATTAATGATGAACCAGACGTACACGCCAAAATTCCAGGAAGAATACAGCGCCAAAATCCCGGCACTGACGTTACTGACCAGCCTCGGCTGGACGTTTTTATCTCCGAAACAGATTATGGATTACCGGGGCTATAAACAGGATGAGGTGGTGCTGCGTCCGGTTCTGCGTGAAGAGCTGTCGAAGCGTTCCTTTATGGCGGGTGGCAAAACCTGCCAGTTATCGGAAAAAGCACTGGATAACCTGATATCACAGGTCTGTTCTCCGGCGCTGAATGAAGGGCTGCTCAAAGCCAATGAACGGATGTATAACCATCTGCTCTACGGTATCGCCGTCACGGAGTTTGTCGATGGCAAGAAGGTCAACCCCACCATTGCGCTGATCGACTGGGAACATCCGGAAAATAACCAGTTCCATTTTACTGAAGAATTTACGGTATTGCGGTCAGGTGGTGTTGAAACCCGGAGGCCAGATATTGTCTGCTTTGTTAATGGTATCCCGCTGGCTGTTATTGAAGCGAAAAGCCCGGCTGGTCATGGCAAGAAAGGGCCAACCATTGACGAGGGGATATCCCAGAGTATCCGCAACCAGTTCAACGATGAAATCCCGCAGCTGTTTGTCTACAGCCAGTTATTACTTTCGATTAACGGTCATGACGGGCGCTACGGTACATGCCATACGCCAATGAAATTCTGGGCGGCATGGCGCGAAGAAGATATTACCGATCCGCAGATGTATGCGCTGCGCAACCATCAGTTATCGACTGAACAAATTCATGCGTTGTTTGATCATCGTCCATCAGCCGATCTCAACTGGTACCAGCAGTTAATCGCCGCCGGTGAACTGGCTGTCAGTGGACAGGACAAATTGCTCATCAGCCTGCTTTCGCCGGAACGTCTGCTGGAGATGACCCGCTTCTTCACTCTGTTTGATAAAAAGACCGGGAAAATTGTCGCCCGCTATCAGCAGGTGTTCGGTATTAAAAGACTGCTGGAGCGCATCAGTACCCGCAGACCCGATGGGGGCAGGGAAGGTGGTGTTATCTGGCATACCACCGGCTCTGGCAAATCGTACACCATGGTGTTCCTCAGCAAGGCGCTGATTCTTCATGACAGCCTGAAGCGGTGTCGTATCGTGGTGGTGACGGACCGTATCGATCTTGAAGAACAGCTCAGCAGTACCTTTGCATCCGGCGGCGAGTTGGCCGGGAAAAAAGACAAAGCCAATGCAATGGCGACATCCGGGCAGATGCTGGCGAAACAGATTGGCTCCGGTAAAGAACGCATCATTTTCACCCTAATCCAGAAATTTAACTCAGCGACAAAATTGCCTGAATGCGTCAATACCAGCCCCGATATCATCGTACTGATTGATGAAGGACACCGTAGCCAGGGTGGTGAGAACCATGTGCGAATGAAACTGGCCCTGCCGAACGCCGCCTTTGTGGCATTTACTGGTACGCCATTGCTAAAAGAAGATAAGACCACCAATAAATTCGGGCCAATTGTCCACGCTTATACCATGCAGCGAGCGGTAGAAGATAAAGCCGTTACACCTTTGCTGTATGAAGAACGTATTCCTGACCTTGAGGTTAACGATCGGGCAATAGATGCCTGGTTTGACCGTATTACCGATGGATTAAGCGAAGCGCAAAAAGCCGACCTTAAACGTAAATATGCCCGTAAAGGTGAGGTTTACAGTGCAGATGACCGCATCCGACTTATCGCACTCGATATTGCCACACACTTCTCGAAAAATATTGATGAGGGGCTGAAAGGGCAACTTGCCTGCGACAGCAAAATCTCCGCCATCAAATATAAAAAGTATCTTGATGAAGCTGGGTTGTTTGAGTCAGCTGTAGTTATCAGCCCGCCGGATACCCGCGAAGGGAATACCGAGGTGGATGAAAGCAAACTGCCGGAAGTGACGAAATGGTGGAAGGATAATGTCGGCACGCAGGAGGAGTCTGTGTATACCCGCAATATCATCAGTCGTTTCGATACCGATGATAAACTTAAATTGCTGATTGTCGTCGATAAACTGCTCACCGGGTTTGATGAACCGAAAAATACCGTGCTGTATATCGACAAACCGCTTAAATCCCATAATCTTATCCAGGCGATTGCCCGGGTAAACCGACTGCATCCACTGAAAAAGTTTGGCCTGCTGATTGATTATCGCGGCATTCTGGCTGAACTGGACACGACTATCGGCAAATATCAGGATCTCGCCTCCCGAACCCAGGGTGGATACGACATCAAGGACATTGACGGGCTGTACAGCGCCATGAGCTCTGAATATAAACGTCTGCCGCATCTGTATAACCAGTTGTGGGCCATATTTGCCGGTGTTAAAAACAAAAATGATACTGAACAGTTACGTGCAGTACTGGTGCCTAAAATGGAAGAACGTGACGGAGAGATGGTCGATATCCATCAGAAAACCCGTGATGATTTCTTCGAGGCGTTAACGGCCTTTGCCGGATGCCTGAAAGTGGCACTGCAGTCCGCCACCTTCTTCACCGACAAGAGCTTTACGGAACAAGACCGAAATCTCTATAAAGAAACCGTAAAACAGATGTCCAGCCTGCGCCAGTGGGCGATGCAGGTCAGTGGAGAGCAGGTCAATTATGACGACTACGCTGAGCAGGTGAAAAAACTGCTGGATAAGCATGTCACCGGCGTTGAGGTTCGTGAACCGGATGGCGTGTATGAAGTCGGTAAAATGGGCAAGAGCGAAAAGCCCGAAGAGTGGGACAGCAACAAAACCCGCAATGAAACCGACATCATTAAAACCCGCGTGACGAAGATGATTGAGCAGGAATTGCGTGATGACCCGTATGCTCAGGAGGCCTTTTCCAGACTCCTGCGTATGGCAATCGAAGAGGCTGAAAAACTGTTCGACCATCCACTTAAGCAGTACCTCTTATTCCGTGAGTTTGAAGAACAGGTTGAAGCCCGTAAGCTCAGTGATATCCCGGATGCACTGGCGGTAAACAAGCATGCTCAGGCGTATTACGGTGTATTTAAAAAAGAGCTACCTGAGGTTTTTGCGGTAAACGACGTTCAGGTGCAGGATAAGTGGACCAAGCTGGCCTTTGAAGTGGACAGCATTATCGTCAAAGCGGTGGCAGAAAACTCCCTGAACCCCCAGGACATTGAGAAAGTCGTTAAGACAAGTCTGCTACCACTGCTGTTTACGGCCTGCCGGGAAATTGGTGCCGGAATGAATCAGGTTAACCGTATTGTGGAAACTATCATCCAGATACTGCGCGTTGGTTTGATGAAATCATGAGTGAAAAAGAGTCGCCAGCAATGAAAACGTTACGCATTGTTTATGGTGATGAGGTCATCGTCGTACAGTGTGTTCCGCGTCAGGTCGTAAAGGGCAGGGTGCTCATCAAGGTGCATCCCGACTGCCGGGTAGTGGCCTCTGTACCGCCAGAAACACCGGAGCACGAGGTGTTGTCTGCGCTGAAAAAACGAGGGCGCTGGATATACCAGCAACTGCGTGATTTCAGGGAGCAACAGACACACATTGTTCCGCGTCAGTATGTCAGCGGAGAAAGCCATTATTATCTCGGTAAGCAATATCAGTTGAAAGTGACAGAAGACGCTACTGTGCCGCAACGAGTGAAAATGTTGCGTGGGCGTCTGGAAGTGACTGTCAGACACAAATCGGCAGAAAAGATTAAAGCCTTGCTGGCTGAATGGTATCGGGAACGTGCCAGAGATGTTTTTCAGCGCAGGCTTGATTTATTGATACCGCAGACCCTTTGGGTTAGTGAACGTCCGCCGATACGTCTGCGGGCGATGCAAACGCAATGGGGCAACTGTTCTGCGAAAGGCTGTCTGACCCTGAATCCATGGCTGGTTAAGGCATCCTCAGAATGTATCGACTATGTCTTATTGCATGAGCTATGCCATGTGGCTGAGCACAACCACAGCGAAGAGTTTTACCGTCTGATGGGGCAGGTTATGCCGGGCTGGGAAAAGGTTAAGAAGCGACTGGATGGTATGGCTGGGATGTTGTTGGCAGATATGTAGTTTCTAACTTATTCCAATGGGCTCATTTGTCTAGGGGAATCAGGAACGAGTTAATTAGATTTTCCAAGTTCAAGTCTAAAATACAAATTTGATAGCATCAAATCCTTCGATAGTGACAACACGGGAAGTTGAACAACGATGAATACAGCTCATTCAACAGAAAAGCTTTATCTTAGAAATATCTATGAACTTTTGGGAGAAAATTTTTACATACCTGCTTATCAGCGGGGATATCGCTGGGGGGCGATCCAAGTAAAAGAACTACTGGATGATATCTGGGAGTTCAGTCAACCGCATGGTGGTAATGATTCTTCATTTTACTGTCTTCAGCCTGTTGTTGTGGTTCGAGGGGAAGATTGTTGGCAGGTCGTGGATGGGCAGCAAAGGCTAACCACGTTACGTCTTATCCTGCACTTTTTGGAGCAAGAGCACCTGAAGAGACCCTTAGAGGAGGCATACAAAAAAAGCGTGTATATGTTGAAGTATGAGACCCGGCCGGGATGTGAAGCATTTTTGCAGGGGATTCATAAAGAATCCAACACTGACAATATTGACTTCTTTCATATGGTCCAAGCGTATAACGCTATTAGAAATTGGTTCTCCGATAAAGATTATAATGATAATAATAAACTCTTGGCGACGTTACTGGCTAAGTCTACTGAAGAACGCTCTGTAAAGGTTATTTGGTATGATTTAAGTGACGAATGCCTTAACAACGATTATGCTATTGATGTTTTTTCCCGTATCAATATTGGTAAAATACCTCTGACCAATGCTGAGTTGGTTAAGGCTTTGTTTTTACAGCGAAGTCATTTTCACAATGATCAAGCAAGATTGAAGCAGTTACAGATTGCGACGGAATGGGATATTATTGAAAAGCGGTTGCAGGAACCAGCATTCTGGTATTTCATAAGTAATTCAAGTAAACACTACCCAACACGAATTGAATACATCTTCGATTTAATGAAAGGGAAAAAGTCTAATGACGAGACATTTTTCACTTTCCATAAGTTTCATGAAGATTTCAAGTCTGGTACGGCTAATATTGAGCATCTGTGGCAAGGGATAAAGCGTTATTTCCTGAGCTTTGATGAATGGTTCCAGGACAGAGAACTATACCATTTGATAGGCTTTTTGGTTGATTGCGGTGAGAAAGTTGCGGAGTTAAAAGCTGAGTCGGAGCGAGAGAATTCAACGAAAACAGAGTTCAAAAAATATTTGAAAGATCGTATTCGTCTCCAGGTCAGGTGCCAGTTAGATGAGCTTTACTATGATGAGCCTGTCATTAAAAAATTGCTTCTGCTGTTCAATATCCAAACTTTATTGTCAACGAGGGAAGCTGATATACGTTTTCCTTTTGACCGCTATAAGCAAGAAAAATGGGATATTGAGCACATTCGGTCCCAGACAGATTCTGCCCCTGTTGGGGGTGCCCGCAGGGTGTGGTTAAAGGACATTGAGGTTTACTTCAGTGGTAGTCGGTTTAAAGGGGATTCTTTAGAAAGAGAACAAGAATTTGCTGCCAGAGCCACTGAACTCTTGATCTTGGAACATATCGATAATGAATTTGACAGGTTTTATAATGAGGTAGTTAGTTACTTTGGCCAAGATGAAGTGTCATGGGGAGATGAGCTAGGAAACTTGGCACTACTGGACTCTTCAACCAACCGCAGTTACAAAAATGCCTTGTTTCCAATTAAACGCGCCCGGATTATAGACAATGATAAGCGCGGAGTTTTTGTCCCCATTTGTACCAAGAACGTCTTTTTAAAATATTATAGCCAGTCTGTAACTGAACTTGTTCATTGGTCAGAATCTGATGCTAAATATTATCAGGAAGCAATAGGTCAAACGTTGAAAGACTATTTGCCTGACCAAGGAGAGAAGAGTGAGTAATATAAAAATCGATTCGCGTTCGGGTGAACGACTCAGTTTTTTTCAGTTGTTTGAACAAAGATATATGCAGGTGGAAATCCCTATAATTCAACGGGATTATGCCCAAGGCCGGATAGAAGTTGCAGAGGTTAGAGATACCTTTTTACAGGCATTACATGGCTATTTGGAAAAAGGTCTGCCTTTTCAGGATTTGGACTTCGTTTATGGTAGCGTGATTAGCAATGATACTGGACGGCATCGGTTCATCCCATTGGATGGTCAGCAACGATTGACCACCTTGTTCTTACTACACTGGTATCTTGCTCAAATTGCAGATCAGCAAGAATCCTTTCGACGGGTATTAAGTACGGACGGGAATTCCCATTTTACCTATGAAACTCGCAGCAGTTCGAGAGAGTTTTGCAATGCATTGGTTGCCAATGATATAGATTTTTGTGCTTTGTTGCTGGAGTCTGGTACTGAGTGTCTGAGTAAGACGATTAAAGACAGGTCATGGTTCTATTTATCGTGGGAGAGTGACTCTACTATTAGTTCAATGCTGACGATGCTGGATGCGATTCATCTCCAATTTTCTGGAAATGTAGATTACTTTGATAAACTTACCGACAAAGACAAACCGGTAATTACATTTAGATTTCTTAACCTTGCTGAATTCAACCTCACGGATGATTTGTATATCAAAATGAATGCCCGAGGCAAGCCGCTGACAGAATTTGAAAATTTTAAGGCAAGGCTGGAAAAAAACATAAAATCATTCACCGGAGATTGGCCGGAATATAGACTAAGTTTCAAAGATACGCCTGTGTCTGGCTATGAATATTTCATTCATAAAATTGATACGGATTGGGCTGATCTGTTCTGGTGCTATCGAAATGTTGTAACCAAAGATAATTCTTTTGATGATGAGTTAATGAACTATATTGCCATATGTGCAGCCAACTTTCTGTTACTGCAAGAAGCAGAGGATAGTTATAGCTTACAAAAGCAACTGTTTGGTTCGGGTGGTAAAGTTAACTCATTATCCTTTATGGAGTATGAACAGTATGGATATTTATCACAACCGCTAATAGCTGAATTGATTATGCAACTGGATCTGTTACGTGGTCATGCTAGTTCATGCTCGGGTTTGTCCATATATCTGGACAATAACAGATATTATGATGAAGAATCTATTTTCAAAAAAATCATTACCAATAACTCAAGTTTTTCGGAAAAGGTGAGGTTTCATGCTTTTTACGCTGGTGTAGCGAATGGCAAGATAGGGGAGGAGTTAGCATCCTGGATGCGAGTTGTATTCAACCTCACGGAAAACACTATTTTCAATACTATAGATGATTATCATAAAGCATTGCTGTCTATCAATGAATTGTCCCAACGTGATGACACTGTGCTGAATTTACTCATCCAGGATGTAATAATAAAAGGTTTTCTCGCGGTTCAAGTATCTGAAGAAAAAATGAAAGCTCATCTTTTGATAAAATCTTCTGTGTGGAAGGAGGCTATTCTTGCACTTGAAAACCACGAATATTTCAGGGGGCAAATAGGTTTCGCATTGAAGTTCAGCGGTATTGTTGACTACTTTAACAGTCACGGAAACGTTGATTGGGATGATGTGAAGGAAAACTATTTTACACGATTCAAACACTATGCAGATACTAGTTCGGCAGTATTTAGTGCAATAGGTGAAAGCTCGGAAGTATTAGATTTTGCATGGGAGCGTGCTGTGCTTTCAAAAGGTGACTATCTTACCTCGACAACAGCGGATAGATTCAACCTTCTCAGTTCACGTACAAATAAGAATAACGTCGACCGCGATCATTCCTGGCGTCGTCTATTGCGGCAAGACTCAAATATTCTTTGGAATGCACGGCAACAACATGTTAAAGCCGTGTTAGATGATCCTGATTTTGATATGGCTGATTTAAGGGGTGGATTAGAGAGGATTTGTGCTAAGGCATTAAGTGAGCAGCCATTTAACTGGCGTACTATCTTGATTAAGAAGTCAGAGTTATTTAACCTTTCTAATCAGGGGTTTATTGTATTGAATACTCACGAGAGCGTATTGTTACATGAGTCTCAGCGAAATCACTATCAAAGTGAACTTTATTCCAAGTACTTAGAGTTGGAATTAAAAGATAGAAAACTGAATACAGAACCTTTCAAGCACAAGTTTTACAATAGTGTACGTAGCGGGGAAGATATATCATTTCTACATTTAAGTGGTTTTTCCCTTCATGGTCAACAGGTTGAGTTGGAAATATTCTTCAGAGACAACCAATATAACATCTTGTTCTACCGAAATGATGAGACAGTACCATTCTCAGATGAACTGCAGAGTGCTATGGAATCTTGTGGATTTATTGTTCTAGCTGATTCGAAGGATTACAATCCTGAAGACTGGCAATGTAGTGATGATAATTATGTGTACTACTGTGAAGAGCCTGATCGCGCATTAGCCATAATATCTGACCTTTGCACTTGGCTAAGGAAGGTGCGAACAAGTCCCTGATATGAGATCATGTTTGTCATCTGGAGCCATGGAACAGGGTTCATCATGAGTCATCAACTTACCTTCGCCGACAGTGAATTCAGCAGTAAGCGCCGTCAGACCAGAAAAGAGATTTTCTTGTCCCGCATGGAGCAGATTCTGCCATGGCAAAACATGGTGGAAGTCATCGAGCCGTTTTACCCCAAGGCTGGTAATGGCCGGCGACCTTATCCGCTGGAAACCATGCTACGCATTCACTGCATGCAGCATTGGTACAACCTGAGCGATGGCGCGATGGAAGATGCTCTGTACGAAATCGCCTCCATGCGTCTGTTTGCCCGGTTATCCCTGGATAGCGCCTTGCCGGACCGCACCACCATCATGAATTTCCGCCACCTGCTGGAGCAGCATCAACTGGCCCGCCAATTGTTCAAGACCATCAATCGCTGGCTGGCCGAAGCAGGCGTCATGATGACTCAAGGCACCTTGGTCGATGCCACCATCATTGAGGCACCCAGCTCGACCAAGAACAAAGAGCAGCAACGCGATCCGGAGATGCA
>NZ_JAOWIG010000091.1:0-29210 GCF_030332245.1 Citrobacter sp. Cy070
GCTCATGATGTCCCTCTGGGATGCGCTCCGGATGAATATGATGATCTCATATCAGGAACTTGTTCGCACCTTCCCTAAGTATGGCGAACATTTCGAATGTGATAGTAAAAAACAAATTATATATTCCCATGATATAGATGGTGATGACACTTTTATCATTTTAAGTGGTGTTGTTTCCCTGCGTAGAGGGGAAAACGTGCTGGTCGGGATTGCACAGGCGCCTTTTATTATGGGCCTTTCTGATGGCGTGATGAAAACAGATGTACAATACAGATTAATGACCGAAAGTAATTGTACGGGATATCATCTTCCTGCCTCACAAACAATTAATATCATTGAACAATACCAGCTTTGGCGGGAAGCTTTTTGCTGGCTGGCATGGCAAAACGCCATGCTCGAATTGCGCGATCTGCAGTTGATCGGTAACAACTCCTACGATCAGATTCGCGCCACGTTGATCTCCATGACGAAATGGGACGAGGTTCTGCGTTCGCGTATCGGCGTCATGAACTATATTCACCAACGTACACGAATTTCACGCTCAGTTGTCGCTGAGGTTCTCGCAGCATTGCGTAAAGGTGGATATATTGAAATGAATAAAGGCAAACTGGTGAGTATTAACCGTTTGCCTTTTGAGTATTGAATCAGGAGGCGGGGATCACTTGCGGTTTGTTGCCGCTCAGTTCGCTCACCAGATTGTTGATCCCGTCGCTCATATTGGTAAAGCGGGTCAGCGGGGAGCGGGTTACCACGACAAAGGCCCCGACGTTTTGCTGTGGGATCATCGCCATATAAGTAATGAAGCCACCGCCGCCACCGGTTTTTTGAATAATTCCTGGACGCCCATTCTTCGGCGCCATATAGACCCAGCCCAAACCTAGCGCATCGGCTCTGCCCGGAACATCCATCCCTATCACTTTGGTTAACTGCGTACGCTGATAAATCAGCGTCTGCATCCGGTCGGCCTGCTGGCTACGATGATAAAAATCAGAGGAGAGATACTGTTGCATCCAGCGCATCATATCGCCGGGCGTAGAATAGACGCCACCGCTGCCCATGGCCGCCAGCGTATTGTTACACGGGCTGGCGCCTTTTTCCGCGACCATCAGGCGTGCGCACTGATCGGGGGACGGGGTAAAGGTGGTGTCTTTCATCCCGAGCGGTCGGGTGATTTTCTCTTCAAACATCTGCGGATAAGGTTTGCCGGACGCGGTTCCCAGCGCATCGGCCAGCAGGTCAAACGCCAGGTTCGAATAGGAAGCCTGCGAGCCAGGTGCGGCTTTTAGCGTTGCGGTAGAGAGATAGCTCCAGCGCTGTTCGCGAGTCGGCCAGACAAAGACCGGGCGTTTTGCCGCGCCGCCAGGCTGCTCGCGTGGCAGTGCGCTGGTGTGCGTCGCCAGATTCACCAGCGTGATAGGCGTTCCCTGATATGTCGGGACGCGTGCGCCTGGTGGGGCATATTTACTCAATGGATCGTTGAGTTTTACTGTGCCCTGATCGAGTAATTTCACTAACATTTCGCTGGTCATTAATTTGGTCAACGACGCGATGCGAATAACGGAATCCAACTGCGGGTGAACATTATTGCCGGGGCGCGTTTCACCAAAGCTACGAAACACGCGCTGATTACCATCAATCACCACAAGCGCCATCCCCGTAGCGCCGCTGCCGTAGAAAATATGATCGGCATACCGGTCGACGATGTCAGAGGCAAAGACGGGATCGGTTATAGGCTGTGCCGCCTGGACAGATGTCAATGACGCCGCACACAGCGCGGCAGAAAAAAGCAGACTACGTTTCAACGGTGGTGTCCATGAGTTAGAGGAAATAAAAGATGACGTGCGTATGCGTATTTATACTACTCGTTGGCATATTGCAAAGCGCTTATCAGCCAATGATAGTGGGAAAAACGTAACGATGAGTAAACGTGGGCTTTTCCCGGAGAGTGGATGTTCGCTTTTGTGATCTCACGCTGCAATAATCTGAACATGCCGGAGCGCTGTCGGTGTGAAAACCGCAGAAACAATTCTACAAAACCAGATAGCGAACTAAGTGCGCCGGTTCTGGTCACAATTGTCGGTTTCAGCTTGTGTTTATTGGGCGTAAGCCGTCTTGCCGCGGTAAACCACCGTGGCAAATGCACAGCAGTCGTCATAACGATAAGAAGTTAGCAGGAGAGCACTATGTTTAAGTCTTTTTTCCCAAAGCCGGGGCCGTTCTTTATTTCGGCATTTATTTGGGCACTGGTCGCTGTTGTATTTTGGCAGGCTGGCGGGGGAGCCTGGGTTGCACAGATTACCGGCGCATCGGGGAATGTACCGATTAGCGCAGCGCGATTCTGGTCGCTGGATTATCTGATTTTTTATGCATACTACATTTTGTGCGTTGGCGTGTTTGCGCTGTTCTGGTTTATCTACAGTCCGCACCGCTGGCAGTACTGGTCGATACTCGGTACCTCGCTGATTATCTTCGTCACCTGGTTTCTGGTTGAAGTCGGCGTCGCCGTCAATGCGTGGTATGCCCCGTTCTACGACCTGATTCAAACCGCACTCAGCACACCGCATAAGGTGAAAATTGAGCAGTTCTATCAGGAAGTGGGGATCTTTCTCGGGATTGCGCTGATAGCCGTCGTCATTGGCGTGATGAACAACTTCTTCGTCAGTCATTACGTCTTCCGCTGGCGTACCGCGATGAACGAACATTATATGGCGCACTGGCAGCATCTGCGTCATATCGAAGGTGCGGCGCAGCGTGTGCAGGAAGACACCATGCGTTTCGCTTCCACGCTGGAAGACATGGGCGTGAGTTTTATTAACGCGATTATGACGCTGATTGCCTTCTTGCCGGTACTGGTTACGCTTTCTGCGCATGTCCCGGATCTGCCGATTGTTGGACATATTCCTTACGGTCTGGTGATTGCTGCGATTGTCTGGTCGTTGATGGGGACCGGGCTGCTGGCCGTGGTGGGGATCAAACTGCCTGGGCTGGAGTTCAAAAATCAGCGGGTGGAAGCGGCGTACCGTAAAGAGCTGGTGTACGGTGAAGATGATGGTAATCGCGCGACGCCGCCGACGGTTCGCGAGCTGTTCCACGCGGTGCGTCAAAACTACTTTCGCCTCTATTTTCACTATATGTACTTCAATATCGCCCGTATTCTTTACCTGCAGGTTGATAACGTTTTCGGCTTGTTCCTGCTGTTTCCATCGATTGTTGCCGGTACGATTACGCTCGGTCTGATGACGCAAATCACCAACGTGTTTGGTCAGGTACGCGGCTCGTTCCAGTATTTGATTAATTCGTGGACAACGCTGGTTGAGCTGATGTCTATCTATAAGCGTCTGCGCAGCTTCGAACGTGAACTGGATGGTCAGGAAATTCAGGCTGTTACCCATACGCTTAGCTAACAAAAGGAGATGTTATGCCGACGGTTTCCCGTCTTTACCCCTGGTCTGGTCTGGCGGCGTTGGTGCTGGTGGGGTGTAGTAGCCAACCCGCGCAGCCATTAAAAAAAGGGGAGAAAGCTGTCGATGTGGCGAGCGTGGTGCGGCAAAAAATGCCTGCCAGTGTGAAAGACCGGGACGCGTGGGCGCAGGACCTGGCGAAAACGTTTGAAAGCCAGAAGCTGGCGCCGACGGTTGAAAATATCTGTTCGGTGCTGGCCGTGGCGCAGCAGGAGTCCAACTATCAGGCCGATCCGGTTGTCCCGAATTTAAGCAAAATAGCCTGGAAAGAGATTGACCGTCGCGCCGAGCGTATGCATATCCCAGTGTTTTTGGTTCATACCGCACTGAAGATTAACTCGCCAAATGGGAAAAGCTACAGCGAGCGTCTGGATTCAGTGAAGACGGAAAAGCAGCTTAGCGCCATTTTTGATGATTTCATCAATATGGTGCCGATGGGACAGACGTTGTTTGGTTCGCTCAACCCGGTGCATACCGGGGGGCCGATGCAGGTCAGCATTGCGTTTGTCGAACAGCATACTTCCGGGTATCCGTGGAAAATGGAAGGAACGGTACGTCAGGAAGTCTTTACCCTGCGCGGCGGACTCTGGTTCGGCACGTATCACTTGCTGAATTACAAGGCGAACTATAGCGCGCCTGTCTTCCGTTTCGCGGATTTTAATGCGGGATGGTATGCCAGCCGTAATGCGGCGTTTCAGAATGCCGTCAGCAAAGCCAGTGGTGTGAAGCTGGCGCTGGATGGGGATTTGATTCTCTACAACAGCAAAGAACCGGGTAAAACGGAGTTGGCGGTACGCAAGCTTGCCGGGAAGCTGGGGATGAGTGAGAGCGATATCCATCGTCAGTTGCAAAAAGGCGACAGCCTGGCCTTCGAGGAGACTGCGCTGTACGAGAAGATGTATAAGCTGGCGGAAGCGAAGGCAGGAAAAACGTTACCACGGGAAATGCTGCCAGGTATTCAACTGGAAAGCCCGAAGATTACGCGTAATTTGACCACGGCATGGTTTGCTAAACGCGTGGACGATCGTCGGGCGAAGTGTATGGGTCAGTCATCGTTGTGATGATGATGGCGCCAGCGCACCACCGCCGCGATGACGCCAAGGATAAGGCAGCCTGTGAGGAAGGGAATCAGTCCAAACAGGGTGCCGACGCCTAAGCCAATTTCAACGCGTGGGCGTCCGGTCTCTTGCATCTGTAGCTGCATCAGTTCTTCATAGATACCGGGCGCATGGGCTAACAGATTTAAAACCTGAGCCCCGGCCCAGAAGCAAAACAGCACAAAAACGGCATACGCAATGTTTCCGGGCAGAGAGGAGGTATCTCGATGCTTGCCCTTAAACAGGGATTTTGAGAGCGTAAAATCAGCCATAGGGACCTCCAGAGATATCCTGCGTTGTCGATGCCATACCAGTAACTGACAGTGAGTCTGACAGGTGATCGGGATTGTCAATATCAGAATGATGGTAATTTCAGGTAGAGATTATTCCTGGATTTTGGTTTTTTGTTGAACGTCACAAATATGTAACCTTAAGTTAAATTGATTCACATTTAAGAATTTCCGCACAGGACACAGACGCCCGCAGGGAAATGTGCGAGGATGCTGTTCAACGCTGAACTTCCACCGGAGCTGTTATGAACCTGCCTGTAAAAATTCGCCGCGACTGGCATTATTACGCGTTTGCCATTGGGCTGATCTTTATTCTGAATGGCGTGGTGGGATTATTGGGTTTTGAAGCGAAAGGATGGCAAACCTATGCGGTGGGGCTGGTTACGTGGGTGATTAGCTTTTGGCTAGCGGGACTTATTATTCGCCGCCGCGCCGATGAGGATGAAGATGTCAAGGATGCCCAATAGTTATCGGGCATCCTGTCTGCTTTTACATGCTGGTTTTCAGCGCGCTATCGGCAGCGTGGCGCTCCAGCGCCAGCTCGATCAGACGTGTGATCAGATCGGTATAGCTTAAGCCGCTGGCCTGCCACAGTTTGGGATACATACTGATGTTGGTAAAGCCCGGCAGCGTGTTGATCTCGTTGATCACCACGTCATTCTCTGCGGTCAGGAACACATCCACCCGCGCCATCCCGGCGCAACCCAGCGTCTGGTAAGCCTGAATAGCGATCTCACGGATCTTGTCGTTAATTTCTGGGGCAATCGCCGCCGGAACCACGACTTTGGCCCCGTTATCGTCAATATATTTGGTATCGTACGCGTAAAAATCACTGTTCAGCACGATCTCGCCACAGGTACTGGCCTGCGGATGATCGTTGCCCAGCACCGCGCATTCTATTTCGCGACCTTTGATCCCTTGCTCGACCACAACTTTATGATCGAATTCAAATGCCAGCGCGATGGCCTGGTTGTACTGTGCTTCACTGGTCACTTTACTGACGCCAACGGACGACCCCTGGTTGGCCGGTTTTACAAACAGCGGCAGGCCCAGGCGGGACTCGACCTCGGCAAAGCTGATGCTGTTGCGATTGGCGCGAGTTAGCGTAATAAATGGCGCGATGTTTAATCCGGCATCGCGCAGCAGACGTTTGGTGACGTCTTTATCCATGCAGGCTGCAGAGCCCAGCACATCTGAACCGACGAACGGTAAATTCGCCACGCGCAGCATGCCTTGCAGTGAACCATCTTCACCCAGCGTGCCGTGCACAATTGGGAAAATAACATCGACCGTTGGCAGCGGCTGACCATTTTGCGCATCGATCAACTGATGTTCTTGTTTACCCGGCACCTGCGCCAGACTGGTCGCGGAGGGACGCAGTGCAATATGCGCCGGATCGTTTGAATTGAGCAGATAGTTACTGGCATCGCTCACGTGCCACTGCCCTTGTTTATCAATACCTAACAGCACAACGTCAAAGCGAGTCTTGTCGATGGCATCGACAATATTTTTTGCCGATTGCAATGACACTTCATGTTCCGCTGATTTACCACCAAATACGATTCCTACCCGCAACTTTGCCATCTTAAAAACCCATTCCTTGAATGCAAAGCACATACATTACCACGACAAAACGCAGGATTCCTCGGCTTCTGGCAGATTGTTTTGGTGGATTCCCCGGGAATGAATACGCACAAACCCACAGGGCATGTTAGAAGCATAATTCCCTGTATCTAATGTGGATTAGATGTGATGAATATCACAAATATGATGAGCGGGGAGATAAAATACTAAACTGTGAAACATCGCACCTCTGGACCCTCGTTTGAAGGCGTAATTTGTTAAGCTGCTCGCAGTTTTCAGCTACTTACCGTTATGAGTCCTTATGGAATCCTGGAGAGTTAACCTTATTTCCGTGTGGTTCGGTTGTTTTTTCACCGGACTGGCGATCAGCCAAATCCTGCCTTTTCTACCGCTCTATATCTCCCAACTGGGAGTAACCTCGCACGAAGCGCTCTCAATGTGGTCCGGGTTAACGTTTAGCGTCACGTTTCTTATTTCTGCCATTGTTTCACCGATGTGGGGCAGTTTAGCTGACCGTAAAGGGCGTAAGCTGATGCTGTTACGGGCCTCACTGGGTATGGCAATTGCCATTTTGCTGCAGGCATTTGCCACTAACGTCTGGCAGCTTTTTCTGCTGCGCGGGGTGATGGGGTTAACGTCGGGATACATTCCTAATGCGATGGCATTGGTGGCGTCGCAAGTCCCGCGCGAACGCAGTGGTTGGGCGTTGAGCACGCTCTCAACGGCGCAAATTAGTGGAGTGATTGGCGGGCCGCTGATGGGCGGTTTTATTGCCGACCATGTTGGTTTACGTGCGGTATTTTGTATTACCGCCGCGCTGTTGGTGGTGAGTTTTTTGGTCACACTGTTCTTAATTAAAGAGGGTGTCCGACCAGTGATTAAAAAAAGCGAGCGTTTAAGCGGGAAAGCTGTTTTTGCTTCGTTACCGTATCCCGCGCTGGTCATTAGCCTGTTTTTTACCACCATGGTGATTCAACTGTGTAACGGCTCAATTGGCCCCATTCTGGCGCTGTTTATCAAATCGATGGTGCCAGATAGCTCAAATATTGCCTTTCTCAGCGGCCTGATTGCCTCGGTTCCCGGCATATCCGCTTTGATTTCAGCGCCACGTCTTGGAAAGTTGGGCGACAGAATTGGTACTGAACGGATTCTAATGGCAACGCTCATCTTCGCCGTGGTGCTGTTTTTCGCCATGTCGTGGGTTACCACGCCGTTGCAGTTGGGAGTTCTACGTTTTCTGCTTGGCTTTGCCGACGGTGCAATGCTGCCTGCGGTGCAAACGCTATTAGTGAAATACTCCAGCGAGCAGATTACCGGGCGCATCTTTGGGTATAACCAGTCGTTTATGTATCTTGGCAACGTCGCTGGACCCTTGATGGGGGCAACCGTATCGGCCATGGCGGGTTTCCGCTGGGTCTTTATCGCTACCGCGAGCATTGTGCTTATTAATATCTGGCAACTGGCTATCGCGTTGCGACGCCGGCGTCTCGCTCGCTGAATGGCGGATTAACAACGCGGGTTGCCAGCGTTGTTAATCCATAATTGAAGATTATATATCTGGGTGACTATTAATCTCCTTACCCTTTTATATTGAATTATTCTGCAGAAAGCGTTATTCCCCCTTATTTTGTGTTGTGATTGTTTTCGCAAAACGTTTTATTTCTGCAATAAATACAACTTTCATCCTCTAGGAAGTTGTGAGTCTTAGTGATAACGTGGCCTTTATTTGGTTAAGGGAATACGAAAATGAAAAATCTCATCACTGAGTTGTTACTTAAGCTCGCCCAAAAAGAAGAAGAGTCGCAAGACCTGGCCGCGCAAGTCGCAACGTTAGAGCGGGTCATCATGGAAATGCTGCGCAACATGGCAACAAATGAGCAGCAAACACTGATTCGTCAAATAGAAGACGCGCTGGCAGGGGTAAGTCAAATGCCTGCATTTCTGACGACCATGCACAGTGCTGGCGAGAACGTACCTAAAACGTGTTGAGATATCTGCAGATACTTATCCACGAATTATCATAAAAGTGTCACATCAAATACTTATAGTCGCTTTGTTTTAATTTTACCGTATTTGTACATGGAGAAAATAAAGTGAAACAAAGCGCACTCGCTATTGCCCTGTTACCCTTGCTGTTTACCCCGGTTATTCATGCAGAAACATCTACCGTAGCGGCTATGGATAATCGTGCCGCACAGGGAGATATCACCACACCGGGTGGCGCGCGTCGATTAACGACTGATCAAACGGCAGCACTACGAGATTCTTTGAACGATAAACCGGCCAAAAATATTATTTTATTGATCGGTGATGGTATGGGGGACTCGGAAATTACCGCTGCGCGAAATTATGCAGAAGGCGCCGGTGGTTTTTTTAAAGGTATTGATGCGTTACCCCTGACCGGACAATACACGCACTACGCGTTGGATAAAAAAACGGGTAAACCTGACTATGTGACCGATTCCGCAGCCTCTGCGACGGCATGGACGACCGGTGTTAAAACATATAACGGTGCGCTGGGCGTTGATATTCACGAAAAAGATCACGCCACTATTCTGGAAATGGCTAAAGCTGCCGGTCTGGCGACAGGCAACGTATCCACTGCTGAATTGCAGGATGCCACCCCCGCCGCGCTGGTTGCGCATGTGACGTCGCGTAAATGTTACGGACCGAGCGTCACCGCTGAGAAATGCCCGACGAATGCGCTGGAAAAAGGCGGTAAAGGGTCAATCACCGAACAATTATTGAATGCCCGCGCTGACGTTACGCTGGGCGGCGGGGCAAAAACCTTTGCTGAGACCGCAGCTGCGGGCGAGTGGCAGGGGAAAACGCTGCGTGAACAGGCTCAGGCCCGTGGCTATCAGATGGTCAGTGATACCGCGACGCTGGCAGCCATTACCGAAGCGAATCAGGATAAACCGCTGTTAGGTTTGTTCTCTGACGGCAACATGCCGGTACGCTGGGAAGGGCCAAAAGCGTCTTACCACGGTAACCTTGATAAGCCAGTCGTGACCTGTACGCCAAATCCAAAACGTAACGACACGGTGCCAACGCTTGCCCAGATGACGGATAAAGCGATTGAGCTGTTAAGTAAGAATGAAAAAGGCTTTTTCCTGCAGGTAGAAGGTGCGTCCATCGATAAGCAGGATCACGCCGCAAACCCGTGCGGTCAGATTGGTGAAACGGTCGATCTGGATGAAGCTGTACAGCGCGCGCTGGCCTTCGCGAAGAAAGACGGCAACACGCTGGTTGTCGTGACCGCTGACCACGCGCATGCCAGCCAGATTGTTGCGCCAGACACCAAAGCCCCTGGCCTGACTCAGGCGATGAATACCAAAGATGGTGCGGTGATGGTTATCAGCTATGGCAACTCGGAAGAGGAATCTCAGGAGCATACCGGCAGCCAGCTGCGCATTGCTGCCTATGGTCCGCATGCGGCGAATGTGGTAGGCCTGACCGATCAGACTGACCTGTTTTACACCATGAAAGCGGCGTTAGGTCTGAAGTAACCTGCTATTTGGTCACTTAATTTTACTAATGAGGTGGCTATTTCTGCGTCAGCAACCAGACTTACTACACGTCATCCTTCAGGCCGCCAGCATCGAGGTTGCTTGAAAGGTGACGTGTAGAGTGAATACTCACAACAGGATGGTGCTATGAAAATAACATTGCTCGTTACCCTATTATTTGGCCTGGTTTTCTTAACTACCGTCGGCGCTGCCGAGAAGACGTTAACCCCGCAACAACAGCGTATGACCACCTGCAACCAGCAGGCGACGGCGCAGACCTTAAAAGGGGATGCCCGGAAGACATATATGAGTGATTGCCTGAAAAACAGTAAGTCTGCGCCTGATGAAAAGAGTCTGACGCCGCAGCAGCAGAAAATGCGTGAATGCAACGTTCAGGCAACAGAGCAGTCGCTGAAAGGCGACGATCGTAAAAAATTTATGAGCGCTTGCCTGAAAAAAGCTGCGTAATACATACGGGTGAGCGGATAAAATCGCTCACCCGAAATATCATACTTCCGCCGCCAGACCCCTTTCTATAATTTGGGAAATTTGTTTCAGAATATTCCCAAATACGATGAATGATGAAAACTTTTATCAAAAGAAGGCCGTACCGAATGAAGCATTTATATCGCTTCATCAAAACGACCACCAACGTTCCGGTCTGCGATTTGCCCGACGGATAAGACTGCCTCGCGCAGTCGGGCTGGGGGGAATGTTTTTCCCCATTGCGTCGGTATTAGTCTCGCAACCCATAACCGGAGGTTGGTGGCTGTTACTGGTGGGATGGGCGTTTGTCTGGCCGCACCTGGCGTGGCAGTTGGCGAGCAAAGCGGAAGATCCGCTGTACAGTGAATTTACGAATATTAAAACCGATGCGATCCTCGCTGGCATGTGGGTGGGGATCATGGGGGCAAACCTGCTGCCATCCACGGCGCTACTGATGATTATCTGCATTAACCTGATGGGCGCAGGTGGGGTGCGATTATTCATCGCTGGCGTCGTGTTGATGGTGGTTTCATGTCTGGTTACGCTACAGTTAACGGATATTCCGGTCGTGTTTAGCAGTACGCAACTGAGCGTGCTGTTGTCGCTGCCGGTACTGGTGATTTACCCGCTGCTGTTTGCCTGGGTTAGCTACCAGACGGTGATCAAATTGGCGGAGCATAAACGCCGTCTGCAGGTAATGAGTACGCGGGATGGAATGACCGGCGTTTATAATCGGCGCCATTGGGAGCTACTGCTGCGCAATGAATTTGATAATTGCCGTCGTCAGCAACGTGATGCCACGCTGCTTATTATCGATATCGACCATTTTAAGAGCATCAATGATACCTGGGGTCATGATGTTGGGGATCAGGCGATTGTTGCGCTGACGCGTCAGTTGCAAATGACGCTGCGCGGCAGTGATGTGATTGGGCGTTTTGGTGGTGATGAGTTTGCGGTAATTATGTGCGGAACACCTGCAGCCAGCGCCATCGCAGCGATGTCGCGCGTCCATGTACGACTTAGCCAGTTACGCTTGTCCTGTGCTCCGCAAGTAGCCCTGCGGATTAGCGTCGGTGTTGCTCCGCTGACTTCTGAAACAGAGCACTATCGGGAGTGGTTGAAGTCAGCGGATATGGCGCTTTACAAAGCAAAGAATGCCGGACGTAACCGTACTGAAGCGGCGGCCTGACGTCCGACTTGCACTCAGGATTTGCTGAGTTTCTCTGATTGTTCCATGCACTTAACCATCGCTTCGATGACTGATGAACGGAAGCCGCGTTCTTCGAGGACGCGCACTGCCTCAATGGTGGTTCCGCCAGGCGAGCACACCATATCTTTTAGTTCTCCAGGATGTTTACCCGTTTCCAGTACCATCTTCGCCGATCCCATGACCGCCTGTGCCGCGAATTTATATGCTTGCGCGCGTGGCATGCCGCCCTGAACGGCGGCATCCGCCATGGCTTCGATAAACATAAACACATAGGCCGGGGCTGAACCACTGACGCCAACGACCGGGTGAATCATCGATTCTGCGATGACTTCGGCTTCGCCAAAGCAGCGGAAAATATTCAACACGTCAGCAGTATCTTCCGGTGTTACCAGCGCATTTGGGGTGACGGACGTCATTCCTGCATTGACCAGTGACGGCGTGTTAGGCATTGCGCGGATAATTTTACGGTCATGACCCAGTGCGCGGGCGAGTTGATCGAGGGTGACGCCCGCCGCAATGGATACCACCAGAGAATCTTTGTTCAGGCTGGAGGTGATTTCACTCAGCACCTTAATCATGATG
The DNA here is from genome assembly GCF_030332245.1 of Citrobacter sp. Cy070. NCBI lineage: Bacteria > Pseudomonadati > Pseudomonadota > Gammaproteobacteria > Enterobacterales > Enterobacteriaceae > Citrobacter > Citrobacter sp. Cy070. Next base: position 12,220 of record NZ_JAOWIG010000091.1, read on the forward strand.
CCAGGCTTCACGGCACCAAAGACAATATCTGCAATCTGCGCGACTTCTTGCGCAGATTGCGCCGCATTTATGCCGTACTGATCGTGCAGTGCTGCGACTTTATCGGGAGAGGGGGTATAGACCCAGATTTGTCCGGGGAGTACCTGGCCGCTGGCGATCAGGCCGCCAAGAATCGCTTTACCCATATTTCCGCAGCCGATAAAACCAATTTTCTTGTCCATCTTGTCACTCCCTATGCGTGATATTCATTGTTTTATACCCGTCATCCTTCAAGTAACTTGAATTATTTAGGGTAAATCTGGGAAAGCTAAGCTTAGCGCGGAATGAAGGCGTTCAGAAGAAGAAACAGCGCTTTGCCTGAAAGTAAAAGCACGAGACAATGTGCAATTGCACATGTGTCTGGAGGTGTTATGACGATTTGGGTGGATGCGGATGCGTGTCCGAATGTGATTAAAGAAATTTTATATCGGGCCTCCGAGCGGATGCAGATGCCGCTCATTTTGGTCGCCAATCAGAGTTTGCGCGTTCCGCCTTCGCGTTTTATCCGCACCTTACGTGTTCCGGCTGGGTTTGATGTCGCCGATAACGAAATTGTGCGCCAGTGCAGCGCTGGAGACCTGGTTGTCACGGCGGATATCCCGCTGGCCTCTGAAGTCATTGAAAAAGGCGCTGCGGCGCTCAACCCGCGCGGTGAGCGCTATACCGAGGCAACGATCCGTGAACGTCTGACGATGCGTGATTTTATGGATACGCTGCGTGCCAGCGGGATCCAGACCGGGGGACCTGACAGCCTTTCGCCGCGTGACAGGCAACATTTTGCGGCTGAACTGGACAAGTGGTGGCTGGAAGTTCAACGTAGAAAATAATAATTGTAATTTATTTTTTACACTTTCTTCGTTGTGAATTCTTGTTATAGTAGGGTTTAATCAATTTTATCGCCTTATTGGAATATATTCTTTACACTTTGGCGACGTACTAGTTTGATGGTATGATTATAACTTTAACAGCATCAGATCCCGCTTACCTGCGGTTCTCTGGGGAACTTCTGTGATGACACAACCGCTTTATCTTGTTGGCCCCCGGGGGTGTGGTAAGACGACAACCGGTATGGCGCTGGCGAAAGCCATCGACTTTCAGTTCGTTGATACCGATCGCTGGTTGCAATCACATCTGCAGATGACGGTGGCTGAAATTGTTGAAAGAGAAGGATGGGAAGGTTTTCGCGCCCAGGAAACGACCGCCCTGCAGGCCGTTACGGCCCCCTCAACAGTCGTAGCGACCGGCGGCGGTATTATTCTTACTGAATATAATCGTCACTACATGCGTAGTCACGGCATGGTCATCTATTTAAACGCACCAGTATCGGTACTGGTAAACCGCCTGGAAGAGGCGCCTGAGGAAGGATTGCGCCCGACGTTAACTGGCAAGCCATTAACCGAAGAAGTGCAGGAAGTGCTTGAGCAGCGCGATGCGCTGTATCGTGAAGCGGCGCATTATATTGTTGATGCGACGAATGAACCTTCGCAGGTTGTGGCTGATATTCTTGTGATACTGTCGCAAGCCCGGTCACGGCTACAGGGCGGAGCTTATTGTTAAGGGCTTCCCGATATAGACCGACCTTTCCACTCCATCCCGGGCGTGCAGACATATTATCTGTCCTCTGCCGGAGCGTGCCTGTATCACAATTTTCGAACCTCCTGCTATACCGCGGAAAGTGAAAATTAAGCGATAACAATCTAGTACTGGAATGATTAGGAATCTTTACACTATGCATCGCCGATCTGCTGCTACGCTTTTGAGCATTTGTAGCGCAGGTCAGTACCCGGCATTTGTCCGGGAATTCACGGCAAAGTAAGAAGACGGTGGAGCAACAAATGAGTACGTCGTTGGCTATCCTCACGATTGGTGTTGTGCCGATGTGTGAGGTGTTACCGCTCCTGACGGAATATATAGATGAACAACACATTACTCACCACAGCCTGCTGGGACAGATGCGGCGAGAAGATGTGATGGCCGAGTATGCGGTCTCGCCCGGCGACGAGTCGTTATTGACGCTACTGAGCGACCATCAACTGGCTCATGTCTCGCGCCAGAAAGTCGAGCGCGATTTGCAAAGTATTGTTGAAGTGCTGGATAACCAGGGTTTTGACGTTATTTTGCTGATGAGCACGGCCTCAATTACCCGCCTGACGGCCCGCAATAGTATCCTGCTGGAGCCTTTACGAATTATTCCTCCCCTGGTGGCCTCAATTGTGGAAGGGCACCAGGTTGGGGTGATTGTGCCGGTCGCCGAGTTGCTCCAGGCCCAGGAACAAAAATGGCAGGTGCTACAGACGTCCCCCGTCTATGCCGTGGCAAACCCGATTCACGGTTCTGAACAACAGCTGATTGATGCCGGAAAAGATCTGCTTGAGCAGGGCGCGGATGTGATCATGCTGGATTGTTTGGGTTTTAACCAACGCCATCGTGATTTACTGCAAAAGTCTCTGGATGTCCCGGTTCTTCTGTCTAACGTACTGATTGCCCGACTGGCATCCGAGTTGCTCGCTTAATTTTGCGTGACAGGTACAACGCCAGGCCCCTATATTGGTTATCAACTTAATCACGAGATAGGGCCAGTTGTATGCTTCAAAGTAATGAATACTTTTCCGGCAAAGTAAAATCGATCGGTTTTACCAGCAGCAGTACTGGCCGCGCCAGCGTTGGCGTTATGGCTGAAGGTGAATATACCTTTGGTACAGCGGCGCCTGAAGAGATGACGGTGGTTAGTGGCGCACTAAACGTGCTGCTGCCGGGGGAAACCGAGTGGAAAGTATATGCCGCAGGGGACGTGTTTAACGTACCGGGCAACAGTGAGTTTCATCTGCAGGTGGCAGAGCCAACATCCTATCTTTGCCGCTATCTGTAAGCGTAAAAATAGCGAATGGCGACACTGAGCCGCCATTCGGTAAACACGGCTTAGCGCTGCGCTTCGCCGCCTAGTCCTTCCACCAGGCTTTTAATCAGCGCCGCCAGTTCACCCGTCATCAGGATGAAATCGGCATCAAAACGCTGAGCATAATCTTCGCGGTCGATATCTTCGTTCTGATCGCGCAGCTCGTCGCTAAACTTCAGACGCTTAATGGAGCCGTCGTCACACATAACGAACTGAATGCGCTGCTGCCAGTCGAGGGCCAGTTTGGTGACCAGTTTGCCTGCTTCGATGTGTACGGCAATTTCATCGCAAACCAGATCCTGTTTCTTCGCGCGGATCACGCCGCCGTCTTCCAGCATCGCTTTCAGTTCGGCTTCGTCCAGCAACTGGAATCCCTGTGCCGTTGTGCCGGAGCGAACCCATTCGGTCAGCGTTAGCTCAATAGGGTTTTCCATCGTCAACGGGACAACCGGCAGTGAACCGAGGCTTTTACGCAGCAGCGCCAGCGTATCTTCCGCTTTCTTCGCGCTTGCACAGTCGACAATGATCAGATCGTTGACGGTGTCGATCCACATCATTGTCTGGCTGAAGCGGCTAAAGGCGCGCGGCAGCAATGAGTGCAACACTTCATCTTTCAGCGAGTCTTTTTCGGTCTTTTTGAGCTTGCGACCCTGCTCAGCTTCCAGTTTGATTATTTTTGCTTCCAGCGCCTGTTTGATAACCGGCGACGGCAGAATTTTTTCTTCTTTGCGGGCGCAGATAATAATTTGGCCATTGGCGGTATGCGTTAATGCATCGCTGTGCGATCCCATCGGCGGAACCCAGCCCATTTTTGCCATATCCTGGCTACCGCAAGGGGTGAACGTCATTGATGCCAGCTGTTTTTCCATCTCTTCGGCACGCAAAGAAACATCGCGGCTAAGACGGTAAACCATTAAATTTTTGAACCACAGCATGATAATTTCCACGGCCTTGTCGTTAAATCCAGCGGGCATGATAGCGAATTGTCGCTATGCTTGCATTGTTAATCGGGAAGAGGAGCAAACAGTGCGTATAGGTATCGATTTGGGCGGTACAAAAACGGAAGTTATCGCGCTTGGCGATGCAGGCGAACAGCTTTTTCGCCATCGCCTGCCGACGCCGCGTGATGATTATCGACAAACCATAGAAACCATCGCCGCGCTGGTGGAGATGGCGGAAAAAGCCACCGGGCAGACGGGAACCGTAGGGATGGGCATTCCCGGTTCAATTTCGCCCTACACCGGAGTGGTGAAGAATGCCAACTCGACCTGGCTTAACGGGCAGCCTTTTGACAAAGACTTAAGTGCGCGTCTGAACCGCGAAGTCCGCCTGGCAAACGATGCTAACTGCCTGGCTGTGTCTGAAGCGGTCGATGGCGCAGCGGCGGGGGCGCAGACCGTGTTTGCGGTGATAATTGGTACCGGTTGTGGTTCCGGCGTGGCGCTGAACGGCCGGGTGCATACCGGTGGGAATGGCACGGCGGGCGAGTGGGGGCATAATCCGCTGCCGTGGATGGACGAAGATGAGCTGCGCTATCGGCAGGAAGTACCCTGTTATTGCGGTAAACAAGGCTGTATTGAAACCTTTATCTCAGGGACCGGTTTTGCCACTGATTATCATCGCCTGAGCGGGAACCCGCTAAAAGGCAGTGAAATTATCCGTCTGGTAAACGAACAGGATGCGCTGGCGGAACAGGCGCTGAGCCGATATGAATTACGCCTGGCGAAATCATTAGCGCATGTGGTAAATATTCTCGATCCGGATGTCATTGTACTGGGCGGGGGAATGAGCAATGTCGACAGGCTGTATCAACACGTCCCGACGTTGATGAAGCAGTTTGTTTTTGGCGGTGAGTGTGAAACGCCTCTGCGCAAGGCGTTACACGGTGACTCCAGTGGCGTGCGCGGCGCGGCCTGGCTGTGGCCACAGGCATAAACGTTTATGTCGCGGGTGCAACCTGTTGTTGCACGCCGCGCTTCAGGCGACCATAGATCAGCAGTGATGACATCGCGGTAAAAGACAGTAGAGCCGCAGGGATCGTGACGTAGTTGTAGGCAAAACCCAACGTCAACATTAAGCCGCCGAAGTAAGCGCCAATTGCGCTACCCAGATTAAAGGCCATTTGCCCACCGGCCGCCCCCAGCAGTTCACCGCCCTTCGCGTTTTGTAGCAGTAAAATTTGTAGCGGTGCTGATAGCGCAAACAGACCCGCGCAGCAAATAAAGGCGAACGTCAGCGAGGCGGTTTTGATGCCGCCGAATGCAAACAGCAGCAGCAGGGCCAGTACAATCACAAAATCAGTTACTACCGCAATGCGTAGCGGCGTGTAGCGACCAGACAGTCGACCGCTCAGCAGGTTGCCCAACACCATCCCCAGCCCAACCAGCATCATGATGAAAGTCATCAGCGTTTCGGAGAAACCAGAGATGTACATCATGTAGGGTTTTACGTAGCTGAACCAGGCAAAAACACCGGCGTTCCCAAACATGGTGGCGGAGAAAATGAGCCACGGTGCGGGACTTTTCAGAAAGTGAAATTGCTCGCGTAGCCTGCCTTTTGCTTCGTCGCGGAGGTTGGGTACCCAAAACATAACCGACAGAATAACGGCGATGTTAAACACGGCAATCAGCAGAAACGTGTAGCGCCAGCTAAACGTCTGACTCAGCCAGGTGCCAATGGGAATGCCAATCAGATTGGCGACGGTCATGCCGGAAATCATACCCGCCACGGCGGCGGTAACTTTACCAGGGCGCGCCAGCTTTGACAGGATAATCGCGCCGACGCCAAAAAATGCCCCGTGTGGAAACCCGGAGACCAGCCGGCCTACCGCCAGCATAAAATAGCTGGAAGAGAGGGTGAAGATGGCGTTACCGACGACACAGAGTGTGACCAGAAACAGCAGAATATGCTTAAGCGAAAAACGATTGGAAAACACGGCAATAATGGGTGCGCCGATGACAACGCCAAAGGCGTAAAACGAAATCATATGGCCAGCATCGGGGATGGATATGCCCACGTCACGCGCCAGTTCGGTTAAGACGCCCATAATGCCAAACTCGGCCATGCCCAGCCCAAACGTCCCGAGGGCTAAAGAGAAAATGACTTTTTTCATACTACCTGCCAACAATAAAGACGCAGGATGTGCGCCACAGCGCTGAATGCTCGCCGTCAATAAAGGGATAGCTTGCGGATAAGCGAAGTGGAATGCCATTCCATATCCGCCCCTGAGTATGCAATATTGTGCTACATAGCGTGCCGGATGGCGTTAGCGCTTATCCGGCCTGTGAAACTACACCCACAGGGTGATTACTCCACTGCAAACATCTTGTCGAGTTTGCTGTAACCTAATCCATTGATTTTTTTAACCTTGATTTGCACGGGAATACGTTCTTTCATCGCTTCAACGTGGCTTATCACGCCAATGGTTTTGCCAGTGGCGTTCAGGGCATCCAGCGCGTCGAGGGCGGTATCCAGCGTTTCACTGTCCAGCGTGCCGAAACCTTCGTCGAGGAACAGGGAGTCAATACGTGTTTTGTGACTGACCAGGTCGGACAACGCCAGCGCCAGCGCCAGGCTCACGAGGAAGCTCTCGCCGCCGGAGAGCGTGCGGGTATCACGCACGGCATCGGCTTGCCAGGTATCCACCACTTCAAGTTCCAGCGCCTCACTGGCCTTGCGTTGCAACAGATAGCGACCGTGCAGGCGGGTTAACTGGTTGTTGGCCAACCAGACCAGGTTATCCAGCGTCAGTCCCTGGGCAAATTTGCGGAATTTATCACCTTCTTTCGAGCCGATCAGCGCATTCAGGTAACCCCAGTCTTCGACCAGCAGTGAGGCCTTTTCAATCTCTTGCATCAGGGTCTGCTGCTGCTGGCGGTTTTCGGCATCCTGCCTGAGTTGCTGGCGAATTTCGCCCTGGCGCGTGGTGTTATCCCGCAGTTGTTGCGTGAGCTGCGCCAGTGCATCGCGAAGATAGTCCACGGTGAGTGTGAGATCCGCGCCGGCAGGCGGTTGCTGCTGATGCGTTGCCAGCGCCTGCTGAGCCTGGTTAAGCAGCGTTTGCGCCTGTTGTAGCTGGCCTTCCAGCGATTGCTTAAGCTGCTCAAGATGGTTAAACGCCTCTTCATCAAGCAGGGCGGCAAGGAAGGTGTCGCGATCGTCAAAAACACTGGCCTGCAATGCGCTATCAAACTGTGCCTGAATCTCTGCTGCGCGTTGTGCCTCCTGGGCTTCCTGCTGTTGCAACGATTGCCACTGGCCCTGTAAAGAGAGGCAATCGTCGTGCACCTGCCGCCAGTTTTCCAGCGCCAGGCTTTCTGTCGTTTCTTCCTTCGCGCCGGTTTCGGGCAATGTTTCCAGCAATGGCGCAAGCTGTGCCATTTTCGCCTGGAGCTCGGTCAGTTCATTTTGGCGACGCTGCCACATCTGCGCTTCGCCCACACGTGCGTTAAGCCAGGCGGTGATATCGTCATCGGCAGGAAGCGACAGACCGTAGCGGGCTAATTCAGCGAGAAGCGTAGTCTGCCGCTGTTCAATATGCAGTTGAAGCTGGGTTATCTGTTCGGAATGTGCAGTAATTTGTGCCTGCAGGGCATGACGCAGGCTCAACTGGTGAAGCTGTTGTTCGTGTTCTTCCTGGGCTGCAAGCCAGGGGGCGATATCATCCTGCGGTTGCAACGTTATGTTCAGACTGGTAGTCAGCGTCTGCCACTCTTTAGTAAGTGCTTGCTCCTCCTGAGAAAGCGTCTGTACCTCGCGTTCATCGCGCTGTAGCTGTTGGGTTATCGCGTCGAGCTGCCCGCGTAGCGTTGACCCCTCATCGGCCAGCGTTTTGACCTCTTTTTCTAATGCCTCACGCCGCGCCTGATTGACGCTGAGTTCGAGGGTCTGATAGTGCTCAATGGCCGGATGTGTCGTGGAGCCACAAAGCGGACAAGGCTGTCCGGACTGCAGTAAAGCACGCTGGCTTTCCAGATCTTTAATCCGTGCTTCCTGTTCGCAGAGCGTTTTCACATCGGTCAGATGCTGATTTTTATCTTTATAGCGCTGACGTTTTTCTGCCAGGGCCGCGTTGCGTTGTGCTTGCTCCTGCTGGCGCTGCTGAATTGTGGTGCGCAGCTGTACCAGTTGTTTTTGTTTCGGCGCAATTTGTCCATGCAGATTGCTCAGTTGCTGGCGTAATGGACGCAACTGTGAGTGCTGCGCCAGCGCTACCGTGACCTCTTGCGCGCTAAGGGCCAACGAGGGAAGCGGCAGTGCATCCAGCTTGCGCACGTCGCTGTCGCGTAGTTTTTGCCACTGACGTAGCTGCTCGTTAGCGTCAGATTGCTGTGCCAATAGCGCTTTCCATCCTGCCAGTTCGCTGCTCCATAAGCGGAAACGGTCATGTTCGTTCAGCCAGTCGGTTAGCGCCTGCTGTTCGGTGAGCAGGGTCGCCGACTGTTTTTGTGCCTGCTGACGGATGCGCCCGCGCAGCGATAAGCTGCTTTGTAAGCGAGCATTCACTTCCTGAATATTCTGTCGTGTTCGGCGGAGCGTGGCGGATTGTTCCTTAATTCGCTCCCAGTACGGACGCAATGCTCTGGCGGGATGTGCCAGGCTGAGTGTCGCCAGCTGCGGTTGTGCTTTATCTTGCGCCTCTTTTGCGGTCTGTAATGCTTGCTGGTGGCGGCTTACTTCTGCCTGCAGCTCATTTTGTCGGATGAGCCAATTAAGATGCTGTTGCTGGATTTGCTGACGGGTAAGATGCTGTTTTTCTTCGTCAGTAAGTACCTGCAAACTTTCTGTCAGAGACTGTACCTGCTCTGGTGCTAACAGCGCCACGCCGCTGGCCTGGGCCTGCAGTTTTTCCAGCTCCGTACGCGCTGCTTTGTGCTTTTCAAACACCATGGCGGAGATTTGGCCGTAAATCTCTGTGCCGGTCAGCTCTTCCAGCAGTTCGGCGCGCTCTTTCGGTTTGGCATTGAGAAATGCGGCAAACTGTCCCTGAGACAGCAGCATCGAGCGGGTAAAACGGCCGTAATCCAGCCCGGTAAGCTCGGCGGTCATTTCCAGCTTGTCTTTAACTTTATCGGCGAGAATTTTGCCATCGGCGCAACGGGCCAGTTCGACACGCGGAACCTGCAGGTTACCTTCTGGTTGATTGCGCGCGCGGTTCTGGCTCCAGAATGCGCGATAGGCTTCGCCTCTGACTTCGAATTCAACTTCGGCCAGACATTCCGCCGTATCGCGGGTCATCAGGTCGTTTTGCGACTGCGATACGGTATTGAGTCGTGGTGTTTCGTGGTACAGCGCGAGGCAAATGGCGTCCAGTAGGGTGGTCTTTCCGGCACCGGTTGGACCGGTGATGGCGAACAGCCCGTTGCTGGCAAAAGGCTCTGCCGTGAAATCAACTTTCCATTCCCCTTTCAGAGAGTTGAGGTTTTTCAGACGCAGGCTGAGAATTTTCATGCTTCAGCCTCCCCGGCAAGCGTCTGTACGGTTGCGCTAAACAGCTGATTAAGCCGCTCACGCTGCGGTTCTTCGAGTTCTTCCAGCGCCAGGCGGCGGTCAAACACCTCCGCCACGCTCAGCTCGCTTAATGTTTCACGACGTTCATTGGCCATGATGTGCTCGCGTTGTTCACGACTACGACGCACCAATAAGACTTCTACCGGTAAGTCTTCGGTCAGAGTCTGGATTTTGCGCTGCATATCATGCAGATAGTCATCGGTCGCGATTTCTATATCTAACCACACCGGCGGTTCCTGTTGCGTGCCACGCCATTGTTCCAGCTGTGCGCTAATCGTCGCTAAATCGCCTTTCAATACGGCAAGTTGTTGGGTTACTGGTACGATGAGGTTTTCAACGGCGCTCAGCTTACCGTTTTCAAAGCTCACCAGGTGGACGCATTTGCTTTTGCCGCACTCGTCAAAACTCAGTGCAATCGGGGAGCCGCAATAGCGAATATGTTCCGTACCGCCGATGACCTGTGCCCGGTGAATATGTCCCAGCGCGATGTAATCCGCCGGTGGGAAATTTTGTGCCGGAAAAGCATCCAGCGTCCCAATATAAATATCGCGTACGGCGTCACTTTTACTGGCGCCGACGGTGGTCAGATGCCCTGTCGCAATAATTGGCAGATTCTGGTCGCCACGCAGCGCGCAGGCGTCCTGATATTGCTGTTGGTAATAGTCGGTGATTGCACCTAATAAATGCTGCTGTTTTTCTTGCCCGGTCAACCCAGCCTGGCTGGTAATGATGTCGCGCGGACGTAAAAAAGGAACCGGACAGAGGATCGCACCCGGCGTGCCGTCGCGTTGAGGTAGCACTTGCGGCGCGTGGCCGGCGCTGGCAACGACCGTGGTGTTGAGGAACGCCAGAATATCGCGGGATTCATTGAGTGTGGCAACGGAGTCATGGTTTCCTGCCAGCACGACCAGATGACAGCCTGTTTGCTGTAGATTGACAACAAAACGGTTATACAACTCGCGGGCGTAGCTTGGCGGTGAACCGGTATCAAAAATATCACCTGCCACAATAATGGCATCCACCTGATGGGATTGTGCCGTTTCCAGCAGCCAGTCGAGAAAGGCCTGGTGTTCAGCGGCGCGGCTCTTGCTGTAGAAATTTTGGCCCAGATGCCAGTCAGACGTGTGGAGGATGCGCATAAGAGTTCCATGACAAAAAAACGATGGCGGAGATTATAACCTTGCAAGGACGGTAATATCTTGTTTCCGGGCTGTCATAATTCGCCTGGCTGCGTTAAACCTGGACTATCTTTTCATAAATCTGTCATAAAAGTGACGCATAATGCCACGGTATTGATGGCAAACGATTTAATTATAAACAGGGCAAATCATGGCGAGACGTATTCTGGTCGTAGAAGATGAAGCTCCAATTCGTGAAATGGTCTGCTTCGTGCTCGAGCAAAACGGTTTTCAACCCGTAGAAGCCGAAGACTATGACAGTGCTGTGAACCAACTTAATGAACCCTGGCCGGATCTCGTCCTGCTTGACTGGATGCTTCCCGGCGGCTCGGGTCTACAGTTTATTAAACACCTCAAACGGGAAGCGATGACGCGGGATATCCCCGTGATGATGCTGACGGCGCGCGGTGAAGAAGAAGACCGTGTGCGGGGTCTGGAAACCGGCGCGGATGACTATATTACTAAGCCGTTTTCTCCCAAGGAGCTGGTGGCGCGTATTAAAGCGGTTCTGCGTCGTATTTCACCGATGGCGGTGGAAGAGGTTATTGAGATGCAGGGGCTAAGCCTTGATCCGACATCGCATCGCGTGATGACCGGCGAGGATCCGCTGGATATGGGGCCGACCGAATTCAAACTGTTGCACTTCTTTATGACCCACCCTGAGCGCGTCTACAGCCGTGAACAACTCCTCAATCATGTCTGGGGAACCAATGTCTACGTGGAAGACCGGACAGTGGATGTGCATATCCGCCGCTTACGTAAAGCGCTGGAGCACAGCGGACACGATCGTATGGTGCAGACGGTGCGCGGGACGGGATATCGCTTTTCGACCCGCTTCTGACTGCAAGTAATAAGGGCCTGAGGGATTAGGCTGTAAATGGAGTAAGACGTTTGCTTGAACGATTGTCATGGAAAAGGCTGGTGCTGGAGCTGATCCTCTGCTGCATACCGGCATTTATCCTTAGCGCTTTTTTCGGTTACCTGCCCTGGTTTTTACTGGCGTCGGTAACGGGCCTGCTTATCTGGCATTTCTGGAATTTATTACGTTTGTCCTGGTGGCTATGGGTCGACAGAAGTATGACGCCGCCGCCGGGGCGCGGCAGTTGGGAGCCGTTGTTATATGGGCTGCATCAAATGCAGCTGCGTAACAAAAAGCGCCGTCGCGAATTGGGTAACCTCATTAAACGCTTTCGCAGCGGCGCCGAATCACTGCCCGACGCAGTGGTGCTAACCACCGAAGAAGGCGGGATTTTCTGGTGTAACGGACTGGCACAGCAGGTTTTAGGGTTACGCTGGCCGGACGATAGCGGGCAAAATATCCTTAATCTGCTGCGCTACCCGGAATTTACGCTGTATCTGAAAACACGCGACTTTAGTCGGCCAATTAATCTGGTACTCAACACCGGACGGCATCTGGAAATTCGCGTGATGCCCTATACCGATAAGCAACTGCTGATGGTGGCGCGCGACGTTACGCAGATGCATCAACTGGAAGGTTCCCGACGTAACTTTTTCGCCAACGCCAGTCATGAGCTGCGCACGCCGCTGACGGTGCTGCAAGGCTATCTGGAAATGATGCAGGAGCATCCGTTGGAAGGGACAACGCGCGAAAAAGCGCTGCATACCATGCGTGAACAAACGTACCGTATGGAAGGCCTGGTGAAACAGCTGCTGACGCTGTCAAAAATTGAAGCTGCTCCGACGTTGCAACTGAATGAGAAAGTCGATGTGCCCATGATGCTGCGCGTGATCGAGCACGAAGCGCAAACCCTGAGCCAGCAAAAACATACGTTTACTTTTGATGTTGATAACAGCCTGAACGTGCGGGGCAACGAGGAGCAGTTGCGTAGCGCTATCTCGAATCTCGTGTACAACGCGGTGAACCACACACCAGCGGGAACGCACATTACCGTACGTTGGCAGCATGTGGCGTCGGGGGCGGAGTTTTGCGTGGAAGACAACGGTCCGGGCATTGCCCCCGAGCATATTCCACGTTTGACCGAACGTTTTTATCGCGTAGATAAAGCGCGATCGCGGCAAACGGGCGGTAGCGGACTCGGGCTGGCCATCGTTAAGCATGCCCTGCATCATCACGACAGCCGTTTGAATATCGACAGCGAACCAGGCCAGGGAACGCGATTTAGTTTCGTGATCCCGGAACGTTTAATTGCCAAAAATAGCGGTTAAAACGTATTCGTAAGTTTATCTTTCCAAAAGCCAGCGCGAGCTGGCTTTTTTTGTTGTAGTCAATAAGTAGCTCCTGAATTTTACGACGTTTGATTGTTTTTTGTTCGCATGATTACCCATGTCTTTTTCCAGGGAATGGTGTTTTGTGCTGGTTCAACTTTTCATATCACTATATTGTTCTGGTTTTTAGATCCCACCTTGCTTTAAAACGTTATAAGCGTTTAAATTGCGCATCAAATGCTGTCATACCGACTGCATTTACGCGGTAAATCGAAAAACTATTCTTCGCCGCGCCAGACCGGGAGAATTTCCCGCTGGAATTGCTTAAAAATGCCGCTGTATCATCCCGCAGGGAAAGGCAGAAAATTAAACGTTTTCAACACCACATCCACAGGCAGTAAGACTTTATGACCCATCAGTTAAAATCGCGCGATATTATCGCACTGGGATTTATGACATTTGCACTGTTCGTTGGTGCAGGTAACATTATTTTCCCCCCAATGGTTGGTTTGCAGGCAGGCGAGCACGTCTGGACCGCGGCCTTTGGCTTCCTGATTACCGCCGTAGGCCTGCCGGTACTTACCGTGGTCGCATTGGCGAAAGTGGGCGGCGGTGTGGACAGCCTGAGCACGCCTATCGGTAAAGTTGCCGGTCTGCTGCTGGCTACCGTCTGCTATCTGGCCGTGGGGCCATTATTCGCCACGCCGCGTACCGCAACGGTTTCGTTCGAAGTTGGGATTGCACCGCTGACCGGTGATTCTGCGTTGCCGCTGTTCATCTACAGCGTGGTGTACTTCGCGATTGTGATTCTGGTGTCACTGTATCCCGGCAAACTGCTGGATACCGTGGGCAACTTCCTTGCTCCATTGAAAATTCTGGCACTGGTTGTGCTTTCCGTGGCGGCGATTGTCTGGCCAGCGGGCCCGATCAGCAATGCGATGGAAGCCTATCAAAACGCGGCATTCTCGAATGGCTTTGTGAACGGCTATCTGACGATGGATACGCTGGGCGCGATGGTATTTGGTATTGTTATTGTTAACGCCGCCCGCTCGCGTGGCGTTACCGAAGCGCGTTTGTTGACCCGTTACACCGTCTGGGCTGGGCTGATGGCGGGCGTGGGTTTAACGCTGCTGTACCTTGCGTTGTTCCGTCTGGGTTCAGACAGTGCGACGTTGGTCGATCAATCTGCTAACGGTGCGGCAATTCTGCATGCGTATGTTCAGCACACCTTCGGTGGTGCAGGCAGCTTCCTGCTGGCGGCGCTGATTTTCATCGCCTGTCTGGTCACCGCGGTTGGCTTGACCTGTGCGTGCGCAGAGTTCTTTGCCCAGTATGTTCCACTGTCTTATCGTACGCTGGTATTTATCCTCGGCGGCTTCTCGATGGTGGTTTCTAACCTGGGTCTGAGCCATCTGATTCAGATCTCTATTCCGGTGCTGACGGCTATCTATCCGCCATGTATCGCACTGGTTGTATTAAGCTTTACCCGCTCATGGTGGCATAATTCTTCCCGCGTCATTGCACCTGCGATGTTTATCAGCCTGATTTTTGGTATCCTTGATGGCATTAAAGCTTCTGCAATTGGCGATGTCTTACCAGCCTGGACCCAGCGTTTACCGCTGGCGGAGCAGGGGCTGGCGTGGTTGATGCCAACAGTCGTGATGGTGGTCCTGGCCGTTATCTGGGATCGCGCAGCGGGTCGACAAGTGACCTCCAGCGCACACTAATATCACTGACAATAAGTTTTAACCACGGGGCTATTAATATGGCCCCGTGGTTTTTTTATTGTGTTAACAGGTTAGGAATCGATGGAAAGTAATAACAAGCTAAAGCGTGGGCTGAGCACCCGGCACATTCGCTTTATGGCATTAGGTTCAGCAATTGGTACCGGGCTGTTCTATGGTTCAGCCGATGCCATCAAAATGGCGGGGCCGAGCGTGTTGCTGGCCTATATTATCGGCGGCGTGGCGGCGTATATTATTATGCGTGCGCTGGGCGAAATGTCTGTTCATAACCCGGCTGCCAGCTCTTTCTCGCGCTATGCGCAGGAAAACCTCGGACCGTTGGCTGGTTACATTACCGGCTGGACCTACTGTTTTGAAATCCTGATTGTCGCCATTGCCGACGTGACAGCCTTTGGTATTTACATGGGCGTCTGGTTCCCGGCCGTACCGCACTGGATTTGGGTACTCAGCGTAGTGCTGATTATCTGCGCCATCAACCTGATGAGCGTGAAGGTGTTTGGCGAGCTGGAGTTCTGGTTCTCGTTCTTCAAAGTCGCCACCATTATCATCATGATTGTCGCCGGTTTTGGTATCATCATTTGGGGGATTGGCAACGGCGGGCAACCGACCGGTATCCATAACTTATGGAGCAACGGTGGTTTCTTCAGCAACGGCTGGCTCGGCATGGTGATGTCGCTGCAAATGGTGATGTTCGCTTACGGCGGGATTGAGATTATCGGGATTACCGCAGGCGAGGCCAAAGACCCGGAAAAATCTATTCCGCGCGCCATCAATTCCGTACCAATGCGTATCCTGGTGTTTTATGTGGGGACGTTGTTCGTCATTATGTCTATCTACCCGTGGAACCAGGTCGGTACCGACGGTAGCCCGTTCGTTATGACGTTCCAGCATATGGGCATTACCTTTGCAGCCGGGATCCTCAACTTTGTCGTCCTGACTGCGTCGCTGTCGGCCATCAACTCTGACGTCTTCGGTGTGGGGCGTATGCTGCACGGTATGGCAGAGCAGGGCAGTGCCCCGAAAATGTTCGCCAAAACGTCGCGTCGTGGCGTGCCGTGGGTAACAGTGATGGTGATGACCATCGCGCTGTTGTTTGCGGTGTATCTTAACTACATTATGCCGGAAAACGTCTTCCTGGTGATCGCTTCGCTGGCAACGTTCGCCACGGTTTGGGTGTGGATTATGATCCTGCTGTCGCAGATCGCCTTCCGTCGTCGTCTGCCGCCGGAAGAGGTCAAAGCGCTGAAGTTTAAAGTACCGGGTGGGGTAACGACGACCGTTGTTGGCCTGATTTTCCTGGTCTTTATCATCGCTCTGATTGGCTATCATCCGGATACCCGCATTTCGCTGTACGTCGGTTTTGCGTGGATTCTCCTGCTGCTTGCAGGCTGGGTATTCAAACGCCATCGCGAGCGCCAACTGGCTGAAGTGCAGTAATTTTTTTACTGGGTGGTAATGTTGGTTCGTAGTTGAATTTGGCAATTGCTCTTTATTTAAAAAACGAAGTTGAATAATCAACTTCGTTTTTTATTTGTATAAACATGGTGAATGTTTAGTGTTTAATAATGAAAGATAATAATAATTTTCTTTGTCTGCCATCAAACTATTATGAGCGTTTTTTGAAAGTTTGATGATGGTTTTTATGCTATTTTTCTGCTGTTTTATGGTTTTTATATGCCTTCTTGTAAAGTATAACTATTATTTATTATTAATGAGATTAAATGAGGATCTTTATGGGTATAAATGATATTCCAGCAGACTGCTCTACAAAGAGTAGAACTCATAATAACCCTGGAGTTAGGGGTAATAGTATATGTGAGGTTTCTGTCTTTAACTCTAAAACTAACAAATTAGTTGGAGTGGCAAATAGTGGACAAACACCCACAAATATTAGTGGTTTAATATCACAAGGACCACGGCCATTACCACAGGCCGCTATAAAGAAGGCCAGTATAGCGATTTGTGTGCCGAAACCTTCACCAGGAGCGGTACGCGCGCAGGCGTCGGTGCAGACCCCTCCGCCGGTGCCGCCCCGTACAGATGTGCACAAGCAGGCGTCGGTGCAGACCCCTCCGCAGGTGCCGCTCCGTACAGATGTGCATAAGCAGGCGTCGGTGCAGACCCGCCCGCAGGTGCCGCCCCGTACAGATGTGCATAAGCAGGCGTCGGTGCAGACCCGCCCGCAAGTGCCGCCCCGTACAGATGTGCATAAGCAGGCGTCGGTGCAGATCCGCCCGCAGGTGCCGCCCCGTACAGATGTGCATAAGCAGGCGTCGGTGCAGACCCGCCCGCAGGTGCCGCCCCGTACAGATGTGCATAAGCAGGCGTCGGTGCAGACCCGCCCGCAGGTGCCGCTCCGTACAGATGTGCACAAGCAGGCGTCGGTGCAGACCCCTCCGCAGGTGCCGCTCCGTACAGATGTGCATAAGCAGGCGT